>JABEUN010000022.1 GCA_013044385.1 Acidimicrobiaceae bacterium
CTCCAACGGTTCGAACGAAATGTAAGTTTCGATCCGAAATGAAACACTTGTCAATGCCAGCACGTCCAGCAGCGCTACTCCACCACCATCTGTCAGTACATAGCTATGCGGATCGCCGAGAAGCTTCGCTACCTCGCGAACCACCCCAGCTGGATCCCCTTCAGAGATCTCTAGCAACTGCCCGAGTTCGACTACAGAACGTTTAGTCAGTCTCATCTTTGTCTCGACCCTCCTCCACCGATTGCAATATCCGAAGCGCTATGGCATCGGCGAGCAGTCGCCCTCGAGCGGTCAGTCGTGCAGAATCACCAGAAATCTCAAACCAATCTTCAAGCTCCCGATCTAGAAAGCGCCCCGGAACGGCAACCGTAGCGGTGTCGAGTCCCCTGCTGGTTCTAAGTCCGAGCATGATCCTTTCGATGGCGATCTGGGAATCCGTAAGCCTCTCACTGCCAGCGACCGCCCGACCTGAACCTTCGACGCAGGCTAGATAGCCGGCTAGGTTCGCTACGTTCCACCAGCGTGTCTGCCCATCAAAGGAGTGTGAGCTCATACCTATGCCAAGATATCCCCCGCCATTCCAGTAGGTCGAGTTGTGTCGCGACTCCGCCCCCGGTCGGGACCAGTTGGATATCTCATAGTTCTTCAAGCCCACTTCTGCTAACCGCTCGTCCAGACGGAGGTAGCGTCCGGCCAGATCCGCCTCCTCAGTCGGCGGGTCCGCCATCCAGTGAAGTTTGGTACGCGGCTCTATCTGGAGTGCATAGGCACTCAGGTGTTCAAGCAGATCCGAGAGGTCAATCAGCTCATCAACGGTGTAGTCCCAGCTCCGCTCCGACTCCACGGGAGCACCGTAGACCAGGTCGATACTTACAGAATCGAAACCGGAGGATGCTACGGCTTCGATAGCTACTTTGGCACCATGAGCATCGTGGGAGCGCCCGAAGTACTTCAAGACCCGGTCGTCGAAGCTCTGCACTCCTACAGAAGCCCTCGTGACTCCTGCCGCAACCAATTCCGCAAGTCTTTGAGGGTCACAACTCTCCGGATTCACCTCTATCGAGATCTCTGCTTCATCGATGAGAGGTGCCGCGTCTATGAGTCCCGCGATCAGCTCAGGCTCAACCAGGCTTGGCGTACCACCGCCGAAAGAGACCGTCTCGAAGCCGACAAATTCGCCACCTTGGAGTTCGAGATAACCCTCAAGCTCCCGCTTCAGAGCATCGAAATACCGATGTCGGCCGGCGTAGCCATTATGAACAACAGCAAAGGCGCAGTAACTACACCTTGAAGTGCAGTACGGAATATGGACATAGAGTCCGGATAGCTTTTCCATCTAGAGCCACCATAGGTCGTCTATGGAGCACCCATCCGCAAAACTGAGTCAACAGCTAACTCAGTTCAGACCGCAATCCTCAACCCCAGATCGTCCAATCGCATAGCGATCTGGTCTGCGCTCATCTCCAAAAGCGCACCGATGACTCTCAGGTCCTCAGATCTGATTGTTATCATCCGGCCGTTGAAGTCTTGACGCTGAACCTGGATCATATTCAGATACCGCTTGAGAAGATCACGCTCGGGCCCTGACACCTCGCTCAACTTGGTCAGGTCAATCGTAATCTTGGACTCCACCAAGTTAGCGGCTCTGCCATTACGCCCCTGAGCAGCCTCGATCGAGTCGACAGATATCGCTTCTAGTCCGCCATGTTGCTTTCCGAATCCTCCCGACGAGAGACTTGCGCTATCGAAGACCGGGAATGTGGTGTCTTTAGGGAGCAGCTGGTCCACGGGCACGTCGTAGATCGCAGCGAGCCTCTGCAACCTTGGAACCGAGATAGAGCGCTCGCCCCTCTCGTACGCACCTAACACAGAGGCTTTGAACTCCATATCTGAAGCCGCCTCCACCGCCTGTAGGGAAAGCCTCTTCTGTTTCCTGACGGAACGTAGTCTTGCTCCCACTTTGGCGGCATAATTTTGGGACATCAGCTCATCGGACATTCATTCATTTTGCACTCTATCCGTGGTCAATTGCAAGCCGAAAGGTTAGAAAAGTCGACTTCTTGAGAAATTATTCAGAAACCTGCCCGACGATTCCGTCCCGCATGCCGATCAAAATAGCACCCGCCACTACGGCCGCCGTCTCCACGCGCAGGACCAGGCCTGGTAGTTTTACATATTCGAGCTCAGTTTTTACGTCAATCACACCCGACTCGGGCCCGATCACAAAAATTCGATCAGTCACTTGGGGTGGCCTTCCCGTTCTATTACAGATAGCCACTCCTCGTGGTTCATCCCAAAACAACTGGTCGAGTCCTGTCATCGCATGAATCGCGGGAAGTCGGCTCCTTCTCGCCTGAGCGGAGGCACCACGTGAGACTCGAATCATCCGATCCTCCGATGGAGTCCGTCCGCCCCTCCTATCATTCTCCGACGAGATTAGGTAGAGATCATCCACTCCGACCTCGCTCAGTTTTTGTACCGCCCATGAGAGCCTGTCCAGCTTCGGCATGTGGAGTGCCACTCCGACCCGGTAAACCGGCTCAGGGTCGATCGATATTGGGCCTAATGACTCCAACTCCACATTCAAGGGTCTTTGCGATACCCCTGTAATGGCGAAATCTGCGTGCGCTCCCTTACCATCGCAAAGAGATAGCCGTTCACCGACTCTGACTCGTTTCACCTTGATCAGGTAGCTGAGATCAGTCTCGTCCAACTCTTGGTTGTCAAGGTCCTTTACAAACAGCCAAGAGGATGCTCCCACTTCTTGACTCATTGAGCTACAGTGCCTCGAACCAATCCAGCGTCTTACGCGCTACTTCCATGCGGAGCGCAGTTTGGAGAAGATACCGTGATCTCCGTGCTCACCGACCGACTCCCCCCGCAATACTGCGAGCTGGCGGATCAGATCGGTCTCCTCCTCGGTCAGGTCGGTAGGCGTGACAACGACCAACTCAATCAGCAGGTCTCCACGCCTTCTTCCCTGGAGTTGAGGAACGCCTTTCCCCTTGATGGTCTGCACATCGCCGGATTGCGTACCGGCAGCCACGTCAAGGCGCTCAACCCCATCAAGGGACTCGAAGTCGATGACGGTACCTAGGACCGCTTGGGCGAAAGATATCTGTTGAGTTGCCCTGAGGTTCGTTCCATCCCTGACGAATCGGTCCGACGGCGTCACTGATATCCTCACATACAGATCGCCCGGTACTCCACCTCTAGTAGCAGCGGGACCTTTGCCCGCGAGCCTGAGGGTCGTGCCCTCGTCGACTCCAGCCGGAACCTCAATCACATAACCGCGATCCTCAACCGCGATACCTTCGCCCCTGCACACCTTGCACGGGGAGGCGATGATCCGGCCTTCTCCTCGACATCTGTCGCAGGCCGATGTTGTAACCACTCTGCCCAAGAAGCTCTGCTGGATCTTGCGTACCTGACCCACGCCCTTGCAGACTGGACAGGTCTGAGACTGGGTTCCCGGCTCGGCACCTGAGCCGGAACATGATCCGCACATAACGGGAAGTCGGACGGAGATCTCCTTGCTGGCGCCGAAGATCGCCTCCTCGAAGGTGATAAGAACACCGACCTCGGCATTTCCGCCCCTCCGCGGTCCAGTGTTGGCGAACGGGCTACCGAACGCCTGCCCGAAGAGGGATTCGAACACCTCTCCGAATCCACCTCCGAAAAAGTCCTGGCCAGCACCTCCCATTCGGGGATCCTCTGAACCATATGTGTCGTAGACACGCCTCTTCTCGGGATCTCTTAGCACTTCATAGGCCTTGGTGACCTCTTTGAAGCGCTCCTCGGAGACCTTGTCACCGTTGTTTTTGTCCGGGTGGTGCTCAACGGCCAAACGCCTGTATGCGCGCTTTATCTCATCCTCGGACGCGTCCCTTGAGACGCCCAACACCTGGTAGTAATCTGACAAGTCTTCTAATCCTCACTTAGATGTTGTCCAAGGCGTTCCCCGACGATCGTCACAGTCGACAACGCCAACGGGTAGTCCATCCTGCTCGGTCCCAGGATTCCAATTGACCCTGCCCGCTTGCCATCCACATCGAAGGGAGCGAGAACCAGCGCACAATCCGCTAGCGACTCGACACCAGTCTCATTACCTATCGACACAGCTTGGCGTCTACTTACCATCGATTTAACTAAAGAGACAACTAGATACTCTTGCTCCAGGGTCTGGAGCAACTTGGTCACTTTCTCCACTGCATCGAAAGCGCTCGCCGTCTTGGACGCCGCATTGACCAGCAGCTCCTCGTGACTGCCTGCGAGGGTGTTGCCGAGCTGTTCAAGGGCCTTGCAGACAATCACGTCGACGGCAAAGTCACCAGTACTTTCCAGAGCCCGGGGAAGCGTCTCAATGCCTGAGTTGCGTATCTTCGAATTCAGGAAGTTGGTAGCCGTCACGAGTTGGTCTTCGAGGGGCGGATCTGAGAATTCAATTGTGAACTTGTCGATCTTTCCTGACGCCCCGACTACCACCATCAGCACCGATCCGTGACCGATATCCACCAGTTGAATATGTTTTATGAGAGTCGAGGTCGGGTCAACTGCAGTCACTATCGAGGTGTACTGAGTTAATGACGAAACGAGCTGAGACGCCGCAGCAAGAGTCTGTGCGAGTTCACCATGCAGAAGTTGGAAGAACCTCTGTACGTTGGTGAAGAGTCCCTCATCTGGAACATGACTCCCGGCCATCTGGTCAACATAGTACCGATAGCCTTTATCGGTCGGAACTCTTCCCGCACTTACGTGCGGCTGCGAAAGGTATCCATCCTGTTCCAGCTGAGCCATATCATTGCGAATCGTTGCAGGTGACGCAGTAAGTCCGCTGGCCCTGACCACGTGTGCAGAACCGACCGGCTCTGCCGTTTTGACATACTCGTCGACGACAGCACGAATGATCTCTTTCCTGCGTCGAACCTGATCGGAGCCCTGACGGCCCGCTCCACTGTCGTTGGTAGTAATTGTCCAGTCCACCATCAGTCAATTCTAGCTAGTTTGCAAATTTGCTGACCGCTTCGTCTCCAGCCGGCGACTTTCTGCATCTACGACGCGAAATCTAGTCATCATCGGCCGATGCCGCTGCCTGAGATTGGAGAACCTCCCGATAGTAGTGGCTGAACCGAAGGCGCCAGAAGATGGCACACGTATCTAGGAGCATTGCCGCTACCGCCTTAGATGAGACGGTGGAGGTAAATCGTTCATTGATGGTCACGGGCGCTTCGAAGAATCTTGCGTATCCGAGCGATCTGGCCACCACGAAGAGTTCCAGATCGAATGCATAACCTCGCTCCACCATTAAAGGCAGTACTGCCTCGACCACCTCACGACGAACCAACTTAATACCTGTCTGGGTGTCTCTTATATTCAGGTGAAACATCCATCTAATGAGCATCTGGTATCCAAAGGAGAAGATCCGCCTAGTAAACGGGTAGACGACATCTGACATCGGATGCCGCTTTGACCCTAAGATCACATCGGGTTCGTAGAGTCTCATCAGCGCCAGAAATGGTACCAACACCTTCGCTGGAATATCTCCGTCGGCGTCGATGAACCCCAGATACCTTCCTCGGCCCTTTGAGAGTCCAACCCTAAGCGCTTCACCCTTCCCGCGATTTCGGTCTAGCTGAATAACCCTCAAGACGTCTTGGTCCATGCCCATGATGGACTGCTCGGAATTATCCGTCGAACCATCACAGACCGCTATGACCTCGAAGCTGACCCCTGATGCTCTCAAAACCTCTATCGTCTTGGCCATCTGAGGTTTCAGGCTCGCGCCTGGATTATAGAACGGGATCACAAGAGTCAGATCGAGAAGTTCCGACTGCTGGAAGTGCTCCGCCTCAAACTGGCCCGACGGAGGACGATGTACCTTGTTTATCGGAAGAAACCTGAAAGGGTCGCCAAAGTGGGCACGCACCTCCTGCGATTCGGAGGCGGTAGTCGCCACCATCCTTCGCAGGCCCCCAATTGAAAGTCTGTTCGTCCGTTTCACCTAACTAACCTCACCGCAAATCGTAGGATGTAAACTCCCGATTCCAATCGGTCGACATCACACAAGTGCCCTTAGTCCACATGTGTCTCTAACAGTTACATCGACTGATTGGTAGAATTAAGTGAACGTTGTAGGAGAACTCCGGTGCTGGCTAGCTTTCTGATCTTTCTTCGCGAGGGGATAGAGGCGTCTATGATCGTCGCGATCCTACTTGCCTACCTCGATAAGGTTGGTCGTCGTGAATACTTCAGATATGTAGTCGCCGGCGTCGTCAGCGCTTTGGTTTTCGCCGCGGTGGTAGGAACCATAATCTACGTCACGGTCCACGACTATGCCGGTACTAACCTCCAGACGGAAATCGAGACCGCGACCTACCTTCTGGCGACTGTGGTGATGACCTACATGACCTTCTGGATGCGCTCCCACGCCAAGGACATGTCGAGAGAACTCAGGGACAGGACCGATGTCGTCTTGGGTCGAGGGGCGAAGGTATCCATGGCGCTGATGGCCTTCCAGGCAGTAGGTCGGGAATGCCTGGAGGCGATGGTCTTCACGCTTGCCATCGTCTTTTCCTCAAGTGTTGTAGGAGCTTCGGTAGGAGCGGGTGTGGGAACTATCATATCTTTAGCTTTCGCATACACGATGTACCGCTTGGGCCATCGTGTCAACATCGCAAGAGCGTTCAAGGTTCTGGGAGTTGCCCTGATGTTCTTTGCCGCAGGACTACTGGTCGATGCAGTGCAGAACCTTCAACAACTTGGCTGGATCCACTTCATGAACCATGCACTTTGGAACTCAACCTCGCTCCTTAGCGACCAGTCGACTCTCGGCGATGTCGCTCACAGTTTCTTCGGATATGCGTCTCAGCCCACCTCACTCCAGCTGGTCAGCTACCTCGCGTACCTCGGCATCACGATCAGTCTCTTCCTGGCGGTTGGGAAGCGTTCCCAGTCCGCAAAGCCCAAGGCTCTGCGAAACTCCTAAGAGTCAGCTAAACGACCAAGATCTGCAAACCTCAGTAGCGCCTCTTCGCGTTCGATCGCGTGGTCGACGATCGGTGCGACGTATCCCAGTTGGTCCAGCCCCGAAGATCCCAACAACCAGGGTTCGTGAATGAACCGGGTTTGAACGGAGCAGAGTTCGGGGACATACCGCCTCACGTAATCTCCCTCGGGGTCAAACTTCTTGCCCTGTAGGGTTGGATTGAAGATCCTGAAAAACGGTGCAGAATCCGTACCACAGCCGGCAACCCATTGCCACCCGCCAGTGTTCGAGGCGACGTCACCGTCGAAGAGGAGATCCATGAAGTGACGTGCGCCCCATCTCCAATCGATATGCAGATCCTTGACTAAGAATGAAGCGACTATCATTCGCACCCGATTGTGCATATACCCTTCGGATGCCAACTGTCGCATGCCTGCATCGACAATCGGATACCCAGTCTTACCATTACGCCAAGCATCAAACTGTTCATAGACGTCTGAGTCATCACTCCACCTCATCGATTCGAACTTCGTATTGAGCGACTCCCGAGGAGAGTTTGGATTAAGCGCCAGCACGTCGGCATAGAACTCCCGCCAACAGAGCTCCGCCAGATATCGCCCAGAGGTGTCCTTATCCCTGGTGGCGCTGATCAGCGTTCGAGGATGGACCCGGCCAAATCTGAGTGCCACCGAGAGCCGAGACGTCCGCTGCAGTGCGGGATAGTCTCGATCAACCCCATAGCTCTCGAGGTCGTCTGTTACGAACTTCGAGACCATGTCGTAGATGTCTGGTCGACTTGCAGCCGGAAGGTCCTGGACTCCGTCATCTTCACCTAGTAGACCGAGGTTCCATGTTCGCCCGCCTTTAGAGGCGATGAAGCCATATCCAAAGACCATCGGGCTCGAAATGTCCTTAGCCTGTTGGACCGCCAATGGCGTCCAGGCCCGCATGTATGGGCTGAAGACCCGGTAGGAGGAGCCGTCCGCCTTTTGAAGCCGTCCAGGTGCAACGACATAAGGCGTGTCCGATACCCTGACATCCACGCCGATCAAAGCGAGTTCTGACCGTACAGAAGCGAGGATCGAACGGGACATGGCTGAACCATCTGAACTTGTGAAGATTTTGGAGATCGAGTTGTCGCGGCAGAACTCAGCGAGAACGTTCTCAGTCCTTCCAGCACCAACATTCAGGGTATCATCGCACTCGGAATCGAGGGCTTGCAGGCAGCTTCGCAGATAAAGAGCCCGATTTGGAGAATTAGAGGCGGAAAGGATCCGTGGGTCCACAACAAAAATTGGAAGCGCGTCGCTCGACGCGAGTGCTTCGCTCACAGCCCGGTTGTCGTCGATACGAAGGTCTCGTCGGAACCAGACTGCGCTAGTCATTTGCCTGTCGAAGAGATCCGAATTGGCTTGGCGCTGCAAGACGACGGTCAGTCATCGAGGCGGAGCGCCGAAATGAACGCCTCCTGCGGCACCTCAACACGCCCGATGTTTTTCATCCTCTTCTTACCTTCCTTCTGCTTTTCGAGCAGCTTCCGTTTACGTGTTATATCGCCACCATAACACTTTGCGAGGACGTCTTTGCGCCTAGCCTTGATGGTCTCCCTCGCTATGATCTTCCCGCCAACCGACGCCTGAACTGGTACGTCGAAGAGCTGTCTTGGTATCAGTTCCCTTAGCTTGGAGGTCATCTTGCGACCGTAGTCGTAGGCCTTAGCCTTATGGATGATGGTCGAGAACGCGTCTACCGGCTCTCCATTGAGCATGACATCCAGCTTCACCAGATCAGAGGCGCTATATCCATCGGCCTCATAGTCAAGGGATGCGTAACCCTTTGTGCGCGACTTGAGCTGATCAAAGAAATCGATGACGATCTCCGAGAGCGGAACCCGGTAGATGAGTTCTAACCTCTCGGGAGACAGATACTCCATCTTTTTCATTTCGCCGCGCCTGGATTGGCAGAGGTCCATAACAGTCCCCGTGTACTCGCTCGGCGTAATGATAGAGATCCGTAGATAGGGCTCTTCGATCCGGTCGATGCTCGAAGCTATCGGCAGTTCGGATGGATTGTCGATCTCCGTAGGAGTATCACCGCCGCCGACCATGAATATGACGTATTTGACCGAAGGTGACGTGGCGATCAAAGATAAGTTGAACTCCCTCTCAAGTCGCTCCCGGACGATCTCCATGTGCAGTAGTCCCAGAAAGCCGCATCTGAATCCGAACCCAAGTGCACCTGAGGTCTCGGGCTCGTAGGTGAAGCTGGCGTCGTTCAGTTTCAGCTTTTCCAACGCATCCCTAAGGTCCTCGAACTCGTCACCATCTACGGGATAGAGTCCACAAAATACCATTGGCTTGGGATCTCGGTATCCATCGAGCGCTTCGGTGGCACCGTCGATCTGTGACGTAACGGTCTCGCCTGAGCGTGCCTCTCCAACGTCTTTGATACTGGCTATCAGATATCCGACCTCACCCGGACCGAGCCGGTCGATCGGAGACGGGTAGGGAGTCTTCACGCCGATCTCCTCGGCATCGTGTACCGCTTTGGCCTGCATGAACCGCAGCCGCTCGCCTGAGGAAATAGAACCATCCATCACCCGAATGGAGCTGATGACGCCCCGGTACTGGTCATAGTAGGAGTCGAATATGAGAGCTCTGAGCGGGTCATCCTCCTTCCCAACTGGATGGGGGATCCTGTCTACGACCGCATCCAAAAGTAGGTCGACACCGATACCAGTTTTGGCCGACACCCTGAGTATCGAGTCCGCCGGAATACCGAGGATATTCTCGATCTCCTCCGCATACTTATCCGGCTCAGCCTGCGGAAGGTCGATCTTGTTCAGGGCGGCCACGATCTCCAGGTTGTTCTCGAGCGCTAGGTAGCAGTTAGCCAAGGTCTGTGCCTCGATTCCCTGGGAAGCATCAACCAGCAAGATCACCCCCTCACACGCCGCGAGCGAGCGGGAGACCTCATAGCCGAAATCGACGTGTCCAGGCGTATCAATCAAATGGAGCGTGTAGCCCTTCCATCCAACCCTTACGTTTTGGGCCTTGATCGTAATACCGCGCTCCCGCTCGATATCCATCGAGTCGAGATACTGTTCACGCATCTGTCTTGGATCGACTGCCTTGGTAAGCTCGAGAATCCTGTCCGACAGTGTGGACTTGCCGTGGTCGATATGCGCGATGATTGAGAGATTTCGAATTCTGTCGATTTGGGTCATGGTGTTTCCAAAAGCCTAGGCGCAAATGCCCAAACTTGCGTTTTTACCTTCTAGACTCTTATCTCTGCCGGACGGGCCCTCCGTCCAAGGTCGAAAAAAGTGAGGACCACTCTCAAGATGGCCAACATCAAGAGTCAGAAGAAGCGGAACAAGACCAACGAAAAGGCCAGGCTGCGAAACAAGGCCGTCCGCTCCGAAATGAAGACGAGAATCAAAACGGCACTTGATGTCGCTGGATCAGGTGAAGGTGATACCGAGGCGGCACTTCGCATTGCGATCAAGAGGCTCGATACTGCCGCGGCAAAAGGTGTCATTCACAAGAATCAGGCGGCGAGGAAGAAGTCACGGCTCGCCAAGAGGGTCGCACTTCTAAGCACCCCCGAGTAGTTGCAGCAGATCTAATCTGAAGCGGGCGTCTAATCAGACGCCCGCTTTCTCGCGATCCGGCACTCTTGCCCACCCCGGGGTAACACATCAAAGGTTTTGCCGGAATTGTTGAGCAACAAGTTTTGCCTGTGCTAAAGTTCAACTAACGCCGATAGTTTTAGTAGGCAACTACCGTTGGAGGGGGGCACATGGGTGGGAAGTTGCGCATCTCACTGATCCAGATGGCCATGAACCTGTCGAGTGCCTCCAATTTCGATCGGGCAAGTTCACTAGTCACCCAGGCCGCCGAAGCTGGGTCCGACCTGATCGTATTGCCTGAACTATTCATGAACCAGTATTTCTGCAAGGATCAAGATCCCGAGTACTTCTCCCTTGCAGTGAAGTATCCAGCAGATCCCTTCTTCGCCGATATATGCCAACTCGCTAGGTCCAACGGCACGGCACTCGTCGTCAGCTTCTTCGAGAGGAGCGGACCTTCATTCTTCAACTCGGTCGTGGTGATTGACAACGGTGGCTCCATACTAGGGAGATACCGAAAAAGCCATATTCCAGATGGCCCCGGCTACCAGGAGAAGTACTACTTCACACCTGGTGACACCGGATTCATGGTTTTCGATGCCGGAGAGTTCCGAGTTGGCGTCGGAATCTGCTGGGACCAGTGGTTCCCTGAAGCCGCTAGGAGCATGGCGCTGCTGGGCGCCGACGTGATCGTATATCCAACTGCAATCGGGTCCGAACCGAAGAACCCAGGCTACGACTCGTCGGAGCATTGGAGGCGGGTCATGGTCGGCCATGCTGCAGCCAACATAACCCCAGTGGCGGCGGCCAACCGAGTAGGTACCGAGCTGGGTTCGACCTGCAGCATCGACTTTTATGGCCGGTCCTTCATATCCGATCACCTCGGAGAGATCATCGCCGATGCAGATGGTGCCGAATGCATCATCCGGGCCACACTCGACCTCGATCAGGCGCAACTAGCACGTAGATC
>JABEUN010000023.1 GCA_013044385.1 Acidimicrobiaceae bacterium
CAGGTAGGTCGACTAGTGCTCGAGAGCAGTGAAACGGAGCTAGTCGCCATACTGCTACCGACGTCAGGCCGGTCGATCATCGGACAGAGCCATGAACGGCCCGCAGTACTCAGTGAGGCTGCCATACAGCTCGAAGAGTACTTCGCTCGGAAGCGAACCGACTTCCAACTTCCGATAAGGCTCGGCGGTACCAAGTTCCAACAGGAGGTATGGGCCAGGCTTTTACGGATTCCATATGGCGAGACTCGCAGTTACGCCGAGCTGGCCAGAGATTTGGGTCGCCCCAAGGGATATCGGGCCGTTGGTCAGGCTAATGCCAGGAATCCAATACCAATCGTCGTTCCCTGTCACAGACTGGTGGCTAGCGACGGCCTCGGGGGATATGTCGGAGGTCTAGCCATGAAGCAGGAGCTGCTCAGGATCGAGGGCATCGAGCCTTGGAGCTTGGGGAGCACCGAATTCTGACTTGCAGCTTCCAAGCTGTAGAACCGTTTCAGTGGTCAGACTCCAGCTTTGAGCTAGCTTCACCAACCGAGCAGGGCGGCGAGTCGTGTCCAATCAGTGCACTTTCAGAGCAGGGCTGGGGAACTCAACCCCCGGTGTTGAGCGACGCTTTCATTGATTGCGTGAGGCGTGTGAAGCGTCAAGTTGAATATCTACATGGTTATCAATCTGGACCTCCATGCGAATATCAGGACACCGTCGAAGAGTGAGATGATTACATCGTCATGAGGCTCGTTACGTAGGACGATCTCAGAGTCACCGCCTCAATAAGTTCCGGCACTCAAGCAATTCGCCAGAACCTCAGTCAGAACCAGCATCTCGGTCAGCATCTTTAGAGCGTACAAAGTGAGTTCGGGTTGGGCGAGGATACCTCAACAAATCTCATCGCGGCCTACGACGACCCAACGATGAAGTGCGCTCTCTCTTGGAGTGAGTCGCGAATTCGGACTAATTCATGAATCCTCCGGTGAATCCGACAGCATCGTCGGGACGTTCTCGTAGACAATCCCGTGCGTTCTTGCTGTGGTCGACCTGTTCGAACAGTGCGATGCTTAATTCCTCCCCAAGGCTAAAGTCGGAGGATTTCTGGCTCAGGCAGCCTGATTGTCCAGCGGATGCCCAGGTCTTATGCCATCAACTCCAGCCAGATTGAAACCAGCCCAGATGACCATCAAGGGCGCAGAATTCTTGTCCATTGGACTGACTAACCCGCAGACCTCGCAGGTATAGGTTGTGGTTAAGTCCCATCGCTTCGTCTGATTCCTCGTGCAGGTAAGGACCCATCTCCCGGCCTGGCTCCTAGGTGCGAGCAACAGTCGATAGCTACGTCGCTCGATGCAACTAGCGCGAATTAAAGTCGATAACTCGCCCAGAGCTTGCGATTCGGTAAAAAATCTGGGTCACCTCACTACCTGCCACAAGTTCTCCCACGTGTTGACCGTGATAAGTTACAAGTTTCAGAAAAACCTCGACAAATTCGAGTCCTTATAGCTCCGGGTTTATTTGCGGGAAGGGTCAATTTCTTCCTCAGTTTGCCTACCCGAACACTCAGTTGCCATTAGCGTGGCTACACTGTGGTATCTCCAACATTCGAGATAGAGAACCCCTGGTGGCGCCGACAAATATGACCCAGATCCAAGAAGTTGCCAACTCTAAGAAGGAAAAGGATTCCGAGGTGTTCTCCGAATCGGCAAAGTCGACCCGAATGCCCGCAGCCGAAAGAAAAAAACTCCTCATTAGCCAGGCCGTCGACACTTTCTCTATCAGAGGTTTTCACGCTACTTCCATGGAGGATGTAGCCATCGCAGCCGGTGTCACTAAGCCGGTCATTTATCAACACTTTAGATCGAAGCGCCACCTCTACGTGGCGATCCTGCGTCATGTCGGTCTCGAAATGAAAGACGTCCTGTCACAGGGCACCAGTAAAGCCAACGGTGGCAAGATGCGACTTTACGCAGGAATGGAGGCGTACTTTAGGTACGCTTATGAAAACGCCACCGCCTATGAGCTGCTCTTCGGTTCGGGTGGGCGCCGTGATCCCGAGTTTCGTGACCTCGTTGCGGAGATTGAACAAGACTTGGCAGCTCACGTCACTTCGACCATAGACGTCGATCTCGACCCCGAGCACAGGGAGATGGCTGCGGTGTCAATCATGGGGATAGCAGAGGCAGTCATGCGACTTTACTTCTCTAAGTATCCCCCATCACTGCTCAACGAAGAACAGCGTCCTCCTTTCGTCGGTTCTAGCGCCGAAATATGGTCGAAAAGAGCCGCAGATCTCGCCTGGGCGGGATTAAGGGCAATACATCGGGACTAGCCGCGACCCCCGCCGGTCCGTAGTTGTGTTTGGTAACTTCGCAAATTAAATATTCCGATACACGTCTACGTAACGCTCATTCAGAAGAGGAAGGACCTTCGCTATGACGGTCTCTTGGAAGTGGCTCGAATTACGGTGGTCTTCAAAGGCGGCCTCGTCAACGTACTGCTCGTAGATTGCAAATGCGTTCCCATTTTCTATATGCCTGAGGGGCTGATAACTAACGCAACCCTTCTCCGCCCTGCTTGCTACGGCTACCTGACTCAATAAAGTCTCGAGCTCTTCGCCACGTCCTTCATCAGCCACCCATCTAGCTATTACAGTGATCATCTCGCCCCTCACCTTCTGATCTCAACGTTACCCGACCTCGCAGGCAAGCTAAGTCTGTTCCAAATCATGGTTGGCTCCCCATTGAACAAATAGAGGTAAAAACTCTCCATTCGACGCATCAATCCAGGAGACTTCATACTTGGTCGGACGATTTACCCAGCCAGACAATGCGGATCGCCCAACTTCAACGGAATTGATGCCAACCTATGCCGACTCCTCGACCTTGGTTGGTCTCATCCAGCGAAAAATATTTCCGATGGTACTGCTTCCATGAACGTTGCTAGATGGTTGGCGATCAGCCTTGAAAAAAGAGATGACCATACCGACTGCTACGGCAACAACACCAATTTGAATCGCCACGTCAGCGAGGTTGAAGACCGTTCGAGACCCCGGGAGCGATATCCAGTCGACTACCCTACCGGAACTCCCAAATCCATGGGAATGAAGAATTCGGTCGGTGAGATTTCCTAGGCCTCCCCCGGCAATAAGGGCTAGTGCCAGAGCGAGGAAGCGACTCTCAGATCGGTTGGCAAGGTAGAAGACAACCACAACGCCTATGATCTCCAGCGGCAGAAGCAGATAAGGGTAACCCGCTAACAATCCGTGCGATGCGCCGGAATTTCGATAAATTGTCAGGTCTACCAAACCAAAAAGACTCTGACGGCTAGCTGGGTTAAAATGATCAAGCGCCCAAAATTTGCTCGCCTGATCTACCAGCACCACGCCAAGGATCAACAGGACGACGGACCGCCTTAACTCGAATCGCCTCGTCTCCCCTCTTTTATCCACTTCCTAAATAACCACTTACCCTCGAAAACCTTCCATATTTCAAATTGAGACCTTTCCCAGCAAACACCTGTAGCACCCCTATCTAGGAATGCCTACGATTATCGGGATGAGATGTTTATATTGGGGCAAAGATCTTATGAGCTATTCTGAAGCAGTTTAAATGGTTTAGGATCTTTATCCCAAAGCGCTGGCCATCGACGATTGATTTGCTGAACTCCTCTTCGGACTTGAGCGTTGATCCCCGAGAATTTTGATCGTGAGATCCGAGAAATGCCCCTCCAGCACATTCATTCAAGAAAAGTGTCTGGCGCAAGGAAAGCACCTACGCAGTTACCTAGTCGTGGAGTGTAGGTCCAAGGCGACAGTAGTCTTGCCGACCGATACTCAGGTTTACTTGCATCGGTTGGACGTTTGTTCCCGCTTGATCTCAGCCTGCGGTGACATCTTCACAGAGACCGATCATCGGCTTGACGGTGGAGATGGAGCGCCAGTCTGGGAAAGACGAAGGACGCTAAGAAGATCGGCAGAAAGCTCTTTCCGGTACAGCGGAAGGCGACGGTTTGGCCCTGGGCGGCGCTGAAGGTCTTAGTTCGGCTGGAGTTTCGACCATTGCGAACTTGCAGGGTGTGACGTCCAGGTTCGATTGGTATATCGATCGTGTCGTTCATTTCGAGCGATCCGGCATGCCGACCGTCGACTACGATGTCGTAGGGACCACGTCGGACCTCGACTCCGATTGCTTTATGAGTCAGCTTCAGCATTGCGGCCATCTTTTCAAAGCGTCGCGGGCACTCTAGTCTTCAGGCTCGAGGGGAGCAGCGCTTCCTCCTATCACCTGTAATCGTAACCGTCTGCTCACTGGAGCAAGCTACAGTGCTGCCTGGAGTACTCGGCAATACCGATCCTGAAGCATCACCTGCTCCTCACTTCGACCCGCCCTACGTGCGCGCCCGCATTTTTACTTCCCTTAGCTTAAATTGAACAACCGCCTGCCCAGCAGCAAAGTCGGATTACTTTCGCCACTGAAACAGAAACACTCTCGGGCGTAACCTGCGTTGGTGTCATCGAAGCACCAGATATGGCAAGCTATCTTTGTAGTTACCGCTGCCGATGCGAATTTATGCCGGGCCACTTTGGAAAGGGAGTTGCTGGCCCGTCTCAAGAAGAGTCTTCAGCCCACTAAGGATCTCACTCCACCCGCCGCCGACCCCGCTCGACTTACTATCTCCTCGGAGTACGCCGGCCCACATTGGCGCACCCGTCACGTCGTGGGTGACGGTGAGTTTGGTGACGCCGCCTAGCGCTGGATCGATCTCATATGTGAGCCTGGTAAAAGCCTCTGACGCCAATTCGGGCGTCATCGTCATCCGCCAGGTCTGGATCAGCTTGCGCGGCGGGACGGCCAATATCACCTCACCGTCGCTGATGACGTCCGGACAGCCGGACGCCTTCATGCCGTCGTTAGCATGTGCCCGAAATCCTCCGCCGGGCCTCAGCTCGTACTCCACGAGAGGGGCATAGCCATGCTGAGCCGTCCACTCGGGATTGGTGATCGCCTCCCAGATCGCTTCGGGAGTCGCCCTGATATATACCCGGTAGATCTGGATTGTGTCAGACTGAGTCACCGCGGCCATCTCGCTGCCTCCAAATTGGTCTTTATGTTGGGGACCGCCTTAAACCCAAGGCCATCTCCGGCATCCCGCCAGTCTAGGTAACTATATAGTTACCTGTCCAGAGCCAGCGGAAGTCGGCATGGAGGTTCTCTGTTTAGCGACCGCCGATAGGCCAAGCCGAGCCCCAAATCGTTATCATCCGCCGACGGAGCCGCTAATCCGAAGTTCAGGTCCCTGAACGACCCATAGAGAGCTTTTTACTATTCTGAGCAGCGAATCTATGGCTGAATTCGCTAGATGTGTAGTCATGTATTGTGGTTTATATTTTATCTATATTCCATGTAGCACTTGCCATAGTTACACTCGTATGATATAGTTGTCGACATGTACGTAGCAAAGGTTCCTAATCGGGGCTCACCTCCTGCGATACTGCTCCGTGAGAGCTATCGTGAAGACGGCAAGGTCAAGAACCGTACGCTTTCCAACCTTTCGCATTGGCCCCAAGAAAAAGTCGATGCACTATCGGCTGTACTCAAGGGCCTGCCTCCAAAGCATTCAATCGAGGACAGCTTCTCCATCATTCGCTCTCTCCCACACGGACACGTTGCAGCGGTGCTTGGAATGATAAAGAATCTCGGTCTCGATTCACTGATAGACGTGGTACCTTCTCGTTTTCGAGGGCTTGTTCTTTCGATGATCGTCTCCCAGGTGATCGATCCCGACTGCAAGCTCTCCATCTCAAGAGCCCTCAGATCAGATACCGCAAGCTCCTCCCTTGGCGAGGTACTCGAACTCGGATCTGTAGATGTCAATGAACTCTATGGTGCAATGGATGAGTTGCTGCTTCGTCAAAAAGACATAGAAGACCAACTCGCCCACAGGCATCTAGAAGGTGCAACGCTGGTTCTATATGATGCCTCTGCCGCAGCCTTTGAAGACAAGACCTGTCCGCTTGGCGTAATTGGACACCCAAAAGATGGAGTACGTGGGAGACTCCAGATCGTCTATGGGCTACTCACCTCGCTTGAGGGTGTTCCTATTGCCATAGAGGTCTTCACCGGCAATACCGCTGATCCAAAGACCATTCCATCTCAGTTAGAGAAGATAAAAGAGCGCTTTGGTATCAC
>JABEUN010000024.1 GCA_013044385.1 Acidimicrobiaceae bacterium
ATTATCAAGCAGCAGTTACTAACCCTCTGTCTGATCCCACCGGACACAACATCACACGAGCGAGAACTGCGATTGCTGATGCTCACGTTTCCCAGGCTCTTGTTCATGTTTAGAGCATAGCCCCCAGGGTATATAGATGCGAAATTCAACCGAGGACTGCGGTCGGATTCGACACCAGCAGTGTTCGTAAAGGTCCGTTTTCTCGCTAAGTCGGGTTGCTCGGCAGACTCAGTTCCCCTAGTGCCGAGCCTTCAGCGATTCGGACGTTCTGACATTTGCATAGTTTTGGATCGGTTGGGTTCAGTTGGATACACTTGCGAGGTTGGATGGCCTCTGGCCCGGTATTCAGAGGTTGTGACTTGCTGGGTTAACTGCCCCTAGCCGTCACTTGTAGGTCTGTGTCGGCTGAATGCCTTGAATGGAGCACTGTGTATTTCGAAGACAGGTACCTTACCCAGGAGCAGATGATGATGCGCGATACCACCCGCAGGTACGTGGATCAGGTGGTCATCCCGTTCATTCAGCAGGACCGGACCAGAGAGTGGAGGATGGATCCTGCTGAGCGACTCGCCCCGCACATTCTCGAACAGGCCGACGCGGCGGGTTTGCGGACTTTGGGCGTACCTGAGCAGTTCGGTGGTGTTCCGTTGGATCCCGCTAGTTTGTCTCAGACCCTTGCTGTGATAGCGACTGAGATTGCCCGCGGTGACTCTGGACTCGCAGACAAGTTGGTCCAGAACTGGAAGATATCCGTGCTGATATCGCGATTCGCACCACATTACCGCCAGCAGGAGTGGTTCTCTCGTTATATGGATGATCCGCAGTTTCTCATGGCCCACTGCTTGACTGAGCCGCGTGGCGCGTCGGACCGTTGGCTCCCCTACAACGTTGCAGAGGTGAACATGGACACCCGGGCCACACTCGATGGGGATCACTGGGTGATAGATGGGCGCAAGCAGTTCATCAGCAACGGCTATGACGCGTCCCTGTACGTCGTATATGCAAATACCGATGACTCAGCTGGTATGCAGCAGGGAACCTCGAGTTTCGTCGTTCTGAGGGATACACCGGGTCTCGAAGTGACTCGCTGCAATGAGACCATCGGTGGAAGGTTCATGAACAACGGCGAGATCGTCCTTGAAGGATGCCGGGTTCCAAAAGATCACATGCTCGCACATAACGATGCACTTGGTAAAGCCGGCATCTACTTCAGGCCGGGCAAAGTGCTCGTTGCTGCCAAGAGCCTAGGTATAGGCCTCGGCGCTTACCAGGAGACGGTCGCATTTGTCCACGAACGTATCCAAGGTGGAAAGGTGCTGATTAAGCACCAGGCGGTCGCACTTCGAATTGCCGACATGGCGACCCGGCTAGAAGCGGTCTCTGCACTGCTTCGTCACGCAGCACTTGCAGTAGATGAACTGTCACCTGATGCAGACGCACTTTGCAATATGGTCAAGGTCTTTGCATCGCGTGAAATAGTCCACGTCTGCCAGCAGGCGATGGAACTGCATGGCGGGTACGGAGCGATGCTCGAAGTCGGAATCGAGAAGTACATGAGGGATGCGCTGATCAACCTGCATTCAGATGGCACTACGGACGTCTCCAACTTCAAGATCGTCAAGGCGATGTTTCCAGATACTGCTGGGCGATATGCGGGTCCGGAGTAGTTCGTCCGGAGATCTGCTGGAAGTTCAGACGCACACTTACAACCGATCATGGGTTCGCGTCCGACCGAGCTTTGGGGCCGGCGATGCTTGCTGGCCCTTCGAACTTGAGCCTTCTTATGATCGAAAACCCGTCAAAGGCGACTGGGTCCAAACTCGTCCTTACCCAGTTCGACACCGCCGCACTGCACGATCTGGCGGCACTTATGTACGTAGCTTGACATCGCCGGAGCAGATTTTCTAGCTTGATACCGCCGGGTCTTCGATGATCGAAAGGACATATCACCTGTTGGACTCGACAAGGATACCAACTCTGATTATCACGGCTCAGGTGCCAATGAGATGATCTTTCCGGTTCTGTAGACAGATACCAGCGCTTCTAGCTCATGGCTCGATCCCAGAAAGCCTTGGGAACCTGTTGTGAGGACATTAAACCCCTAGGCCAACGCAGTGGGATCTAGGGGGTCGGATCGGCCTGCCAGATCTTCGGGTTAGCTGCGAAGTGCGCCGTCGATCCTAGAGAGGATCATTTCGAGTACTTCGGGTGTGGTTCCGAAGTTGAGGCGGGCGAACTGGCCAGCCCAACTTGCGAAGCTCTCTCCTGGGTTGAGTGCAACAGCTGCTTTGTCCAACACGAAGCGTTGTGCGGTTGGGGTGCGTGGCGACTCTGTGAAGTCCAGCCATGCGAGGTAGGTCGCTTCGGGACTGAAGGCCCTGACCAGGCCATCTGTTGAGGCGACCCAATTCATAACAGCTTCCCTGTTCGATCTGAGAGTCTCCAAGGTGGAGTCGAGCCATTGTCGACCTTCCCGGAACGAGATAGCGCCACCAAGTAGTCCGAGTGAGCTTGGGTGGCCCAGAAGTCCCTCCGGGATCGCCTGTAGAGCCTTTCGGATTCGACTATCACCGGCGTGCAGTACTGCGCAGTGAAGGCCCGCCAGATTGAAGCTCTTTGAAGCAGAGCTGAGCGTCACGGTCCTGGAGGCGATCTCGTCGGAGAGTGAGACGAATGGTATGTGTGTGAATCCGCTGTAGCAGAGGTCGGCGTGTATTTCGTCGGAGATCACCCAAATCTGATTGCGTATGGCGACCTCTGCGATTGCGGTGAGTTCAGAGTGACTGAACACCCTTCCCGTGGGATTGTGAGGGTTGCAAAGCAGTAGCGCACCACCCGGACCTGCTGCTACAAACTTCTCTTCGAGGTCGTCGAAGTCGATCTCATAACCGTTGTCACCGGCTACTAGGTCCGATGTAAGAAGTCTCCTATTGTTCCCCTCGACAGCCGAGAAGAACGGTGGGTAGCTCGGCGTGAAGAAGACCACGCCAGAGTCCTTGGCGACGAGGGTCGAGATGGCCAAGTTGAAGCCCTGGATGACGTCGGATAGCGCCATCATAAGTGAGGGGTCCATATCTACGCCATGGTTGGACTTTTGCCACTCGGAAAATGCCGCCAAGTAGTCAAGTGTCAGCGAATAAGGAGGATATCCGACCTCCTCCCGTGCGATCACATCGTCCAGAGCTACTTTGACCGATGGCGGTATTCCCAGGTCTGTGTCAGCAACCCACGCCGGAATGACATCAGCATCGTATTCAAGCCATTTGACGGAGTAGATCCGTCGAGCTCTCGTGGCCGAGGTTGGATTCTGTGAATTCATCGAAGCGGAACTCCTAATAGAGACGGCAGATTCGAGGCTAGTACAACGGGAGCCATCGACAAAACGCCTAGGTCAGCCCGCTGATTCGTCCAGTTCGATACGGACCGGTTTCACCAGCCACTGCATAAGTTCATCCTCCGGCATGGCCTTGGCGAATACAAATCCCTGAAGTGTCGGGCACCCAAGCTCCTCAAGCATCTTTACGTGGCCCAAGGTCTCGACTCCC
>JABEUN010000025.1 GCA_013044385.1 Acidimicrobiaceae bacterium
ATCTCCGTAGGAGAGTGGTCCTACGACTTCGATCTCACCAATGAAGGCAGGTCCGAGAATCCAACGAGCGACGTGGTTTTGGTTATCGCTGACAGCAACCCCTTCACTCTCAAAAAAAGACGGGCAATCCTTTGTGCCGGCTTCACCTCCCACGGATCCGTAGCCGGTGTACGCTTTGCATTCGAGGATCGCCGGTCGGCACGCCGTAATCCCGAAGGTCGCTCCATCTCACCGTTCAGGCGTGGGTCATACCGTTATCTGGCTGTGTTGATGGTCACCATAGTTAACGGAATACCCTCGAACTCTTCAATACTGCTATGGAAGGACCTACCTTGACTTACCAGAAGTCCGACAGGGGTGGAGATTCATCTGGCATACTCATCCTCTGGGACATCGATGGAACCCTGATACAACAGTACGATCGATCAACATTGTTCAATCGTGCGCTTGAACCTTGGGCTGGGCCAGAGTTTCTTGCCGCATGGAAGCCCGTGTCAAAAGGTCTACCCGACAGCCAGATTCTCAGCGCAGGGCTCGTGGAGTCAGGCTTTAGCCAGGACGAGGTCAAAACCATTCTCCCCTCCGCGTGTCGTCAACTCGGCATCTGTCAACAGCAGGAAGTTCATCTAATCCCAGAGCAGTCGCCAATCCTCCCCGGCGTGCGTTCAACCCTGTTCTCGAATAAGTTGGGCGGCCGGCCTATCGTCCACTCCCTCGCAACAGGCAACACCTTTTTTCGGTCCTTCTTGAAGGTGAGGTCACATGACCTGCTGGAAAATCTAAGTACTTTTCTAGGTTGTTACGGCGACGACGCCACAGACAGAGCCGTCATGGTGGCCGCCGGTCTGGAGCGCATCTCGCTTTGGGAGAGGTTCAATAGGGCCAGATTCACTGCCATCTTCATAGTGGGTGATTCGATCCACGATATCGAAGCGGCTGGCCAAAATGACCTACCATCTATTGGACTGACTAGTAGTGGGGAATCGCCGGAGATCCTCACTTCGCACGGTGCTACCAGGGTGGTGTCATCAGCACACCACGTGCTAACGGCCATTGAATCCTATCTTCTAGAAGTTGGCCTCTGAGAAACTACCCCTACCGACAGTGTCAAAGACATTAAGTTTCACCACGGTTCGGCAAGCCAAGCAGTCCCGTCTAATTCGGACCGACTTTGGGTCTCAGGTGGCGAAACCGTTCGCATTGCACCGGTCTGCTGACTTGGGTCGCTACGTCCAGATGCCCAACTTGACCATCAACGCTGCCAACGCTTATGGCATTGGTGACAGCGACCCTTTTGAAGTGCCAGGCCGATGTACCTTCAACTACCAGTTGCCCACATACGGTCGCTGTATGACCCGATCTCGTATTCGTTCTGGATGCGTGGACTGCATCGAGCTGGAAAGCATTTTGCCGACAGTGTGCGAACCCAGCGAGCCGCGAACAGGTTCCAAAGTTCACCTCAGTCCAGGCTGACACACCCCTACCACGGTCACTGTGCTGCACCGTCTCATCTGGAAGGTAACTCTGTCTGGGTATAGGTGGGATAGGACAAACAGTCAAGCCAGCCAACGTCCCAACAACGAATTCCCAACGGTACGAGCGCCCAGGATTGATGGGTAACCCAAATCCGTCGTCGCTTACTAGAGTGGCACAGGTCATGGCACCTAAGAAGAGAACCGTCGGTCAGTTGACCCTGAAGTCGCGTCTGAAGGTGGATGACCTAGAGGTAGTCATCCGCCCGAACTCTCGAGCAAGGCGGGTCACCCTGGCGGTGCAGCCGACTGGCGAGCTGGTGGTAACCGCGCCGAAATGGCTGCTAATTACAGAACTCGAAGATATAGTTCAAAGCAAGGCCGACTGGGCGAGACGATCGATACAGGACGCAACCGAAAAGAGACGGGCTGAGCCCGCTGTTCCAGACGTCCTTGACGTAAGAATGCTCGGAATACGTTTCAACATCGTGTACCTATCTAGTCAGCGGTCGACGACCCGACTACGACAGACGAGTGCCAACCAGCTCACCGTCCTCCACCCAAACGGAGACACATCGTCTGTCGGTTCCGCCCTCACACTCTGGCTGCGTAGATATGTCGCGCCGAGCCTCTGCATACTTACCAGGGATCTCGCCTCCCAGAATGGTCTCACAGTAAGTCAGATCACCGTCCGCTCCCAACGCACGCGATGGGGAAGTTGCTCAAGGGAAGGGAACATATCCCTCAATGTCCGACTGGCACTCCTCCCTCCTGACCTAGTCAGATACGTAATTCTCCACGAACTGACCCACCTCGAGTACCTCAATCATTCACAGAAGTTCTGGCGCGCACTAGAGCGCAGGGTCGATGACTTGCCGGGGCTCAAGCAGCGCCTAAAGTTGGCGAACGCCTACCTACCACCTTGGCTAACCTGAGCGTCCTCCGCCTCTCATTCAAGCGAAACTTGTCTAAAGATATTATTCGGACTGCCCCATACCGCAAGGCAGACCTCCGCCGAACCCGAACGAGGTGCCGACCAGTACCGTTTCAAGCCGACGGATGTGACGCAGGTGAGATCGCCCCATACTTCATATTGACCTACCGGTCGATCCACGTCCAAGCAACTGTCGCCTTTCGTCGCGCCTCTGTCTCAGTCCATTTGCGAACGTGCGTAACTGCAAAAGGACCGGTACGGACTGAAGCGAGCTCCAATGAGGGTCGCCGACTGCCGGGCTCGATCCGATCGTCATCACGAACCCCATTTGAAATGCCGAGGGCTCGTAAAGATGGGTTCGGTACTGCGAACTCACTCCGATCGAAGCACGGTCTCGCTATCGGTTGTGTGCCACCGCAAACTCGAATCGTAAAGCGGTCCTCGGCTCAAGCCACAGGTCTAGGTCGCCGATATCTTCTCCAACGAGCTCAAGAAGGTTAGAACCGTGAAGCGATTCAACTGCGCAGATGTTATACCCGGCTGCGACCACTCCTACTCTGGCGAGACTGAAGAAGAGTTGTTAGCGGCCATAGCCGCCCATGCGGTCTCAGACCACGACTTCGACGACTTCACCGACGACCATAGGTGTATGGTCAGAGGCGTTATCAAAGAAGAGGCCTGAGCAGCTTCGACTCAATTTCTACAAAGAGCACACCGACCTAGGAAGATCCCCCCAAAAAGCGCAGAGGCTCCCCCTAGCCCGAGCGCAGACAACGATGAAGGCCCGGACCTGTGACCATGATGGTCACAATGTCCGGGCCTTCCTCATTCAGATCCAGTCACACTAAAGCAACGGGACAGATACGAACTAGCGGGAGCGGGAACTTCCTGAACGACTTCTGCCGTAAGAAGAGCCGGAGGAGGATCCCTGTGATCTCCTTGCCGACGAGTTCGGCCTTGAATAGTTGCCCCTCGGGCGTGAGTCCGAGAAGTTCTGATCCGCCGGAATCCCGACTGGAATCAGCTCTGTTGAGCCAGATGCCACGTCCTTGAGCCTGTCGTCATCTGAGCGGGCGGGGGCGATTCCTTGATTCAGGCCGAGCATCTTCTGCATCCTTCTGATCTCTCTCCACTGGTGGTCGAGTACCAGAGTCGCTACCACACCCTTCTCGCCGGCCCTTGCTGTTCTGCCGGCACGGTGCAGGTAGGTCTTGTGATCTTCTGGCAGATCGAACTGGATGACAAGGTCCAACCCGGAGACGTCAAGTCCTCTGGCAGCCACATCGGTAGCGACGAGGATCGATGCACGGCCGGAACTGAAGCGATCCAAAGCCCTCTCCCTAGCAGCTTGGCGGATTCCACCATGCATGACCGAGACCTCGACACCTTTTGACTCGAGCCTCTTGGCGAGCCTGTCGGCCCCATGCTGGGTCCTAGAGAAGACCAGCGTCCTGTTGGCGCCTGCGGACATGGTGTATACGACCTCTGCCCGATCCGCATCGGATACTGCGAAGAAGTGGTGCACCATCGAGTCCACCGTCGGGGCCGCTGACACGACCTCGTGACGGATCGGGTTCGACATGTAGTGCCTGACGAGACCGTCGATGACGCCATCGAGTGTCGCGGAAAACAGCATCGTCTGCCTGTGCTCGGACGTTGCATCCATAATCTCTTCGACCTGGGGCAAAAATCCCATATCGGCCATCCTGTCGGCCTCGTCGAGAACGACCATCGAGACGTGATCGAGAACGACCATCCTCCGATTCAAAAGGTCGATCAACCTACCCGGAGTGGCGACGATGATGTCAACCCCACGGCGAATAGCGTTGGCCTGACGGCTTATAGATACGCCACCGTAGACGACATCAACCCTCCTCCGATTTCCGCCGGAGAGTGCGAACAGGACGTCATAGACCTGAACGGCGAGCTCCCTGGTTGGAACGAGGATAAGGGCGGTCGGGTGCAAACTGGACCCACGCTCGGCGATCTGGAGTACCGGGATTCCGAAGGCGAGTGTCTTTCCAGAACCGGTATTGGCCTTTCCGCAGACGTCCTTGCCTTGGAGTGCATCACCGATGCACAGTTCCTGAATCGGGAGCGCGGTGGTTAGCCCGGAATTTGTCAATGCTTCAACTAGGCGTACGTTTACGCCCAAGGACTCAAAAGTTGAGTTCAAGATTTTCCTTTGTTAGATGTATTTGTGTAGCGCGTCCTCAAACCTCGTAAAAGACAGCCACAGAAAGGAACATCTATAAGGCAAAGAGAAACGCCGGAGAAACCCTCTTGACTTCTCCACATCAATCAGTGTAGCAGGAGGGTGCAAATCATAGGCCCGACCCTATATGTCACCACTCTGAACAGCTATGTTGTCACCCCGGGGCCCCGTTTCGTTGGTTAGGGCAATAGCCAACAGCGCCGTTACTAAAGCCATCGTAGCGCAGAAGAACCAGAGGTGCCTGAAGTCTGACAGGGTCGAGTTGACACCCAGGATGACAACCAGGATCGCGACACCTATCGCTCCACCTATCTGCCTGGCGGTCTGACCGACTGCACCACCAACGGCATAGAACTCCTTTGCGAGGCTGGACACCGCAGCAGCGCCCAGCACGGGAAAGGTGAGCCCGATGCCGAGGCCGACCACGAGCGTGCCAGGCAGCCAGTCGGCTAGGTAGTTGGAGTGCATCGACGTCATCAGCGGAAAGTAGAGCAGTCCGGCCGCGAAAATCACACCGCCGGCCAACACCACCGGCCTGAATCCGAACCGTGAGGCGAGCTTGCCAGCCTGACGGGAGACTATGGATACCACAATTGGAGAGGGCGTGACAGAAAGTCCGGCCTGAAGGATGCTGTAGTGCCAGACTGTGGTTAAAAACAGGATGTTGCCGAGGAGCATTGCGAAAAAACCCATCGCATAGACCAGAGTTGCCAAATTCGAAACGCTGAAACTACGCGACCTGAACAACTCCATGTTGAGGATCGGATTGGCGTGATGACTTGACCTCCTAACGAACCAGTTACCCAACCCGACCGAGACGACGAACCCCAAGATCACCGGGAAACTACTCCATCCCCAGGTCGGCCCCTCGGAGATCGCTAACACCAGCGACGCCGCGGAGACGGTGACAAGAACCACACCCAGATAGTCGGGCTGGTCGAGGGATGGATCGGGTCTTACGTCCGGCAACGATCCCTTTCCCATTGCCAGTGCGAGCGCCGCTATTGGAACATTGACCAAGAACACCAGACGCCAACCACCCGCCGATATCAACAGAGCGCCCAGGGTCGGCCCGGTCGCCACCGCCAAGGCACCAACCCCACCCCAAGTCGCCACGACCTGTGATCTCCTCTCGGCCGGATAGGCATCCAGAAGCAGTCCGAGTGAGGACGGGAGCATCGCCGCTGCACCGACTCCTTGGACGAGCCTCCCTGCGATCAGGCCGGCAAGATCCGGTGAGGCGGCACAGGCGACGGAGCCAACTACGAAGACGATCATTCCGATCGAAAAGACCCGCTTCCTCCCCAGTCGATCCGCCGCTCTACCCGCGGCAACCAGAAAGGCACCGAAGACGATGCTGTATCCGGTGATGATCCACGCAAGTAGTGCTCGAGAGTCCCCCGAGAACGATCTCTCCAGCGCGGGAAATGCCACGTTCACTATCGACAGGTCCAGCGAGCCCATGAAAGCACCAAGCGAAGTGACGAAGAACACCATCGGCTGACCAGAGGCGTCTACGTTATTTGGTTTTTTCATGCAACCTACTATAACTAATTCAGTTGCATAATGCAACCATAAAGCTCAAATATGATTTCTCGCAGCAACGACCGCTAGGGTTGTAGGCGTGGAACGAAAAAGCTTTGCAGCGATGAACTGCTCCGTCGCCCAATGTCTCGAGGTGGTAGGCGAATGGTGGAGCGTGCTGCTGATCAGAGACGCCCTCTTAGGCGTCACGAAGTTCGACGATTTCTGGAGGCGGCTCGGCATCTCCAAGAACATACTCGCAAGTCGACTCAACCACCTGATCGACCGGGGTGTGATGTACAAGAGCCAGTACTCGACCAAACCCGAACGTTATGAGTACCTCTTGACCGAGAAGGGCCGCGACCTCTGGACTGTGATAACAGCGATGCGGGAGTGGGGTGACCGATACGAGGCTCCGAACGGACCACCGGTCGAGGTGGAGCATCGAAGCTGCGGACACATCTCAACAATGATCCCCGTCTGCTCACACTGCGGGGAGAGGCTGGAGTGGCGGGAGTTGAAGATGGTTCCGGGGCCGGGAGCAACCGAGGTCGATTTGCTTCCCAAAGATCTATTTCCAAACTCGCACGATGACGGCACGACAAAGGCTGGACGTTCAGATAGACGGGTCGTCTGAGCCTTAGACGCCCTTCTGCAACATGACCTGTACTTCGGAGTCCACGAAACCGAGCTGCCTGTAGATCCCGATCGCGGGTCCAGTTGGGTCCGCAACCATCACGAGGCGCGTGGCATCCAGCTCGGACTCCGCAAAACGACCGACGTGGAAGACAAGGTTGCTTGCGATTCCCGTCCTCCGACTCTCGGTGGCCGTAAGCACATTCTGGAACCTCGCCAACCCATCTGATTCCACCGCTATCCCGACGGATCCGAGGAGTCTGTGTCCGAGAAACGCACCGAAGGTCCACTCAAGGAACCGCTCATTCATCTCTCTCGTCTCATCGCAGTAGAGTCTTTGGAACTCGCCGTACGTTGGTCCGAAGTGCTCCTCGCCATCTTCTAGCCGACTTCGCATCTCAAGAAGTTGTGACCAGTCGCTCTCGCTGGAAAGCTGCCTCAACTCAATGTCAGTGGAGTGTGGACGAGGTGGAATCAGACGAGACGACACCATCACCGCGCTCACTTCGAGGGAGAGACCCAGTTCGTCCAGGTATGTCCGGATGGAATCGCCGGGAGGCTGTTCAGTGTCGAGGCCGATCGCCAGATGCTCGCTAGATGGAAACTCCGACCTGAAGATACCCTGCCAAGCATCCGGATCCGAATCCAGAAGTTCGCCCCGCACGAGTATGAAATTACCCCACCAGAAGCCCGGGTTCCGAATGGTTCTTACCACCACATAGCCGTCACGATACTCGATCTCGGAGCCCGCCATCTGCCTGACCATCAGGTCGGTCCTGAATCCAAGGGACTTCGTATCCACGCAAATCATGTTACATCCGCCCATTGACCACCTCCTGCACCTGCGGATGGTTCGGGCGCCTCCCCGGAGACATATAGACAAGTCTGCATTCCAACACGGAGTAACGAGCTCCAAGATAAGAGATCATCGAAGACCGCGAGATCGACCTCGTCGTTCCAAATGCTCCCACATAGGGCTCTACAGGAACGCTGCGCAGGGCACTGACCTCTTGAGCAAGGAGCTCTACTGGAGTCTTCTTCGTGAGTGCGTGAATCCGAGCGTTGAAATTTGCAGCCGCTTCGGCACCGCTCGAGGAGTTTGTGAAGACTCACATCGGCACGCACCTTCTCCGAGGAGAGTTCTACCCACTCGGTGATCTCTGCAACGTGTAGGCCCGCTACTACCGCTCTGGATTTCTTGTTCGAGAGCATGAAGTCGGCGTCTCGCTCAACAACTGCTCGACGGACGGTCGTTGGGTCGACACCGCAGAGGTATGCGGTCCGAGTGAATGACTTGGTCAAGTCATAGAGTTCGAATAGTTCCATTCTCTTTTCCTCTGGCAACATCGATAACGGGTCTCCCTTGGGTTGTCCAATGCGTTCGCAGCATTGAGTTAATTCCAAGGGAGATCTTTGGTCGTGTGGTGCCGGGAAGAAGTGGCCGCGCTGGGGGATTTTTCGTGTCCACGCGTGAGGACTTTTCGTGCACGCGTAGGGATTCTCAATGGCCATAGGTAGGGAGTTTTACGTGTCCGTCGTCAGTTCGCTACGCCCCCAAGCATTGAATCTCTATACCTAGGTATGACAGCAATCGATGCTGTCTACCCACTCTGAACAGGGGCTATGGAGATGTCGATCTAGCTAGCCAGAAGAGTCCCGCTAGAAGGTGGACCCCAGTAGCGAATTGACTCAATCCTGGAACTAGTTCGACATTGCACTTTGCGTTCAGGTTAGGTATAGACCTCCACGTTTGGGCAAACATTCAAGAACCAGTGCCGATATAGGCATTGCCACTACGATCCACCACCATCCAGAACGTGGAGGAGGGGCAGGAGACGGACTCTAGATCACCTCTTGAGAGTGTCTGTGGCCATGTCGAAGTGCTGGCCGCCTATGTCACCATCTGTGCATTGATGCCGGTAGCCGTCACACCGGCTGTCACAGAGACCGGGGTCGCACCGGCGAGTGTCGGTGAGTCGTTATACCACTGGGTCGCATAGCTGCCCGTCCCCCCACATCCGGAGGAGAACTCCACTGTGTAACTACCTGACTTGAGGCCCGAGATCACGAAGGTGCCGTTTGGTCCCGTCGGGGCGCTGTCAGCGACTCCAGTGGCAGTGGCAAGAACGCATATCCCGTAGATCGGGTTGCCACTTGTGTCGGTGACCGTGCCGGCAATACTTCCCCCCAAGACCAACTTCGCACTGATACCAGAGCTGGTATGGCCAGCAGTCACTGCCACCAACGTGGCCTTGGCCTGCGTACTTGCGTTCTTGTACCACTGGGTCAGATAGTTTGAAGAGCCGGAACACGCGGGGTAAAATTCGACGTAGTAGCTGGCAGGAGTGAGGTTGACAATCTTGTAGGTGCCGGTGGAGCTAGTGGTAGCAGATCCCTGGTACGTAAGGGTCGCATCGTACGCAGACACACATATGCCAGCAAGCTTGGCACCGGTCGATGCATCGGTGACCGTCCCAGATATGGTCCCGCCGGCCGCCATTGTTGCGTTGATACCGCTTGCCGTAACACCAGTTGTCACAGTGACGGCGGTAGCTCCAGATAACGTCGGTGAATTGTTGTAGTACTGGGATGCATAGCTGCCCGAGTTACCGCACCCTCCTGAGAAGTTGACGTCGTAGCTGCCAGCCGCAAGGCCGATGACGTCGTAGGTCCCTTTTGTCGATGTGACCGTCGAGTTACCAATGGCGGAGTTGGCTGTCGAGTTGATCCTCACGCAGATATTCGAGATGACCTTTCCAGTTGCAGCAGACTTGACAGTTCCCGAGATCGCCCCTCCAGGTGCCATAACTGCGTTGATGGATCCGGTGGTCTGGCCAACCGTTACAGCTACTGGCGTAGCGGACTGGTAGTCGGGTGCGTCGTTGTAGTACTGGGGGACGTAGTTCCCCTTGTTGCCGCAGCCTGTGTAGAAATCGACTGCGTAGCTACCCGCTGCCATGCCCTTGATGACATAGTTTCCTGTACTCGCGCTACTGCCGAATGCATAGGTAGGGGCGTTCGTCGAGAAGGCGTAGACACATATTCCCGACAGGGCCTTAGCTGTCGACGCAGAGGTGATCTTCCCCGAGATAGCTCCACCTGGGAGGAGTGCTGCATTGATGGCTGAATCGGTTGTTCCAGCAACAAAGGTGAGGGGGGTGGCAGTAGAGGGGCTCGAAGCTCCGTCATACCACTGGTTCTGGAGGTCGACGCTCGAGTTGTTGCATACCTGGAAGCCAACCGTATAGGTGCCGGGGTCCAAACCCAGGATCGAATAGGTCCCAGAGGGTAAGGTGCTCGTCCCTGCGAACAGGTAGTAGTTGGTGGTGTCGGTGGCCGTCACGCATACACCCGACACTGTCGCTCCCGTAGCTGAGTCTGTTACAGTCCCAGAGACAGATGCACCTAGTACCAAAGAGGCGTTCACCCCAGTTGCAGCACCACCCGAGGCAACCTTCACAGCATTGGCAGCCTGGATGGTGTACGCGTTGTTGTAGTACTGATCTGCGTAGTTGGTGGCATTCCCACATCCGTCTGTGAAGTGAATCGCATAGCTTCCAGCTGGGAGACCGGTGATTGTGTAGGTGCCAGATGTCGTGACCGCCGTGTCGCCGTAGTCTTGGTAGTTGGTCTTGTTCTGGGCCATGACGCAGATACCGCTGAGGTCGGCACCGTTGGAGGCGGCCGTGACCACTCCGGAGACAGATGCACCTACTGCCAGCTTTGCATTCACCCCGGTCTTGGCTTCAGTGGATGTGAGCTTCAGGATCGTGGCATAACCGAGGGTCGGCTTGTTGTTGTACCACTGGTCCGCGTAGTTGGCGGCGTTTCCACATCCGTTGGTGAAGTGGACGGCATAGCTTCCAGCTGGGAGACTTGAGATGGTATAGGTGCCAGTAGCCGTCGTAGTTACAGGAGTGGTGACGGTTCCAGTCCCTTCATCCAGAGCCGAGACGCATATGCCGCTGAGGTCGGCTCCATTGGAGGCGGCCGTGACTACTCCAGAGATCGACGCACCTCCGGTAGTAGTCGCCTTCGGGTAGGTTGCTTGCCAAGAGAGGACTGTGCTGTAGCTGGGTACAGACGGAACCGAAGGAGGCTGGGCTCCGCAGTAGTCGTTCCCCGGATAGCACATGCTGTTCTGGACCGTCGGTGGACCGGTCAGAGCTGTGTTTTCTGACGGAGCCGGAGTGGGAGCAGAGACCGGTGTACCCGACTGTGCTGTGGTGGTCGACGTTGTCGCTACAGCTGCTGCTACCGGCGTCGAGGCTGTGGCATTTGTAACGCCCAAATTGAGGGCACCGCCAACGAGAAAGATCACAACGGCTGCATACGAGAAGATCCGAGTCCGCACAACTACCCCCCTTGTCCGCTTGAGATCGATGTGAATGACCGATACTGCATGAGCGAATCGATACCGAAACATACCAGAATCCAAGCGTCGGTTCACAAATAATGGGCTCAATCTTCACGGTGTTAGCCCAATTCCATATCTACATTTCGAGATCCCTGAACCTAATTCTGCAGATGTAATTCAGAAGTCCAAGATGAAAACGCTGACTGTTAGGCCACCATCTGGCAGCAACCCCCCTGGAGTTGCCTTGAAGAGGGAAGGATCACAGGAGGTTTGGACCTCCGATACACCTACTAATACCATCTGTTTGAAATGGGCAATATCGCCTATTCCCCCACCTCTAGGCACCTTTAGGCGACCGACAAAGAGCGAATAGTCATCAAACGACTTCCTAAGATATAGCTCGTTAGACAATTACATCTCTCTGGGTAATTGGTTCAATACTACAAGTGGTGTTGAGCAAACGGCTCTAAGGTCCGTCGAGCCATTAGTCATCGTAAGAGCCATGTGCTCTCAAGTAGCTGATCGAATTGAACGGCACATCGAATCTTTGAAGTTCAGGCGTAATTCCAGGCGGCTTCGGGCTCGATGCCTACTCCGTCATCCTGGGCGGGTTCACCAAATTGCACCAACTCAAGCATCGTGAGAATAGAGGAAGCCGTCCTGGGATACCTGATTCAAAACACCGACAAAGAGTCGCCCTAGCTGGAAAGTACCGACCTCAGGGCCGACGTGAGGACGTCAGCGGGATCGTCAACCATAGAGTGGGACCTCCACGCCACGTGCCCATCGGGACGGACAAGGACGCAACCGTCTTCATCCACTTCTCTTGCTCTATACCAGTCGTCGTAGACGTCGGTCACCTCCCGGCCCGGCCCTATTACATAAGACTCGAGTGCGATCCCAAGCTCAGAAGAAGCCTTTCGGGCTGCGTCGGTCCAATCCTCACCACATATCCCCGTGAACAGCGTAAATCTCCCCTTGCCGACCAGATCCAAAGTACTCAACTTCTCCTCACCTCTGGCCAACCAGACATGCGGGATCCTCGCCCCTGGCCAGGTGGTCGGGTGGTAGTAGAGTTCGGGATCCCTTTCGAAGGCTGGCTCTTCGGTCCCGTCTGGGACGATGGCCCGGGATCTGTACCTCTGCCCCATCTCAACGCCGTGTGCGTTGAACTCGTAGTTCTTCAGCTCGAGCGCCTTGGCGAGAGCCTGTCGCCTTGTCAGGCCCTCCATTGAATTGTCCGCCCTCGCCGCAATCCTCTCCGACATTACAACTGGGTCAGAAGTAGCCGCCAGTCCGAGTGCCTCTAGTATCGCTCCAAACTCGTCGATGCTCTTGTTCGCCCGGAGTACGATCTGCTTGCCGATCGGCACCCGCTCGGCTTCGTAGCTGTCCAGCAGCCCCTCGCCGGCTGTTCCGTCCAGAACCATCTTCAACTTCCACGCCAGATTGTAGGCATCCTGTATCGAGGTGTTCGACCCGAGTCCATTGGAAGGTGGGTGCCTGTGGACGGCATCGCCCATGCAGAAGACCCGTCCGTTTCGGTACCTGGTTGCGTACATTCGGTTGTTCCCCCAGATGGACGTCGACTGAATCTTCACTTCCAAGTTCGGATCTCCAACCAGATTGCGGACAATCGAGATCGCCTGGGCATCATCCACCACTGGTGCAGGCTGAGAGATGTCGTAGCCCCAGACGATCAACCACTGATTCCAGGGTCTCACCATCCTCACGAGCCCGAGTCCGATTCCGCCGATATCAGCCCCGGGCTGAATCACCCAGTAGAGCACACTCGGTCTGCGCTCGACATACTTGGAAAGGTCGGCCTCGAACACAATGTTCATCGAGCCCGCCACGTCCATCTGGCCTTCCATCGGCAGTCCGATGTCGGTCGCAACAGCCGACTTCCCGCCGTCGGCACCTATGAGATACTTCGCCCTGATGCGGTATTCCAAGTCGGTCAGTCGGTCTCGAACTGTCGCAATTACGCAGTCTGGATACTGCTCCAGTGAGACGTACTCAGTGCTGAACCTGACCACTGAAGACCTAGCCGCTGCGTGGTTGATGATGATCGGCTCGAGAAACGTCTGAGGAAGGTCACAGTTGGGAGAGGGGCTCGCCATCGCCCAGTCCGCCTCCCTCGCTGGATGCGTACCCCAAGTTCTCACTCGACCTATCTCGTCACCAACGAGACTCGTGCAGAAGACAGTGTCACCCATCAGGTGGTGGGGCGTCGCCTCTGCGAGGATCTCACGCTCGATTCCCATGTCACGGAAGATCTCGACCGTCCGTTGATTTGTTATGTGTGCACGCGGAGTATTCGCAGTCCATCGATGCTTTGTGACTACCATGTGATCGACACCGTAGGTCGCCAGAAAGAGGGCCGAAGAGGCTCCGGCGGGGCCGCTTCCAACTACGAGGACATCAGTTTCGACCGCGAATTCGAGAGGGTTACCCAACCTCGTCTACCTCCTCGCCTAGGACAAAATCGAACTTCAACTCAAACCAGCCCTTCTCTCTGACAGAGCCGTCCGGGGCCGTGCCGGAAGGATTGAACTCATAGTCGCCAATCAACGATGGTCTCACACCAAAGACGGCATCAGAACCAAGATGCGGATCGCCATCAACGAAGATATGTGTGATCAGGTCTTCGTACCCCGGAGCCGTGATCATGAAGTGGAGGTGGGCCGGTCGCATCGGAGTTCGCCTTGCGGCCCGAAGGAGTTCGCCGGTCGGTCCATCGGTCGGGATCGGATACGGGACGGGCATTACCGTCCAGAACCGAAAGGTACCTGCGACGTCTGTGTACTGGTGACCCCTATTGGCAATCCTCGTTGAGTCGTACTGAACGTCATACAGGCCGTCCTCATCGGCTCCCCAAACCTCAACCCTGGCTCCAGCGATCGGAGATCCTTCTGATCCGGAGACGGTCCCAGAGACGAAGCACGGTTCGCCAGGTGCACCTTGAGCAAGGTCACCATCACGTCCGACCATCGGAGAGTTCTCAACGAAGAACGGCCCGAAGACCGTCGACGCCGTCACCTTGGGATCCTTCGGTTCGTTGATCGCCACAGTCAGCATCGAAAGGCCAAGAATGTCAGAAAGCAGGACCATCTCCTGCCTTCTGGGGCCGGAGACCTGTCCAGCCCGGGTGAGGAATTCTATACCGGCCATCCACTCCGCTTGGGTCAGTTGAACCTCTTCGGCGAAGCCGTGCAGGTGCTTTACGAGAGCCTGCATGACCGTCCTGTACCTATCGGACTCAGACCCATCGAAGCTGGATACAGCGGCTTCTGAGATCACCCGTTGCGCGTCGTCGTATTCCATTCTCATCTCACTCCAGTTGGTATTCCTAGCCGCGCATCCGTCTGCGCGGCAACATGAGGGACCGTGGGTCCGCCCCGGTTCTGGCCGCCTCGATAATTCTCTCCACATCCCCATTGATGAGCGATCTCGGGTTCGCTGACTGGTCACTCAGCTCCACTTCCACCGCAGCCCGGCCCACTCCGTCCTCCGGCATCCCAATACTCCCGAGCGTCCATTCTCCACCCAACGCCCGTTGGAGGTTCACCAGCCGACCGACCGGATCATCTGTGGAGAAAGAGATCTCGATCATGCGCTTTACTGATCCAAGTGATTCGAAGTTATATGCGAGAACGTAGGGAAGCATGATGGCGTGCGACTTGGCGTGCGGCAGATCGTACATTCCCCCTAGCACATGGCAGATCATGTGGTGGAGTCCGGAACCCGCTGTCGCCAATGTAAGACCCGCAAGGTATGAACCTACGAGGAGCTGTTCAGATGCCGTTCCATCCCCGTCGGCGATCCGCTCCAAGCCACTCATGATCTCTGAGATTCCTCGGGTTGCCGCCGAGTAGGAGAGCGGCGACGCTCCAACTGCCCAAAGCGCTTCCACACAGTGCGCCAGGGCGTTCAGACTCGATGCGGCGGCGGTTTCGATAGAGAGCGTCTGCAGCAGGTCCGGGTCGTAGATGACGGTTTTGGGTGCCACCCTCGGATCCCGTCCGGTCATCTTCCGATCCCCTTCTGTCATGCCCCAGATCGGGGTCATCTCGGAGCCGGAATACGTAGTCGGGACCGCAATCAATGAGAGCCCCGTCTTCAGGGCCGCAACCTTGGCTGCTCCGATCGCCGAACCACCACCTATTGCAAGAATCCCGTCACAGCCGTTTTCGGTAACAAGTGGCACCACCGAGTCAACCACCTCGCCTGGTACGTGTTGGCGGGATTCATGGAACACCGCTACAGACCGCGTGGTCAGCTGCTGCTTGGCGGCCTCAAGAAGTGGACGTGAGCTGGAGCTTCCAACCAACAGAACCCTCGAGAATCCAAGCTCGTCCACCTCAGGGACTAGGTGCGAGCTGAAGCGACCGCTACCGAATACGACCTTCGTGCCGATGGGGTCTACGACGAACGAACGCGGAAAATCTCCGCCAGCACCTTGATCCAAAACTGAGCCAACCAAGACCTCGCCTCCCGTCCGGATCATCCCCAGCAACGCTTCTCGACACAACTAACTGGATGGGCGGTCCGGCTTTGCGAGCACTTCCTCGCTGCGTCGACGGTAGCACATCCGTCACAACCCGCCATCTAGGGACCAACAATACTCGAAGCCGCACGTGGACGTTGAGAGAGCTGAAGTTTTCGGCGGACCACCTGACGGGACACCGCTCTGATCGAGGTCTAGCATTAGGCACCAGCGGGACCCCCAGGAGGGGTTCGCTGGTGCGCTTTGTACTTACGGCGGGGACTGGGACCAGAAAATGGATCGAGATGGCAGTGTAATCAAGTCGGCGTCATCGCCGGAGACCGTCACGAGTGTCGACTTCTATTTCGACATCATCTGCCCGTGGGCATTTCAGACTTCTCTGTGGATCAGGGAGGTCTCCCAGAGTTTCGACTTCTCGATCAACTGGAAGTTCTTCAGCTTGGAGGAGATCAACCGACAGACGGGGAAAAAGCACCCATGGGAGCGAGAGTGGAGTTATGGGTGGTCGATGCTCCGAATATGCGCATACCTCAGACGAGAATCACCCGCCAAGATGGACTCCTTCTACCTGAAGGCTGGCAACGCGTTGCACCAAGATGGTCGAAAGGCTCACACCATCGAGGTTTCAAAGGACCTCATAGAAGAGCTCGGCTGGGACAGATCGATCGTCGATGCCGCCCTTTCCGATGCGACGACCCATGATGATATAAAAATGGACCACGACCACATAGTCGGCAGGGGCGGCTTTGGCGTCCCGACCCTAGTCGTTAGGGATCAACCGATCTTCGGACCAGTAATCACCCCCGCACCCACTGGAGAACTTGGGAATGACCTGTGGCGCCTGGTCGAACTCTGGTCTCGCTTTGGCCACCTCTACGAGATCCGCAGGCCGAAAACCGACCTTGACCTCGCACATATTGCAGAGTCCTTCACCCCATACCTCCAGAATCGTGACTGGAAGACCATCCAGACCGAAGCGCCTTAGAATTCGCAAGCAACACGGCAAACAACGCTTTAGACCAAGGAGCACCAGAACTTTGGGAACAACACTCCAACTAGACGACGTAGTGACCGACTTGGAGGAGGTCTGGGAAAGACTTCTTGAGATAGGACAGGAGATCCCAGAGAGCAAATGGACCCATCCAACCGCCTGCCCCAGCTGGTCCATCGCAGACAACTTCGCACACATCGTCGGCACAGAGGCGATGCTCGCTGGGGAGCCACGGCCAAACATTGCTGGCGTCGACATGAGCATCGTCAAGAACCCAATAGCTGAGATGAACCAGCACTGGGTGGAATCAATGAGATCGTCGAGCAAAACGGAGATACTCGACCGACTCTCGAAACTGAAGGAGACCAGATCGAAACGTCTCCGATCGATGACACCCGAGGAGTGGGAGACGCTAGGCCCGTCACCAGTCGGACAAGCCCCGTACGCCAGATTCATGCAGATCCGCGTCTTCGACTGCTACATGCACGAACAGGACATCCGTCAGGCAGCTGACCTCGGTTTCCATCCATACGGTGGCGCGGCAGAGAGGTCACTTGCCGAGATCACGCCCGCCATGGGTTTCGTAGTCGGAAAAAAGGCGAATGCTCCGAAGGGTTCCATCGTCAGGTTCGTGATCTCGGGGGGCCAGAACAGCACCTTCGATGTGAAAGTCGGGGACCGCGCAAGCGTCTCTTACGATCTCGATAGTTCACCCACTACGGTACTTGAGATCGGATTCCTCGCCTTCACCCGCCTCATAGGAGGTAGGTCCGATGACGGTGCCGACTACCTGACACGCGTAACGGTAAGCGGTGACAACGCACTCGGCGAGCGGGTTCTGACGAACCTCAACTACTTAATCTGACCGGCTCTCGCATGGTGAAACGACGCTAGTCTGACTGCCTGAATCGACCATTTCCTAAACAGATCTGGGTGCCAAATAGGTTGTGGCAGATGTTTTCTTCCGGCACCGCCGCCTCGCTTTTACCGGATATGCCGGACTCCCAAATGCCGTCATTTTAGAGATTTGAGTCACGCTGGGTCCTTCTCCCCTACGCATTCATGCCAGATTGATTGATAATTGCGACGATGAGGGAACACAATCATTTCAGAAGACCGGATCCAGACTCTCAGGAGATCTGGCTGGTTACATCGTCTTCGCCCGACGGAGACTGGATCGCATTTGCAGCTGAGACACTCGTCTCAGAACGCAAAGCCGAGAGCGTAGAGGTCAGGGGACCTCACACACGGTACCGGATTGAGTCCGGTCAGGTCGTCAAGACCGAAGATTGGCATCTAATTGCAAGATGTCCATCAGAGACGATGCTTGCCAGTATGGATCGCCTCAGGGAGTTGCATCCAACTGAGCTGATCAGAGTTGAGGCCCAGCCGATCCAGTATGTCGATCCGAGATATCGCTCCGAGATCGAAACGGCTTGCCGGATCTCTGAGATCGAGATCGGATCGTCGTCCTATACCTAGATCAGCTGTCTGACCACACCACTATCGAGTATTGGCGGTCAGGAGTTCAGGCGCGTGCCCCACTCGATGCCCAATGCACGAGGTACGCCCTAGAACCCTTTTACTCCGAAAGCGCTAATATACCTCAGATCGGTATCAACGCTAGCTGCCTCAGTGGTTCGATAGAGAGACTTCCCCAATGACTAACTCCAATTATGGGCCTACTCTCCTAGGAACACCTTGTAGCTCCGCCATTGGTGAAATTCTGACACCCGCCATTTCGCAGTGTCCAACAACCCTCATGCCGCACAGCGGATCTCTCCGGCGCTAATCAGCTTGGTCCCCTATCTCGAGTTGACCCGGCCAAGGATTAGCACCCCACCCGAGCTGATACCAGATTCAGCGCTTCTGACGATCTCCCTCCCCTAAAAGTTCTGATGATGCGACCTAGAAAGCAGATCGCTCTTCTCAGCGTTCCTTCTCAGCATCGAAAGAACCCTTCGCTCTGGCCTGCCTCCAACGACGATTCGAAAGCACCTCATCCTTACGCCGGCGGCCCGGAGAGCGCGACACCTTCAGCAAATGAAAAACATCGCTTATCCAGAGCAACCCACTCCACATCTAATATCAGTCGCGCTACAATTCGTTCGGATCAGCAGAACTCAACTGCACATCCAGATTCGTTCTGAAGACCTCGGGAACAAGCTCGACTCAGGCCGCACGCCAGCTACACACTCCGTCCGGACCTGAGATCATCGGAGCCTCCGATCTGCCGGCACTTTGAAGATCACTGCGATCCGATATGGACACGAACCCCACCCGACCAAGCGCACCGATCTCCCGGTGTAACCCTTGCACAGTCGAGACAATGGAACCAATCTCGGAGGAGTTTCATCGACTCAGTCGTTATTACCGGCCAGATCTGGGAACTCACCCTCCCACTTTGTGACACCCCAAGTAAGAGAGAGCAACTGAGCCGACTCTCCCTCTACGGAACCGTGATAATGACGCTCATTCGCCGGCGTAGCAAAGAACTCTCCTTTGGTGGCCCTCATTGTCCCTGTGGCGACGCTACCAATCAACGCCGAGTCTGAAAGCACATAGAGCATCTGGCCACCGGGGTGCGTGTGCCACTTGGACATGGCACCTTCGCCATAAGTAATCGTCGAGATTTCAGGGTCCATCTGACTCGCTGCAGACATGAGAGAAGTGATCACCACATCTCCACTGAAACATCCTGGATAACCGGGCTTTGGAGTACCCGACCTGACTACTTTCACTACCAGACCTCCAGAGCGCCATCGTGCTGGACGAAACCCAAAACACAACCCGGCACAGCAAGCATCCTACAACGACCCCACAAATTGAGAGACTCCCACCGACCTTGCTACCCGGAACTATTCCAATCTAGGCCACTGCGCAGGTCGCTCCGCAAGCAACACCGAACTCACCTGAACTACAAAGGTACAGCGAAGTGAGCGAACTAGATATGGATCTCGCCCCCAGCACAGACGTAGCATTTCTTTGAACTCGAACACAAAAAAGCGGAGCTACACAACACTCGCTCACACTCGGTAAATCAACGATCCCCGAAACTCGTCTTGCAAACGAACCCGTGAAGTACTCATGCACAGATGACTGCACCGGCAGAACAAAGATGGGCACGCCAGAAGATCCCTAAGAGACTCCAGAAACCTACTCCATCGTCTCTAGAACTAGCCTCACGTCCTCTGTGGTCGTCTTAGGATTCACGAAGCAAAACCGCATTAGTCGCTCCCCTTGGAACGTGGTAGGCAGCACAAATGCCATCTGGCGATCGAGCAGATTCTGACACCAACGCTCGTAGTGCGAGGAGTTCCAACCAATTCGTCTGAACACGACTACCGATAGGTCAGGCTCAATAGCCAGCTCAAGATAGTCACTCTCCCGAACGAAATCCGCAGTCCACTCAGCCAGACCTATGGTGTAATCTATCGCCTTCCGATATTCAGCGAACCCATACGTAGCGAGAGAGAACCAGAAGGGGAGGCCCCGCACACGACGAGTCAGATGGTAGGCATAGGATGCCGGATTCCACTCCGGAACGTCGTTGATATCGTCGAGATACGAAGCCTTCTGCGTATGAGCCTCTGCTGCAAACTCCGGATGTTTGTAGAGTAACGCAGCGCAATCATACGGCGCAAACAACCACTTGTGCGGATCCACCACCATGGAATCAGCTCTCTCTATTCCA
>JABEUN010000026.1 GCA_013044385.1 Acidimicrobiaceae bacterium
CATGTAACCACCGACCGCCATAAGCGTCGAACCACACTCCGCAGTAACAGCCGGCCCTGCAAAACCTCGTGCCACCACTAGATCACCAGACTCCCTGTAGGCGGGATTCCGACCAATCTCCTCAGCCCTTCCATGCAGCACCGACATTCGAGCTCGAATCGGCAGAAGCGATATCCAACGATTCAAAAACTCAGCTCGCTTCTCCATTGTCTCCACCAAGAAGACCGACACATCACTGCTCAGTAACATACCGAACAAGAGACCTGGGAGTCCGGAACCAGATCCAAGATCGAACACTCTGCCCACACGCGCTGAGGTGGCAACCGCTTTGGTCGCCACCTCAAAAAACGCTTCTGCGTGAACTAGTTGAATTTCGACAGGCTGCGGTCCGATAAAACCAAACTCCTGAGCCTCCTCGAGCCAGGCTCGAACTACGTCGTCATCAATCAGATTCGGCAGGGGACTCGTCGCTCCTGAATATTACAACGTAGCGCCTTGGGTCATATCCCTCGGAACGCGTACCGACGCCGGCAATCTCAGCAGCCGTATCGTGAACGATCTTCCTATCCGCCGATACCATTGGCTCTAGCGCCTTCTCCTCTCCAGACTCCAATACCTCTTGGGCCAACTGGGTCGTGAATCGCTCGAGTGCCTTCACCCGCTTCGCCCTGTATCCAGCAACATCAACCGTCACACGTCCTGCACTATCTTCTGAAGACCGCTGGACAATCGCCCTTGTTAACTCCTGAATAGCCGACACGACGTGGCCCCGGGGTCCAATCAGCACACCGAGGTCATCACCAAGAATTGAAAGCTCAATTGACTCATCATCGACACTGTCAACGTGGACACTGCCGGCCAAACCCATCTCACCTAGAATGCCGGCCAAAAAATGCTGGGCCAGTCCGGCCAACTCAATCCTTGACGGACCCTCACTAACTACGGACAACGCTTGGCCCTCCGATCCCTTCTCAACAACTGTTCCTTTTGATCTTCTTGCCCTATCGCCGGGCTCCTGCGGCCGGACTCTTGCCTTCGGCTTTTGATGGCTACGTCCAGTCACGGCCGCCGCTCTGGCGCTTGTGCCAGCATCCCCATCTTCAACAAGCTGCTCGCCTGCTCCTGTTACCTCAGAATCTGGTTTAGCGGCTCCATCTGAGCCTTTTTGGCGACGCCTAGTCTCACGTCTACCATCTTTGGCTCTAGGAGTAGTGGGTCGGACCCTTGCCCTAACCCGTGCCGCCTTTTTGCTGAGCCCTAAAAAGCCTGACTTCGGCTCCTCTAGAACCTCGAATACAGCCTCTGACGCATCAACACCGAGAACATCCAGCGCCGCCTCTTTTGCCTCTTCGACCGTCCTTCCGGTCGTTTCAACCCAATCCATCTTTCCTCATCGATACCTGTCTGTAATTACGAACATGAAATTACGTCGACTACTTAACCTTTTTCCTTACGCCCCCGATTATTGCGACCAATTATCGGCTGCGGGGAACCAGGCGTTGCTTTACGGGACGACTGCTGACCCTGCTGTGGTCGGCTCTTCCTCTGCGCTGCATCCCGATTGGAACGGGCATTTGGAGTGCTCGGCCGGCCCTTGGCAGGACTTTGATTGCCTTTCGGCTGAGCGTCTTTGATCTTTGGAACAAAGTCGTCCTTTACGCCAGAGATCTTCTCTTCGGCGTCTCTAGCCTTCTTTTCCTGATGTAACAGTCGGGCTCTGGCCGCATGCGCCTTCATTGCCGGATCAAACCTGTACATGACTTCCTGTTGTGCAATCCTGAAAAGGCTCGCCACGATGAAGTAGATATTCACCCCAGAGGGAATGTTGATATATATGACCCCGAATATCAGTGGGCTGAACTTGTTGATCAGGTAGGCCTGACGATTGGCTTGTGCAGCAGCCGGGTTCTTATTTGTGATCTGAGACATCTGCAGATACTGAAGTCCAACCGCCACCAAAATCAACAAGAAGTAGGGGATTGCTGCAGCGACGCTGCCATGTGACGCAGTCGCTTTGAGCGCCAAATTGAGTCCAAGTGAGTGCATGGCACCATCTGAAGCGATCAGACTCTTGTACAACAACGTGGTGTGTCCGATGTACTTCGGTGAAGCCAGGTGGTGCACGCCGACCGTATTGGTCAGACCCCTGATCACGTCGTACATCACGTACAGAATCGGTAGCTGGAGCACCATAGGAAGACACCCCGCTGCCGGGCTCACCTTATGCTCCTTGAACAGGGCCTGCTGTGCTTCCATCAGTCCCTGACGGTCGCCCTTGTACTTCTGCTGAAGAGCCTTGATCATGGGCTGAATCTTCTGCATCTCCAGCATTGACTTCGTGCTCATATATGTCAGCGGAGAAACCACGACCATGACTGTCACAGTCAAAAGCGCGATAGCAAACGCATAGCTATGAACGATTCCGTAGTAGAACGCAATCAGTCCAGCCATCACCTCGAAGATTGGCCGGAACAAGGTTCCGAGGAAGCTCATCTCTTTTCCTTAGCTCTCGCCACTCCAGGCGAGACATCAGGGACCGGATCTAGTCCGGATCCTCCAAATGGGTTGCACTTCGCCACTCGTTTAGTGGCTAGCCATAACCCGTGAATGAAGCCGTGTCGCTCGACGGCCTCACGAGCGTAATCAGAGCAGGAAGGGAGGTAGCGACAAGGGGAGGGTCTACCTGCTCTTAGATATTGATAACTGCCTATCAAGCCTAGGGCTACCTTTATACCGAGGTTGCTCCTGACTTCGTATTCTTTAGATTCCACCGGACACTCCGCTCTTCATAGCGACCAATCGGGGATCGTTCTGGCCAAGACGCTCACTGCGCACGGCGACGGATCGTAGTGTTGACTTGAGGTCTGCACGCAATGTTTCGAAGTCAGCAGAACCGGATCCGGTCTTGGCCACCACCAAATAGAGCCCTGGGTCAGGGGTGTAGTCCAACTCCATGAAGATCGCCTTCACCCGCCGCCTTACCCGATTCCTGATCACCGCATTTCCAACCTTTTTCGAAACAGCGAAAGCCAGTCTGTAACTAGTCTCAAGTTCCGAAGGTAGAAATGTCACCGAGAGCAGTTCGCCGTGGTTGCGAATGCCGGACTTCCTTAGCTGTGCGAAGTCGCTCTTCGCAGAAATCCTGAC
>JABEUN010000027.1 GCA_013044385.1 Acidimicrobiaceae bacterium
GCAATCGCGGCATAACCGAACGAAACCAAAACCTCCCACCCCTCCTGAGGAGCTCCCAAAAAACCAATCCACCGCTGTTCGCACCGTCGATGGACTCCGCATACGGCTGAAGCTGCCTAATAGGATGAATACCTGGTGCGGCACGAGGAGGAGATTCCGGAACTCAGCTCGATAGCGGCGCGATGTATAAGCGAGGCAGAACTGTCGATGCAGCGGTGAATATCGCCGTGCTGAGCTGAGACTGCTCTGAAGAGCGCCTGGTCTCGATGCCTGCCGGGGGCCCTTGCTCAGCGCTGATCCACCGATGAATTCAGGCTCGTTGGGAGGCCCAGTAGAGCCTGACGGCTGCTACACGCAGCCCTCGTGTTGCAGCATGCTCTGCAGCTTCGGGCAAACCAGCGGACCTAGTCGGAATGGTACGACTGCTCACAGTTGCGTCAATTCGACTTCCGTCGCCAGAGTGCAAATACCGCTCGCGAAGGTGATTGTAGTACCCACAGCTGAGCAGAGCATTAACTGGCTCCGGCTCGCAGCCGATGAACACCGACCGACAAAGGCAGGACATCCAGTGAAGCACGGCTTGGTAATGAAACGGCAAAGAAGGGCGCATGTTCGTCGACGTATACCCTACCGGGCATAGTATACGTGCACCATGCAAATGAATGATACTGACATCCCGGCGCCATACGACACGACACAGCTACTGGATCGCGATGGAGGGATAAACCAACCCATCGACATTTCCAAAGGCCCTGGAGCTCTCGGTCGTCTCGGATCTCTCTCTGCGAGAAGAAGAGGATTCGTCTTTGGCATATGGCTGGTGATCATTGCTGTCTTCGTTCCATTTGCTCCGAAGGTCGAAACGGCACTGAGCGGGGCCGGATGGCAGGCGAACGGATCCCAATCTGTTGCGGTGAGGCAGATCGTCCAGACATACTTCGGCGGTCAGTCGAGTTCGGCCATCGATGTTGTCGTCAGTTCGAAGCTCCCAGTCGACAGCCCCAGCGTTGCGAGGGTCGTCGCCGAGGTCGAGAACGTCCTCCATGGCGATCCTCGCATTTCCGGAGTCCTTGCGCCCAAAGCCGGCATTTCTATCAGTCGTGACGGGAAAACCGCCATGGTGATCGGTCTCGCTGGAGCCGATCCGAACACCATGGTCCGTGCCGCTGATGCATTGCAGGGACCCCTGTCGGCATTGAGCACACCTGATGTCAAGGTCGTCGCCACCGGCTCCTCGGTGCTCTGGTCGGACTTCAACGCCGCCAACCGCAACGCCATGATGAAGTCCGAACTCTTCTCCTGGCCGGTCACGCTGGTGATCCTAATGCTTGCATTCGGGTCTCTAGTGGCCGCTGGTCTCCCACTGCTTCTCACAATCGTCGGACTATTGAGTGCGGCTGGCATGTTGGATCTACTGACGAGGGTTACACCGATTTCGATCTGGGCCATGAACTTCGCCCTGATGTTCGCCTTGGCACTCGGAATCGATTACGCGCTTTTCATTGTGGTCAGATTTCGAGGTGCTCACTTTGGCCGAAACCGCCCCGTAGAGACTTCCGTGGCTGAGACCATGGATACTGCTGGCAAGGCGGTACTCTTCTCAGGGTTGACGGTGCTCATCTCGCTGAGTTCGGTCATGGTAGTCCCATCACCCGCCTTCCGCTCGATGGCCGCAGGGATCATGATCGCAGTTATCTTCGTCCTTCTCGCAACTCTCACACTTCTACCGGCCGTCCTTGGAAAGCTGGGAGACCGCGTCGATGCGCTCGCTCTCCCGTGGGTTCACGCTGGCGAGCATCGTTCGGTTCGCTTTGCACGATGGGGTGAACTGCTATGGAGAAGACCACTGATCTTCGGAGGAGCAGCTCTGGCCCTGCTTCTCGTCCTCGCGGCGCCGATCATCGGACTCCGAACCGCCATGCCATCCATCAAGGTCGTCCCGCCGACAGCATCGGCCCGAGTCGGATACAACCTCGTTCAATCGAAATTTGGCGTAGGGGCACCGGGCCAGCTCCAGATCGTCACGGATCTCCACAATGTGCCAATTGTGGTGAATATTCTCGACCACAACTCCGGAATTGCCGAAGTACTGCCGACACAATACGCCGAGCGTGGCGGATACGTTCTAATCGATGCAGTACCACGCTGGGATCCGTCCAATCCGCTGACTGGTAGCACAATCACCAGCCTCAGAAGCGAACTCCCGATGGGCTCACTAGTCGGAGGCGCATCGGCTGAGAACTTCGACCTCCAGCGGATGCTGTCCGGCAAGACCACCGAGGTAATGGGTCTCATACTGCTACTTGGATTCCTTCTCCTACTTGTAGCACTGCAGGCTCCTCTGATTTCTGCAATAGGAGTGGTCACGAGCCTTCTGGCAACGGGTGCGACCTTCGGAGTCGCCAGACTCATCTTCCAGGACGGCTGGATGCACAATATGCTCAGCTTCACACCACAGGGGTTTCTGGACTCTTGGGCGCCGGTTTTCTTCTTCGCCATGATCTTCGCGATCTCAATGGACTACACGGTCTTCCTGCTTTCCAGTGCGAAGGAGCACTATGAGATGTCGGGCGATGTGAAGGACGCCATGGTCAATGGCGTTGCTCACTCGGGTCGAGTCATCTTCGCAGCCGCCGGTGTGATGGTCGCAGTGTTCTTCACCTTCTCACTCTCTGGACCACTACCACCCAAGGAGATGGGTATCATCCTCGGAGTAGCGGTTCTCCTCGATGCTTTCTTGGTAAGGCTTCTGCTACTCCCAGTGCTTCTGCGACTGAGCGGCAAGGCCGCTTGGTGGAGGCCGGAGTGGCTCGCGCGCATTCTCCCGGACGTCAGGTTTTCGCACGGCTGAAATGGCTCTCGGGTTTCTAGACAACATGATGACGACATAGACACTCTCCCTGAGGACCGCGCATCACCATGGTTGTCGCAGGGCGACAGCCATGGTGATGACGGAGGTCCTCGTATAGTCGTCGTCACATGAAGAGTACAAGTACTACGTACGCTGGAATGATGGCGACACCTTCGATCGCACAGCGTTTAGTCTCATCGAAGTCAACGCCGCACTTCAGAAGCTTTGGCAACGCTTCAGCCGGGGATTGGTCAACTGGTAGCTGGGTAAATCAACCCAGCGCAAGCGCCGCGAGTCAGATCTTCCTTGTTGACGTACGGGTATTGATATTGGTGAACACGATGTACGTGGGTATCACTGGATCGCTCAACATCGTAGAGGCAAAAGAGTCCATCGCGACGATAATCGATCGGGCCCGAGCCGACCATGAACCTTGCTATCTCAGGAGGCGGGGTCGCCGAGTTGCCGCAATCATCGTCGCGGATGAGCTTGAGGGGATTTTGAGCTTGGTCGAGAACATGGCCGGTACCCGCGCGGCGGAAGATGCCCGAGCTGAAATGCTAGCAACTGGTGAAGCGCTAATCCGATGGGAGCAGGTCAAGGTCGATTGCGGCTTGGTATGGCTACCAGGTCGTTCTCTCGCCATCGGCGATGTGCCAGCTTTGCAAGGTCGATCCGGATGGTTGTCGACGAATTCAAGCGGCCCTTGGATTACTCGCCGAGAATCCCCGGCCTCAGAGATCATCCAACGCCGCAAGATGGTCTTAGATATTGCCTACTTATCTCACCCGGAAGGCTTCGTCAACAAGGCACCGTCACCACCGGTCCTTCCCGAGGTGGTCTGGATCAACCAACCCGCAGAGGAGCTAACGCCGATACGGTAATTTCCTTCAAAAGATGTCTACAGAAGGTTGACAGGTTCCGCTGAGGCGGCCGAGGTCCTGAACCACGACAGTGGCTCGGCCTATCGAGAGAGCTGGGGACGCTTGCTATCTCTCCCCCGAGGGTCAAGGTGACCAAGACGGGGTTAGATTCGAATGTCGCCCACCAGCCTGATTGAGCGAGCACAACTTGGTGACTAAATGTGCTTATCGCCTCCGACATCGCCCGTCTGAAGATCTGCGATGGCATTGCCGATCATTTAGCGATCCGCTACGAGCATTCGGACGCAGGGACTAGGTTCTCCGTAGTGGGCAAGATGAGAACCGAGATGGTCACGGCTGAACTCGGTTAAGCGATCGCGAAAGGCAACTGAGTCCCCTCCTGTGAGGTCTTGCTCACAGATCGACGTGGCCAATCGGCCCACCGTCTGGTCGCGGTTGTGTGTGATGCTGCCGGCACCTAAAGCCCTCTCGACCGAACATGGCCTGCATTTGGCGACGTGGCGGCGGAAACTTTCTGGTCTATCTTCTGGGACACCTACGTCTGCTGGTGTGTCTTCTTTGAAATGGAAGATCTTCGAAGTGAGATCTGGGGAACTATGAATCTGTGCAACACCAAACGCAGGTAATCGAAGTTCGGGAACGTCTTGCCGATCGGCTAGGGCCCACCTAGAGCGAGAATTGCTCGAGCAGCCAAAGCACTCGGTCTACTTTTCCTAGTTCGCGCCAAATTGACCGACAACGCGAGCAATCACTTGACACTGTTCGGGCCTCAGTAGGGGATTGTACTTTGGCGAGGTGCTGGTGTGGAGAGTGGGTGAACCTTGAAAAAAAAATGCTCAGCGAGTGCAAAAGAACAATAATAGCTGCTAGGAGTGTGGAATTTTATCCAAAAGAAATGAGGTAACCGCTGTGGCAGCTAAAGGGATTTTTCGATTATGACGACAGTTGTTACGTAATGTGGTGGACAGACCTCCTTTGGCTTCTGGGGTATCGACCAAGTGACTAGTGTTCGGTTTTGATCGAATTCTTGAACTGGTTCGGTTGCGCTAGTGGTAGCAGGGAACTCCGTGCGGGGCCTTGTTGGACTGGTGATTGTATGGTCGTCAATGGAAGTCGATGCCTTCGCTTGCGTTTTGATCTTGAGTTCCGAACAGCCAGCGCCGAATGGTGCCAGATCACCCATATCAGTCGATGCCGATGTGGATGATCCGTTGCCAGCCGCTGGCCGGGTCGGTGCGAAAGTAGTAAGGGAGAAATGTTCCGTGAAGGATTTAAGTAGTGTGTATCGAAAGCCAATCGCAAAGGTTGCGGTGGCTTCGGCGGTGGTTGTTCTGGCTGGCGCAGTTGGGCTCACCCAGCTGACAAGCTCTGCACCGACCCAGACAAGTACGGGGCATTCTCAAGCGAAGCTCGGAGTCGCTGGTCCAGTTGTGGCACGTAGTGATACGGGTCCCTCGGCGGCGATACCGAAGTCGTCAGTCGTCTTCAATGTACTCAATTACGGTGCAGACGCGACGGGAACCAAGGATTCGACGGCTGCGATAGCCAGCGCCATTCGAGCAGCAGAAGCGAGTCCTGGCAGTGAGGTCTACTTTCCCGCCGGGACTTTCCTACTTGACCAACCCTCGCCGAAGATGTTCGACTTTGTTATAAGTTCACCGATCAACATTGTCGGAGCTGGAGTCGGACTGACGAAGATTGTCAACAAGGTTGGTATGAAGACTCCAGGTGTTTACCTGTCGACCGTGATGTTCGAGATCGTTCCAGGTCCGCTCGGCAAGCCTGGCGGTGGTGACGGATCCACTATCTCTGGATTAACGCTCGATGCGGCAACTTATGATGCAGGTACCGCAATCATGGACTTTGCGAATCACACTATCCTCACCAATCTTTCCGTTTTGGCGGCGAAGAGCACGAACATTTACAATCCCAATGTATTCGGTGTTCGTGTGATAGCTATTTGCAACCCTTACAACCTTACGACAGTTTATCGCATCGACAATGTTGTAAATAACGTGACGATCGTCGGACAGGGAGCGGCAGGAAATACTGAATTGGATCTTTCCTGTCAGGTGGGAAGCTCTGTATCCAACGTGAAGATCGTTGGCAATGGGCTTGACATCTTTTACTGCAACAATGATTCGTTTACTAACATAAACTTGACCGGCGGTGACAATGGTTCGACCCAGTACATCACCTGGGCGCTGACGGGCTCATCGAATATTACAATGTCCAATATCGTAACCAATGGGCAAGGTGGTGTCATAGAACCCGACCCGCTTGTCGTGAGCAGTAACATTTCGATTAATAGTGAAACGATGCAGAATTTGACTGGCTTTCTTAAGGTGGGTGATTCTTCAAGAGTGGCTATCACCAATAGTCAGATTGCTGGCCTCGCCTTCGTTCCTGCCGTGAGCGTAAGCGATGTTGCGGTTTCAACTTCAACAGTGGGACGGATCTTCTGTAAGCCGGGGATGGCTATGCTTGGCTTCGTAGGAGTAGCCTGCCCCTAGATGAGTTGATTGATCGAGAAGGGGAGTCATCCCGGATTCGGACTAGTTCGGATCCGGGATGTTCGCGTTAATACCTTGCTGTGATTACCTTGGTTTGGCGTCTGGCTCTTGAAGCTGAAATTTTGGTCGAATCCACGTGGAGCTTTGATCCTGAGGAGCTCCCCAACAACTAACCCACCCGATATGTGAGTTTTTCCTCCAGAATAGATATGGAGGAAAACAACCATGAAGTCCAAGCGACACACCCCAGAGCAGGTGATCAGAAAGCTTGCTGAGGGCGACAAGATGTTGAAC
>JABEUN010000028.1 GCA_013044385.1 Acidimicrobiaceae bacterium
CCAAGTGCCTGCGCCGTCTCTCCTATGCCTAGTAAGTTACCCACCTGCTATAGCTTCTAGTACATATGTTCAATTATCAAGCAGCAGTTACTAACCCTCGGCCGAAATGGTTAGACCGTAACTCCGATCTTGTAGCCGATCGCGATCAGTACTATACCGACAGCAAAGCTTCCACCCATGTTCAGCCACGCCCGTGAAGTCCTTCCGGTCCGTAGGAGCCCGAGCGTTTCGAAGCTGAGAGTCGAAAAAGTAGTGAATGCCCCTACCATTCCAGTTCCTGCTATTAAAAGTGTTCGATCTCCGATCTGGTGGGCGGTGGCAAGTCCGAAAAGTAGTCCGAGTACCAACGCCCCGACGAAGTTTACGACCATCGTTCCGAGTGGAAAACTGATCGACACTTTGGACATTATCGATCGATCGAGTGCGTACCTCGCTGAGGCTCCTAAGGCTCCGAACAGAGCTGCATAGACATTGTCCACTAGCGTGATGTGCGGGTGGAGGCCAATATCTCGTGCTTAGTGAGTAGGAGCTCCGCAAGTACCTCCTGATTTGATTCGACAAAAGCGTCTACCTTTTCCGCCTCGTCAATCACGATGAGAAGCAGTGGCATATTGTCAGACAGCGAGAGGATGTGCTCACTGTGCAGCGTCTTGGTGTTGCCGTACCCCTCAACTCCTCGCAAGACGGTGAAGCCCGCCAAGCCTGCTTTTCGTGCGCGCACCGTCAATAGCTCCAACATTGACTGTCGGTTGTATCTATCCTGTTCATCGAGGCGAATTGTTAATTCTGTCGATTTAACCCACTCGGTCATCTCTTGGGTCACCTCCTGTATGAATACGTTCTTTTCGGTTGATGGTTTGTTTGCGTAGGTTCACAGGCCGAACCACTAGTCCGCCTCCCTTTTCGACAGGAGTGAGCCGACTAGTACGGTGCCTGCGTACACGGCTGCGAGTCCGATAGTGATGGTCATGAGGATGTAACCGATGCCGAGAAGCACGTCCCCTGTGCGGATCAGGTTGAATGATTCGAGGCAGGCGGTCGAGAAAGTGGTAAATCCGCCACAGATTCCGGTGCCTGCGAACGCCCGGATCATCGGCTCGCGGCTCGGTTCGTAGCGGCCAGAAATGGTTACGACCACACCGAGGATAAAGGCTCCAAAGATGTTGATCATGAAAGTTGCTGTAGGAAACTGTCCCTTGTGCATCGAGTCTTCGATAGCGATTCGTGCAGCAGTACCAATGATTCCCCCGGAAGCTACCAGGGCGAACATGGTTCGAACTGAACTCCTAGCCACGTTGGTGCCTATGGGCGTACCCCTGTGCCAGTTTTTGCATCAACGCGGATCCCAAATTTCGGGTAGCTGGTAACCATTCCAAGCCGAACGTTGCATTCTCCATGTGACCGATACCCCAAGGTCCTTTTTTGCGAGGCGGGTCGTTGCGGAGTCGGGTGCCTCTGAGATTCTGGTGAATCCAAGCCGTTCTGGGACCTTGCCGCTCTTTAGGTTGGCCTTGTCATGGTGTATCTCCACCGACTCTATGTCATCGAGCTCGAATGCCAGACCAGTTGCGATCGCAGCTGCTCTAGTGATGATCAACATTCCTTCTGAGTCTTTGGACAACCAGTATCCGATCTCCAATGCCCTGGGGCCGATACGCTTATGAATGCCGCACGCACCCTTGATCTGACTCTCGCCCTCGAGTCTGATGGCGTAGACGGCGTCCCCACCGTCTTTCCAATCGGCCAGCCATCCCTTGATCATCACCCGCCTGTCAGCACTAGTCGTGGGTTCATCGAGGGCCCACGGCATATGGCCCTGCAGGTGTGACAGATTGCGGTGGACAAGCTCGGTAATCTCTTCGGCATCGGACTCGGTGACGAGGGAGACGCCGACACCGTAGCCCTCTGCCGATTCAGCCAACCGCACCATCTTCTCTCCTGTGGATTTTTCGTCGCTAGATTAGGTCAATCTATCCGCAGCAGGCAATGTTGCCACGCAATCGGACTGGCTAAGGTCAATCGCATCTCAGCTCGAAAAGGATCTTCCTGAGCGTGCGGAAGTTTCTGAAGGTCACGCTGATCGAGTGGTGTCGTTCCCAGTTTCGCGCCATGCCCGGGGCATTGCTCACCCCGGTGGGGCACCACATGAAGAGATGTCCATCTGTGACCGTGCTTCGACCGAAGGGTCCGGCCAGGTCTGGATTGAGGGTCAGGACATCTTCACCGAGTCCTGACATTTGCGGGTAGCATGCGAATCCGACCACATATCGGGATTCATCAGTTACATCGGTCCTGAGCGGATCGGCTCCAATCAGGTCTGCTAAATCGGCCTGCGATCGGACAGCCATAGGTACAGGTCGTCCGAATCGGGAGGCTAGCTCATTAGTCACCCTATCAGTCAGTTCCGTCGTACTGTTGTGGCAGCTAAAGATCACATTGCCTGAGCGGAGAATCGTGGAGACTTCGACGGCGCCAGCAGCAGTGAAAATCGACTCGAGTTCTGGCATGGATATCTGGGTGGAGGTTCCGACGTTGATCCCTCGTATCAGAGCGACGAAGGAACTACTTCCCGGCCTGGCCGGTTCAGATGCCATCAAAACCCCCGATACGGTGAAGAGCCGTTATATGAACAGAATGAGTTGCAGACCAGTCATGGCCGTTGGTACAAGTGCGATTGCCCACCATTTGGGGATGGTCCTGCCGTTCCAGAATATGGTGATCCAGCCGAGGAGCCAGAGAAGATCGAGACTCCTGAAGTCTGAACTGTTGGCCCAAATTTCGGAAGAAAGGCTGACCGTCAGCGCCACCATCAAAACGAGCGACAGTCGGAGGAAGGCGGGGGATTTAGAACTCCGGATCGCCATCAGCGCTGCGCACGTTACTAGCACCAGGGCCGCCAACTGTACGAGCCAGAGTACGTTCGCAGTGGAACCGGGGTGGCTCAATCTCTGCAGGATCCCGGAGATCATCGCCCGGAATGGGATGGACAGGTTGCCTACGATGTCAGACTTGAGTGCGGTATGGCCTTCGGAAAGCTTGACGACTAACTGCCATAATAAGAAGACGAATCCGGGTATCAGCCAAAGGTAAAACGGTTGGGATTCCCCATCCGCCGGCTCGGACCCGCGAATCCGTCGAAGGACCCAGATGAAGAAGAGTGCTCCGACCAAAATGGCGCCCGTCTCCCTGGTGAGAAGTGAAGCGGTAAGGCAGGCCGTTGCGATCCAGCTGCGGTTCGCGATGATGAATACGATCGCTCCGAGCAGCAGGGCTGCTGCTGTAGGCTCGGTCAGATCCCGCCCAATACTGAAGAGGTAGCCGGGGAATGCGACGAGAATCAATCCAACGATTGGGTGGTGGCCGGAATGGGTGGCCAGTTTCGCACCGAAGTAGCCAATTGCAAATATCGCAAGCAGATTGACGAGAATCATTGCAGCAGGAACGAGCTGGGGGCGACCTAAAGAGACAAGCCAGGATAGGAATGGATAGCCGATCCTCTGAGCCCTAAACGGTGTATCGAATGTTATGCCACCATGGGATCGGGAAAGTACAAACGGATCCACAGCTAGTCGGTAGTAAAACTGTCCGTCGTATCCGCTTCCCGAAAGGACCGACAACGACGACGGCAGTTTCGACAGGTTGACGTACTTGCTACCGGCCACCACGAAGGACGTCAAGTCGCGCTTTCCAGCGAGCATGAAGCGGAGAAATACGAAGAGAAAGGCCGCAGAGATGGATACGAACCCGACCTGCGCTGGAGCTCGGGTCAGGTGCTTTATCCGAGCTACTGCGGGATGTTCTGGTCGAAGCTTGCCCCCCTTTTCCCCATCTGATTCGTACGTCTCATCATCTGGCGGATGGTCCTGCATGAGCGATGATTTTACAGTTGACGGGCTCAGTCGTGTCGTGGATAAATCGCAAAGTATGCAGACATTGCCACGACTTGCTGTGCGATGGAGTATTGGTATGGATCCACAAATATTAAATATTCAAGAAGGTGGATCTGGACATAGCAATATGCCTTGCTGGCTGGGAAGTTGGAAGGCTGGTCCGAGCCTGGCTAGGGAAGTCGAAAGGCCACCGAGATTAGGTCGTTCAGTCCCCGGTGGGGCAGTGGACTATGTCAGCCCATTAAAGTTGAGCGACCTTGGGAGCGGGCTTCTTGTTCACATGATCTTTGAGTAAAAGAATGTTTTAGAGTCGGATCGAACGTCTATCCACTTCGAGCAGCACGCCCTCGATCGTGAACTTGACACCTGCTCGAAGCAAGGCTGGGTTACGAACTCTGCATTCAGTCTCTGTGGATTGCCCTCATGCCCGCCCAAGCGAGGTCTGCGAGCCGTTTGGACCATAGCTGGGCAGTGGAGCCCTGGTACGAGCTCCCCGCAGATAGCTTTGACGGCGGGTAGTTGGTCAGATATTGCCGCATAGTCGCCTCCGACATGCCCATTATCGCGACGGCCGCCATCGACCGGTGCTCCTCCTCTAGGTCGACGTCGATTGTGGATGTAACCATGTCGGCCATCTCCTGCTCAATCTCGGCGACTACCTCGCGGAACTCTGGGTCCCTACGTCCTCCCGATCCGAACAGGAGCTCGTAAGCCGAGTGGTTCTCATATGCGTATTTGCAGTAGGCGTCAACTCCGCGGTAGAGGCGAGTTTTCTGATCGACTAGTTCGTCCGTCTTGCCGCCTATCGCCTCTTTCATCTCCTCGCCAACGTGCCTCAAGATTGCAATATAGAGCTGTCGTTTTGATGTGAAGTGCTGGTAGATAACTGGTTTGGTCACTCCGGCAGCGATGGCCACATCCTCCATCGATGTTGCGTGAAAGCCCTTTTTGGCAAAAGTGTCTACGGCGTGTTGTACAAGGAGGCTTCGCCTTTCGGCAGCGGGCATGCGGATGGAGCGGGCTGTCTCAGCCGGGGCATCTGCAACACTCCGGCAGCCCTGACTTCCGGACTTCTCAATCCGCTGTCTCTCCACCTAAACTCCTCCATCCTTAGAGCTTTCGATCGTAGGGTTACATAAGTGTAGGCATTTCACAAGGCGTGGTGGATTCATCGTCGGAAATTGGCCGAACTCGCTGGTTGCTTTGAATTACTTTACTCTGCTCCTTATTGAGCCATGTGGTGCAGCGACATCCTCGGGAAACCCAATTCTGTTAAGGTTGGTTCATGACAGACCAACTGGTTTCAGAGAAGATCGGTTCCACCTTGTGGCTGAAGATGAACCGACCCGAGCGCAAGAACGCTCTGTCGTGGCAGATGCTCGAAGGGATATCGGCGGGGTTGGACCTTGCGGCCGCCGACAACTCAATTCGTAGTGTGGTACTCACTGGAGGAGTTGGCAACTCCTTCTGCTCGGGCGTTGATTTGGCACGGATGGGTGACAGCGACGGGTTTCTGGATTCCCACAGGAACAGGGGATTTCTGGTGAAACTCTTCCGTAAGATGTGGGAACTTCCTAAACCCATAATCGCCGAAGTGGATGGATATGCCCTTGCGGGCGGATTCGGCCTTGCCTGTGCTTGCGACATCGTCGTGGCGTCAGAAACCGCGCAGTTTGGCGTGCCAGAGGTATCTGTGGGCGTCTGGCCGTTCATCATCACCGTTCCACTTCTAAGAGTGGCCTCCCCGAGACTCGTGCTCGAACTTATGATGACCGGTCGGCGAATGGGCGCTTCCGAGGCCGTACAGGCTGGCTTCATCAACCAAGCCGTGCCAGCTGATGTGCTGAGAGATAAGGTGGAGTCGATCGCCTCCCAAATCTCCTCCAAGTCGCTTGCCACGCTTGAGCTGGGTAAGTCGTCCTTTTATAACATCCTCTCTGGAGGCTCCCAGCTTGAGCTGTCCTACCTTCATGCGATGCTTGGCCTGATCAACCAGACGGACGACTCCAAAGAGGGCATCACTGCGTTCGCTGAGAGGCGGAATCCGAACTGGAGTGACAGTTAGTAGCGCTTTTCCACTGAACATGCTGAAAGCCGGTGGAACTGGGCCGACTGCCTTTGAATACTAGAGTGGACGTCTAATGGAAAAGACCGCGCTAATAACTGGAATCACTGGCCAGGATGGGTCCTACTTGGCCGAGTTCCTTCTCGAAAAGGGCTACAACGTTATTGGGATGGTGCGTAGATCTTCTACCTTGAATTTCGAGAGGATCGCCCACATTCAGGAGAAGCTGACACTGGTTCCTGGAGATCTCCTGGACGAGTCTTCAATGAGTGCGGTACTGAGAGAGCACAAGCCCGACGAGGTCTACAACCTCGCAGCTCAGTCGTTCGTCCAGACATCTTGGTTCCAGCCGGTTCTTACTGGAGAGACGACGGCGCTCGGCGTGACTCGTCTCCTGAATGCGATGCGTTCGGAGGCTCCAGAGGCCCGTTTTTATCAGGCCTCCTCCTCGGAGATGTTCGGCAAGGTCCAAGAGGTGCCCCAGAGCGAGGCCACCCCACTTTACCCACGTAGCCCCTATGGGGTTGCGAAGGTGTACGGCCACTGGATTACCGTAAATTATCGCGAAAGTTATGACCTTTTCGCATGCTCAGGGATCCTATTCAATCATGAATCCCCACGTCGAGGCCTAGAGTTTGTTACGCGAAAGATCTCCTTCGGTGTTGCCAAGATCGTCAATGGACTAGCGGATCATCTGGCGCTTGGAAATCTTGATGCACAAAGAGATTGGGGCTATGCGGCAGACTATGTGCGGGCGATGTGGCTCATGCTCCAGAAGGATACTCCAACTGACTATGTGGTCGCCACAGGTGAGACCCATTCGGTGAGAGAGTTCTGCCAGCTCGCTTTCGCGGTTGCCGGACTCGACTACGAGAAGTATGTCAGACTTGATGCACGCTTTGTACGACCTGCCGAGGTGGACCTGCTCGTTGGAGATCCCAAGCGAGCGGAGTCTGAACTTGGTTGGACACGGCAGATAGATTTCGCTGGATTGGTTTCGATGATGGTCGAAGCAGACATAGATTCGGTCAGGCGAGCCAACGCGTAGTGCGTCGGCTCGTGATTCGGACAGTCTCTGGTGGCCAAGAAGGTAGCTGAAGTTCGTGACGGTGTGGTCCTGATAGGACGTTTTCCCGCCATCGCCAACTGCAACTTCGATGCCTATGAGGGTGAGGTCGTCTATCTGTCGGGCCCTAACGGATCGGGTAAGACGACTTTGCTTCGGCTGTTGGCAGGTTTGGTACCGCTCGCCCGTGGCACTGCAACGGTCTTTGGTCTCGATCTGGCCCAGAATCGGCGGGCGATCAGGGATGGGATCGGATTCTGTGCGCACCAGAGTCACCTGTATGACGATCTGACAGTCCTTGAGAACCTGCATTTCGCTGCGAGCGCGCTGAGGCTGCCAAAGCCCACCATCGACTCGTTGCTCGATGAGTTCGCACTCCCGAATCGTGTTCGAAAGCTCCCCGCTCAGAAGCTCTCAGCTGGACAGCGAAAACGGGTATCTCTCGCAATTGCCGTAATGAAGTCGCCACACCTGCTCCTACTCGACGAGCCGCACTCCTCGCTCGACGATGATGGGAAAGACATGGTAGATCGTCTCATGCGTCGTTATGCAGAAGCTGGAACAACGGTGGTGGTCGCATCTCATGAGACGAAGCGGTCTGCTGCGATTGCAGATCGAATCTACCGTTTCGACAAAGGAGCGACACTTGGAATGCAAAGTAGCGGCCAAGCGGAGGGTTTAGGGGATGAGTAGTGTTTCATGACGCGATGATCGTCGCCCTAAAAGACGTCCGCATTGAGCTTCGTTCCAAGGTGCTTCTAAACCAGCTCCTTCCCTTCGTCCTCGTCGTCCTTATCCTCTTCGGGTTTGCGATCGGTACAGCGAACCAGACCCTCGTCCAGGTCAGTCCTGGAATTTTTTGGGTGGTTGCGTTCTTTGCTGCGATCCTCGCCGTGGAGAGGTCATTATCAGTAGAGTCCGACAACCACGCCAAGGAGGGTCTGATGGTGTACGGGCTCGAGCCGGCGGGTGTTTTCCTTGGCAAGTTGATTGCGGTGATGGTGGAGTGCTTCGCGGTGGAGGTAGTGCTCGGCTTGGGAGTCGTGGTTCTTTATGGAGTGAAACTTCATGGCGTGATGCTACTGATACTCGCCAGCCTCTTCGCCACTTTGGGCCTGGCTTCGGTTGGGGTCCTTTTTGGAGCCCTGTCGGCGGCTACTAAGGTTAGAGAGACGCTTCTTCCGCTTCTTGTTCTCCCTGCAACAGCGCCCGTGTTGTTAGCAGCGACGAAAGCGTGGGAAGATGGAATTGTTAATCACTCGGGCATTGGAGATCCGTGGCTCGGTTTGCTGGTCGTGTTCGGCCTTGTCTTTCTGGCGATCGGACTGGTCAGTTTTGAGTCTGTGTTGGAGGATTGAGACATGAATCGAAGTGGCGTACTCGTCCGCTTGATCGGACTACTGGCGATTATCGGAATCGTCGGCACCTACTGGATGGGACTGGTTGTCACTCCCCCTGATGTCTTTCAGGGCAATCTCGTTCGGTTGGTTTACCTCCATCCCCCCGTAGCATGGGTGGCCTATTTGGCCTATGGAGTCACCTCCCTCGCAAGCATTGCTTTTTTGTGGAAGAGGACCAGGAACCTGAAGTGGGATCGTTTGGCGGCTTCCTCAGCTGAAGTAGGCGTGCTATTTACGGGACTGACACTTGTAACCGGGTCGATCTGGGGTAGACCGACGTGGGGTGTCTGGTGGACGTGGGATGCGAGGCTGACGACCACAGCACTGTTATTCCTTCTCTATCTTGGTTATCTGGCGATAAGGCGGATCCCTGGTGACAGGTACAAGGTGGGGACCCGGTCTGCGGTGGCCGGCCTGGTGGCGTTCATTGACGTACCGATCGTGCACCAGAGTGTTGTGTGGTGGAAGACCCTGCACCAAGGTGCCACAGTTCTCAACCCCTCGCTCAGTCCAAAGATCCATGGTGAGATGGCCTGGACGCTACTGCTCGGCTTCGTCAGCTTCACTTTGCTCTACGTCTGGTTCACGATCAAGCGCTATCAGGTTGCGTCGATGACCGATGAGTTGGAAGACGTTGAGGTCGATCGGATGATTCGGGAGAGACTCGAATCTGACGGTGGTGTCCTATCCGGAGGTGCACCGAGAGCCGAGAGCAACTTCGTAGATGGAGGATCACTCAAATGAACGGATACGTAGAAGGCGGCTACTTGGTTGTCACGGGGGGAATCGGGGGATACGCTGCCTGGTTGGGGACCCGGGCAAAGAAACTTCGAAGGGCGGTCGTCGTTGTTAGGGACGAGACTTCTGTTCAGAGACGGAGTCAGGATAAGAGTTGAACGTGATCCAGGGATCCGATTCTGGATCGATGAGTGCGCCCGGTATCGATTGGAAGAGGCTGGACCCTACTGGGACCAAGCGACGCAGTAACAAGTCGATCAAGGTTGTCGCAATAGTCCTGTTCTTTATTGCCGGCTTCGGCTTCTTGCTTTTCAAGGGTTTGGGCAACGCTCTCCAGTACTTCTACACCGCCCAACAGGCGGTGCAGATGAGGGCCACACTTGGAAGCAGCACCTTCCGACTTGAAGGAGTGGTGGTTCCAGGGACTATCAAGACCAACGCAACTGGAGTCGACTTCTCAGTCAGGTTTGCCAGCGCTGTGGTACCGGTCGTGGAGGTAGGGGTACCCCCTCAGTTATTCCAACCAAATGTCCCCGTGGTTGTGGTCGGCCACTTCGCAGGACAGGTCTTCCAGTCGGACCAGATAATGATCAAGCACTCCTCAAATTACGTCGCCGCTCATCCCAACAGGATCAAGAACGCCGGTGGGGGAAGCTAGTTGAACGGCACGCTAGGAGATATCGGAATACTTCTATCCACCGTTTCTGCGATGTTCTCGACGGTCGCTGGTGTGATCGCCTGGAAAAGGGGAAGTAGGTCTGCTGCGCTGCAGGCGAGATCTTTCGCGCTCCTTGCTGGATTCGGCGTGGTTGTTGCGACCTTTGCCATGGAGCGGGCGCTTCTAACTCACGATTTCTCACTTGCTTATGTAGCGGCAAACAACTCCCTTGAGACGCCGACCCTTTTCACCGTGACCGGAATGTGGTCGGCCCTACAGGGATCCATCCTGTTGTGGGCTCTCGTCGAAGCGATAAATGTCGCAGTTCTCGTGTTTCTCACGAGGCGCAGATCCACTGAAAAAGCTGCGACGGTTGCACTGCTTGTTGCGGTAGTGATACTCGGCTTCTTCGTCGTAATGATGCTTGGGCCGGCGAACCCTTTCAGCCACGTTGTTGGTGCTGTGCCGATAGATGGAAAGGGCCCCAACCCACTGCTTCAGAACTATCCGCTCGTTGCCGTGCACCCCCCCTTGCTCTACAGCGGATTTGTCAGCCTCTCAATTCCATACGCCCTGTGGATCGGCGACAGATTCAGCCCTCACACGACGCCCTACTTTCGGGAACTTGCGAGGAAGTGGGGGGTGGCATCTTTCAGCCTTCTGACGCTAGGCATAACACTTGGGGCTTGGTGGTCATATCAGGTCCTTGGTTGGGGGGGATTCTGGGCGTGGGACCCCGTTGAGAATGCTGCCCTGATGCCTTGGGTATTTACTGTGGTGTACCTTCACTCTGCCTACCTAGCCAAGCGACGCCCCAACTACGAGGTGTGGAGTTTTGTAAGTATGGCCGGGGCCTTCTCATTCACTATCCTGGGGACCTACTTCACAAGATCGGGTGTGCTGCAGAGCGTTCACGCCTTCTCTGCTTCGTCATTGGGGACCCTTCTGATCGGGTTTTTCGTCGTAATCAGTGTGCTGTCGGTATACGTTGCACTGACTCGGTTCGACTCTGGAAGGGATTTCCGGCCGGTCCCGCCACGTCCCAGTTTGCGTCGATTCTCCAGATCCGATCTCCTCGGTCTCAACTACATCGTCTTCGGGGTATTGGTCTTTATTATCCTGCTAGGCACTGTATTCCCGTTGATAGGGGAGGCCGTCAACGGTCAGACTGTCACAGTTGGCGCACCATACTTCAACACCTTCGTAGCCCCCCTAGGCGCGCTTCTGATAGTTCTCATGGCGGTGGCACCCGTTGCGTCTTGGCGGGGAACTTCGATCTCGGAGTTGGCTCCGAAGCTGCTCGTCCCGGGTTTTGTTGCGGCCCTAGTCTCGCTGTTACTAGCTCTCAAGGGTGTTCAGAGGCCTGGCCTTTTGGCCATCTTCGCCCTGGCGTCGTTCTCGGCCGCGGCGACATTGCAGACTTATATGAATCGAATCTCTTCGACTCGACCCCTCGCCAGAGCCATAGCGCTGCGGAGCAACGGTGGGCTCATATCCCACCTGGGCATCCTTATGGTGGCGACTGCGCTGGCGTCGGCGACATCGTTTGGTCACAAGGCAGAGCTGAAGTTGTCGCCTGGCCAGAGCGCTGACTTCTTTGGCCAGACAATCACATACCTCGGCCCGAGGACCCACACTACTCCGGCTCAGACATCACTGGAGGCAGAGGTCTTAATAGATGGAGTCGGGCCGTACTATCCAGCGGTCTCGCAGTTTGGAACCTATACACAGCCAGTTGGCTCGCCGGCGGTGGCGGCTCACTTGACAAAGGACATATACCTGACGCTCGATCAACCGCCAACTAAGATCTCGTCGCCTGTGCTCATTGGCGTGATTATCCAACCGATGATCGATTGGCTATGGATCGGGGCTGCGGTGGTTGCGCTGGGTGGATTTATCTCCCTTTTCGGTGCACGACCGAAGCCGACCCGGCGGTATTCCGGCGGCGCCGACGACGAGACCCCCTCCAAGCCGGACGACAATGAAGAGGTGGATCTGCCCTCGGTCGGATTGGTTCAAAGGAGTGACGCTCGATGAAGAGCGGGGTGTCTTCGAGAACGCGCAAACCGCGAAGAAGGGCACGAATCGGAGTTTTGTCCGGAGTCGTACTCGTGGGTTTCTCAGTGTTCGTGGCCACGAGAACCCCGACTGCACTTTCAGTGTCGCCAAGTCCAATAGTGTCTCATCAGGCCCCGGTGCTCGCTGGCGTTACCCTTTCCGGCAAGCAGTTCAGCCTGACCGACTACCGGGGTAGTTTCGTCCTTGTGAACTTCTTCGCGTCGTGGTGTGCCCAGTGCGCGTCAGAGGAGCCCCAACTCGTTGCATTCTCCAAATCCGGGCTCGGAAAGGTGCTCGCAGTCGACTTCCAGGACCAGAATGGACCTGGTGCGCGGTTTCTGTCGGAGTACCACGCAGATTGGCCGGCTGTTGTTGACCAGAGTGGAGAAGTGGCAGTCAGGTGGGGCGTTTCGGCACCTCCAGAGTCTTTTTTAGTATCACCGACCGGAATCGTGCTTACCAAGATCGTCGGACCGGTTACCTCATCAGAACTAACGTCGCTCGTCGCAATTGCGAAATCGAAGGGTTTCTGACATGGTGGTGGCGGCTGATCTGAACCGCGAAGCTGCTGAGGCTCGCTCGACTGTACGTTCCGCTTCTGCCGGCAATAAAAGGGTCTATCTGGCCTGGTCTATCATCCTCCTCGTGATCGTGGGGAGCATTCTTTTCGCAACTTTCGGCGGCCAGAGTAACCTGTCCTTCTCTCAGAGAGTTGCCGGGCTCGAAGCCCAGTTCAAATGCCCATCCTGTATAGATCTGAGTGTCGCAGACTCTACGTCAGCCAGTTCCCAATCGATCAAGAATTTCATCAAGACTGAGGTTTCACAGGGAAAAACTGACCAGGAGATACGGAACTCCCTCGTAGGTAGCTACGGAATTTCGATACTCTTCACCCCACCCACCTCGGGTGTGTCCGGCCTGATCTGGATTCTGCCGGTAGCACTGCTAGGTGGAGCCTCTCTGGCCCTCTTCGCCCGTTCTGGGGGTTCGACGCTTTCTAGAGGGCGCCCACTTTCCGAAGCGGATGATCCAGCAGATTTGGCGATGCCAGCATCGGTGGAGGCTTCGAGGTCTCCTCTGATTGGACGGGACTCCAAACTGATGAGGACGATTGTCTCCAGGAGGCGACTGCTGGGATTAGGTGGAGTAACGCTGGTCGTTCTTGCTTCTTTGGTGTACTATTTCGCCGCCATCAGACCCAGCCAGTCGACAGCTGCAACTGTTGCAGTGGCCGATGCTGAGCTGTCTCAGGCCGTGAATCTCACCTTGATAGGACAGGATGTACAGGCCCTCAAGCTGTTTTCAGCGGTGCTGCACAAGGATCCGATTCAGGTTCAGGCTCTCAGCTACGAGGGCTGGTTACTCTTCCAGGCGGGTGAGCGGGCCAAATCCAAGGCATTGATCGTGAAGGGCAGATCCTTGGTGCTCGAGGCCACTCAGCTCGCCCCTAACTATCCGGATGCACACGGGTTTCTGGCGCTGATTGAGATCTATGACGGAAACAACAGAAGTCAGGCGGCTATAGAGTTCAAGCACTTTTTGGCTGACGGGGCGCCGCCGCAGTTGAAGCTGGCCCTTACCGGAGCATATCGGAAGGCACTAGCTGCCAGCTGATCATGTCACTGGCTGGAATTCTACGGAAGATATGCGGCCCCAACGTGTTAATAAGCCATATCTATCTGGGGACCTGAGCCTCCAGAGAAAAGTTCCAGTGGCGGTCTAGTTCCAGACGACCGATGTTCGATGTATTGGGGAGTAATGGGGTTTTTTGATCGCAATCGGAAAGAGCTCGAGTCGCGGGGAATTGATCCGAACAGGTTGCCACCCGGCCAATATTTCACCGACCGATTCCCGGTTCTGCACGCAGGAAATGTACCGGTATACAAAGACCTAAAGGATTGGACGTTCCGGGTCTCTGGAGAGGTGGAAAATCCCTTCGTAATCAGCTATGAAGAGTTGATGGAGCTGCCAGTGACCGAGGTGACCACAGATATTCACTGTGTAACTAAGTGGTCGAAATTTGATACGGTCTGGAGGGGTGTTTCATTCTCCGAGATTGTCAAATTGGCAGCTCCGAGGTCGACTGTAACCCACATCATGTGCAACTCGGAGTTCGGTTTCACCGCTAATCTGCCAATCGCCGATGTGACCGGCGACAAGATAGCCCTTCTGGCCCATGAATTCGACGGTAAGCCGCTGGAGCCGGATCATGGCTACCCGCTCCGCTTCTTCGTGCCCCACCTCTACTTCTGGAAATCGGCCAAGTGGCTGCGGGGAATCGAGTTCATGAATGCAGACAAGCCTGGATTCTGGGAGCGAAACGGTTACAACATGTACGGCGATCCATGGAAGGAACAAAGATACTGGGGAGACTGAGGCGAAAGTGGGCCGATTCCGGTAGGAAGAATCAGACGATAGCAGAACAGGAGTTGTCGCCCCGTGCCCTCGAGGATATTGTTACCGGTATGGTAGTTCCACACAGTGCCCCGAGCATTCCCCGGACCATTCCCCGGTCAACTGCGCACAGTACTGGGTGGGTCTGCGCGGTAGTTCCGAAGGGGCAGTGAGCTGCAACCAATCCGATCGATTCGTCGAATGACTGGGCTCTCGCGGAGAAGCCGTGAGCGGTCAGAGCCTCTGCAACTGAGCGCATAGCTGATGCGAGGCTCCTTTGGGATTCGGCTGGCTGCATCTGGGTGGCAAGCATCTTGCCGTAGGTCTCGCCGACCTCCTCGGCCATCTTCTCTGCAAGATCTCTCGGTATCAGTTCGAGTGCCCGCCCAAGCAGCATGGAAGTCAGTTCACTAGTCCTGTTTCCGGTATCGAGGTTGACATTCTTTACCGAGACCCTGTACCGCTTGGATGGTCTGCCAGCGCCAGCCAGTGCCGTGCGATCGACAGCCACGTCCAAGTAGCCGCCCGAGGCGAGCTTGTCCAAGTGGTGTCTTGCCACGTTGGGGTGTAGGTCGAAACGGGACGCGACCTCAGAAGCGTTGACGCCGTCGACCTCCCGAGCGTAGAGGTATATCTCTCTGCGGGTCGGATCGCCGAATGCAGAGACGATGGCCGAGACCGCCGATGAGAAGTCTTCGTCGGACAGTGACTGGACGGAAGTGGGATCGAAGTGCTCAGCATCGATGGTCCGAACCGGAGCCGGAGCGGACTTGGCGTCCTTCTCCAACGGAACCGAGCCAGCAACTAGTTCACTTAACGACATCGTCACTAGTCTAACTAGAGCACGGATTGTGGTGCTACGGATTTGGCTATTAGGAGGTGCGGTGACTGAGACCCTCGAACCAGGTCTTCTGGAGCGACTGGGTGGTATTCTCGAGCCCGACCTACGTGTCCCGCTGGTGAAGCTGAACATGTTGAAGGTGGTCAAGAGTGGGTGGGGAAAGAGCCAGTTGAAGCTGGTTACTCTCAATCCGCCCCCCGAGTATGCGAACGAACTCGAGGCCGAGGTGACAGAGGCACTCGCATCCGGTCCGAAAGCCATGAGGGTCGTCTCAGAAGTTGCCTCAGCCGAAGAGCTCGAAGAGATCGCGTCGAGCCTGGTCGATGTGGAAGGTACCGCCGCTGCTGCGGCCCGGCTGGAAAGGAAGCCGCCTGTATCAGCCGCAGGCTCCAAAACTCGGGTAATCGGCATCTCCTCCGGCAAAGGCGGAGTCGGCAAGTCTTCGGTCTGTGTCAACTTGGCAGTTGCCCTGGCTGGGCGTGGGCATGAGGTGGGAATACTTGATGCGGACGTTTACGGCTTCTCAGTACCCAAGATGCTTGGCATCACTCGAAAGCCACAGCTGATTGGGAATCTCATGATACCCCCAGTCGGTTTTGGGGTGCGTTGCATGTCGATGGGCTTTTTCGTCGAGGACGACACGCCAGTTGTCTGGCGTGGACCTATGCTTCACAAGGCGCTGGAGCAGTTCCTCGTAGACGTGTTCTGGGGAGACCTCGACTACCTGATCATCGACATGCCGCCTGGAACTGGTGATGTGGCTCTGAGCCTCGGAGAGTACCTTCCTAAATCGGAAATCTTGGTGGTTACGACGCCTCAGCCTGCAGCGGAGAGGGTTGCCCAGCGAAGTGCACTTGCCGCCAGAAAGTTGAAGCTCCCGGTCAGGGGGGTAATTGAAAATATGAGTCACTTCGTCGGTGACGATGGAAAGATATATGAGATATTCGGCTCGGGTGGGGGCGCCCAACTCGCTGAGGTACTTTCGGTGCCGCTCTTGGCGAGGCTTCCTATCGACGTGAAGATCAGGCAGGGTGGTGATGTCGGTACTCCATCGGCCGCAGCCGGTGAAGCTGGCGGCTTCGAAGATTTGGCAAAGGCGATCGAAGATATGGGTCCGGCTCGTCGATACCGCAGCGAACTGAAGATCACTTAACCAAATTGGAATACTCAAGCTGGTGTATGCGTAATTGCCAGAATCAGGAAGTAGCGGGCACCAAATTGGGTTAATTGGAAATAATGCGAACTGAAACATTGCGA
>JABEUN010000029.1 GCA_013044385.1 Acidimicrobiaceae bacterium
GCGGTTGACTGAGTTAGTTCATTAGGTTAGCGAAATCGGCCGGACCCTAGTTTCATCAATTCGGTGAGCTGGGGAGGTGGTGTCTCAGGCTGGTCGGTGATACCTAGGGTGTCGGCATTCCGAACCAATGAAACTTGCCAAAGTCGGCCAAACTCCCAAGCCAGAGGACCTATGTGGTCGTCGTGGTCAAGGGACTACCGACTCGGCCTGCAGGAGCAGTGGGGTATCATAGACGAACTTTGCCCGAGCGGGATAAAACTAGACCCTTTCGGTGTTGCACTAGTCGACCGCGCCATACACAACCCGGCGCCCTTTGCAGCAAAGTCCGCTCCTTGCGGTCCGCTGGTTCGTTCGTCTGGTATCAACGACATTTTGGAGGAAACATGTCCACACCACAACTCGGTGGAAGATTCAAGATAGGTCAGACTCTGGAAGTGAGCCGACTTGGCTTCGGTGCCATGAGGATTACTGGACCTGGTGTCTGGGGTGAGCCCAAGGATCGTCCTGAGGCGATTCGTGTCCTCAGGCGTGCCGTGGAACTTGGTGTCGACTTCATCGACACTGCTGACTCCTATGGGCCCTATGTGAGTGAGGAGTTGATCGCTGAGGCCCTCGCCCCTTACAAGAGTCAGGTGAGGATTGCGACCAAAGCGGGCCTCGTCAGAACAGGTCCAAACCTTTGGCTCCCGGTGGGCAGGCCTGAGTACATCAGGCAGGAGGCGGAGATGAGCCTGAGGAGGTTGCGGGTCGAAAGACTCGACCTGTTCCAATTGCACAGGATCGACCCTAAGGTGGATCTCGCCGAGCAGATTGGTGTCTTTGCTGAGCTGCAGACCGAAGGGAAGATCGACAAGTTCGGCCTTTCCGAGGTGAACGTGTCGGAGATAGAAGCCGCATCAAAGTTTGCCAAGATCGACACGGTCCAGAACCTTTACAACCTCTCCAATCGTGGCTCAGAGGCCGTGTTGCAGTACTGTGAGACCAACGGCATCGGATTCATACCGTGGTTTCCGATCCAGACCGGTCAGCTTGCCAAGAGTGAAGGTACTGTTGGAAAGATTGCTGCTGAGTTGGGGGCGACTCCTGCCCAGGTTGCACTCGCCTGGCTGCTGAAGCGGTCACCGGTGGTGCTGCCTATCCCGGGCACTTCGTCTGTAAACCACCTCGAGGAGAACCTAGGTGCAGCGGCTATAGAGCTGTCGGAGGGGCAGTTCAAAGCGCTTTCTGACCTAGCCTGATCGGACTTTCACCGACCCCCGGGTCCTACAGCCCAGCTCGAGTTCCAGCTGGGCTGTAGGACTTAAGTAACCCGGTTGTCCGCTCAGCCGATTTCGCTCAACTCGTCGTATACGGATCTTGCAGTTGGGAGTTCTCCCGTAGCGATCAGGTCTCCGACTATTGGCGACATCAGTTCTATCAGTCTCTCGGCGGCGGAAAAACTAGTACTGCTATACAGTTCGGCAGCGATTGTCTCGGTTGTCTCCTCGATCTGGACTCTGAGTGCCCTTCCGGCAGCCGTCAGCGAGCCCTGTTCGTCGATCAGTCCCCTGATCGAAAGGTCCTCGACCGCTGCGTCCCACTCTTGATCGTTCCAACCTCGGAATGACTGGATCTGCTCTTTTTTCCCGTGACCGATTGCAGCCATCAACACGTGTGCCTGACAGCCGGAGATCTGATTTACCAGAAGAACGGCGTTGTGGGCATCTCCTTTGTGTTCACGTAGCAGGGTGGCTGCAAGGAAGAGCTTTAGTGCCGGCTGGGAAGGCACTTCCAGATCGAGATTCGCAGCGTATATCGGCTTGCCCTCCGGTCTTCCCGTCCTTGCCACGGACATAGCCAAGCCGGCTGCCTCGGCCAAGGCATCCGAGTTCAAATGCTGCGGAATGAGGCGGTCCAAGGCGGCCTCCACGCCAGTGAACCTGGCCTTGACGACGGTGGCGGGGTCCAATGTCTCCCAAACCGATGGGACCGCTGCTTTGACCATCGTCGGACTGAAGTTGTAGAACGACGCTATTACGGTTCCCGCACCCACGCGACCCATGGGAGCCGCCCGCCCAGCAAAATACCTTGTCCATACGTCAGAGATGCCGAGGTCTTTGTAGGCGGTCCGGCACTCCTTCACGAAGTAGGTGGTGTCGTGGAAAGCCTCAAGTAGGTGCCAGGCTCGTCTGGTGAGCTCCAGCTCGTTGTCGGTGTATTCGGTCGCTGCCATACCATAAAGCTACCATTGCACTGTGGGCTGTTTTCGTCAGTGACGAACTCAAATATGTGTCATCAGTGGAGGTGTCCGTTGGTATCGGCTGGCTGAGAATTGTCGTTGTCGAACTCGGTGGATGCCCATCCGAAGATCCCCTTGGCCATGGTAGAGGTGGAGGTCTCTGCACGGACAGCGTAGATCGCCCTCCTTGCGTCGATGATGGCCGGATCGTTTGAGGCGAGTGCGGCAAACTCGACGAGGTGGGTGGCGAGCCTGAGTGATTGATCATCGCCCAACTCGATGAGTTCCATGGCTCTGGTTGCAAGTACGCCAGCACCGCCTGCGAGAGCTGCGATCTCGTCGGCCAAGGCGACCTCCCTAGCGGGCTTGAGATTTGCCGGGTTTCCGTCATACCATCCGCCGTACAGTCGCCAGATGTTCCGCACTATGAACTCGGGTTCGTCATAGACCGGCTGCAGATACGGCAGTTCCATCAGGTGGGATGGATAGGTGACCTGATGTATGGCATCATCAAGCCGAGCTCCGCTATTCAGGATCGTTATCGTCTGATCCACGATGCTCTCAAGTAGCTCAGCTGTGTGGGTGAGCGCTGCTTTGACCCTTGCTTCTCCCTTAATCGGAACCCCGTGACCCGATAGCAGGTATTCGGCATTCCTTGTCGCCATCTCCCTCAGAGCAACCGCCCACTCAGCCGGATATCGCTGTACCTTTTGCGGATTTCCGGCGTTCGGCGAAGCCCATATAAACAGATCTCCGCAGCAGAGGGTTCGGTGGCTCGGTATCCAGGTCCAGCTGTGGTCGTCGGTCTCACCTTTTGCGTGGTTGACCTCAAATGAGACGTCACCGACCACGAATTCGTAGCGGTCGTGGTAGTCGATGTCGGGGTATCGATAGTTCGTCGGCCATACCATTCCTGGCGCCCGGAACTGCCGCTGGTTGATGATCTCGTTGTATCCCCTGGTCAGTTTGTACCTGTCAAAGCGGTGAGCCAGCGCCTCATGCGCTATGACCTGTGGCCCCTCCCATCCCGCCTCTTTTGCCTCTGCTTCGAAGTAGGGGACACCGAATACGTGATCGACGTGACCGTGGGAATATATCGCCTTAGACAGCCTCGAACCGGTCCAGGTGCGTATCGTCTGGTGTACCTGTTCGGCAAGTAGGAAGCTCCCGGTGTCGATCAGCACGAGCCCTTCTTCAGTGTCCACACACGAGACGTTCGCGAAGCTAGATACGAATGCGAGACCATCTTCGATCCCAGTGATCGAGTTGTGAGGTATTAGCGGGTGGATCTCCTTCGTGCTGTGTTTTCCACTCCAGAGGTCATCGGAGAGTTCGAAGACGTCCATCTATCCTCCCTTACTGCACCGGAACCGATGCGGCCAGCGTCACGACACAGCGACTGTAGCCCAAAGGTGCGCATCCGACAGTGCACCCATGCTGCAAAATCCTTATGGAGTTAATCGGAACGTCGAATCGAGATTTGAAGTCGGCTTGGAGTTGGGGTAGCCGGGCTGCTTGACGACTAAGCGTGTCCGAGGATCGAGTAACTCTATGGTCGAAGGTACATTATGGCGGGTGGAATGCACGATATGCCTTTGTAGGTCTCGGGCTACCTCCCGCTTACGCTGGAATCTACCAGTTGGCTAACCCTTGGCTTGGACTTTACGAGATGGGGTCTGTCTGGTGGCTTTTTTTAGAGCCATAGGCTCGGAGTGTGATCTCTTGTGATGCACCTTACCGAGGTCTATTTTGTTGAGAGATAAAGACCACTGGCAAAGGGCAGTCAAGCTGGGTCTTCCATCGCTCGGGACAGTCCTGATCGAGCC
>JABEUN010000030.1 GCA_013044385.1 Acidimicrobiaceae bacterium
AGTGGCGGAGTGTTGGTGCGGTCTTCGGGGCTGGGCTCTGCATACTATGGGTTGATGCTTTCCGCTGCAGTTGCGTCGGTGACGAGTCTCGCTTTTACGAGGGTGACACATAATGGTGAGTAGTGCCCAGTGGAAACTCATGTCACCTAGCAGCGGACCCAACATGATGTGCTTATGTTCATCGAAGGAAGCTACAGGAACGACCTAGTAGGGCGAATCGGTGGGCATCGTGCTGCATGGTTCGATACTCAGATGACAATAAAGTTTGGACTGAATGTGGAGCATGGTAACTTACAACGACTCCTCGGGGACTGTGAAGGTGTCGTTTTTGAGCCGAAGCGGCCGAACCCGTCAGTGGGCGTTTTGATTCTTTCGGGTTCGAGTGGCCAGATCGCTAGTCGAAGGTGTGAATTGCTTGCGGACTGTGGTGCTCTAGCTGTTTCTATTCGCTGGTTCGGTGGGCCCGGGCAGTCGACTGGAATCTGTGAGATACCCATTGAACGGTTTATATCGGTATTCGATGAGTTTGAGAATCTGGGTCTTGAGAAACTGGCGGTTGTCGGAGTATCCAAGGGGGCAGAAGCGGCACTTCTCCTGTCATGCATTGACAGTAGGTTAGATGCGGCCGTGGCCATCTCTCCGAGCGCTTATGTATGGGCAAATCTGGGACCTGGGATTGATGGAGTGGGTCACCCCTACCGATCCTGTTGGACCTTTCAGGGCAGCCCAATTCCATTTATCCCTTATTCCGATCGGTGGAGTCCAGGAACAGAAGTTCCACCATCGTACAGCGGGCTCTATCAGCTTAGCCTCGTCGAATTTTCCGGTGTTGCTGAAGCCGCTCGTATCCGTGTCGAAATGGCTAAGACGAACCTTCTGTTGGTCGCCGGTGGAGACGATAAACTTTGGCCTTCCGATGCGTTCGCTCGTGAGATCATCCTCCGAAGGAAACGGGCGGGACTTGACTCTGCCTATGTCTATCTAGAAGGTGCGGGCCATAGGCCAATTCTGCCCGGTGAGGACGCTCCAGTTCCGTCTAGCGTTCGCAGCTGTGGCGGCAGTGAAGTTGCTGACAGGCTGCTAGGTGGAATGGCCTGGGAAGCGATGATTGACTTGCTGAAGCTCTGACGGATCGATAGGCCGAGTCGTCCTCGGTCATTCGCGGACTGCATCTGAAAATATACGGCCTTAATTCGGCCTCCCCCAGGCTAGGCGGTCGACCCAAAGTTGCTTGAACGGGCTACTATTGGCTCCAAAGACCGCCGTATACTGGGTGTTGGCCCCCAGCGTACATTTGGTTGGACCGGCTGCAGAACACGACCCAGGATGACCGATACTTCTTCCCGTGTCAAGCTAGCAGAATTTCTGCCGATTATTCAGCAGTGAGGTGGTAGATGGGAGCCCTTCAGTTCGTGTGGAATGCGGTGCTCGAGCTTGGTGCCTCGTCCGATTTCGTGGGGCGACCGAACTGTCGCGCAAACACGGTGGTCCAAACAGCCGCTGGCTGCGTTCAGAAGTAGTCTGAGCATGGGTGTGACTGAAACCATAGGGGAACCACCACAACCGCCTGGGATTTCGGAAGTGATAAGCGAGGCCGTTGAAGGTTTCACTGAACTTTTTTTCTCGAATTCTGTCTCCGAGTCAGTTCTGATCCGTTTCGGGGAAGTCGATCTCGAAATTCTGAGAAGCGGTCTGAGCGCATTGCTAACAATGGCCCTTAATCCGGAGATTTCCGACGCTGATGTCTCTGAATTCTGCGACCAAATTGCGCGAGCTCACGCCATGGTCGGAATCTCATCACTAGTGCTGATGAGGTTACTTCCAGAACTGGCAACCCAGTTGACAGAGTCGATGGGTCGGTTCGACATGGACTCCAAAGTAGTGACCTCATATGTGGGTTGGGCGGCCTCCAGAGTAGCGGGTTTAGTCACAATCTCCTTGGAAGTCGAGGCTGAATTCGACCGTGGATTGCATGAACTGCTAGACGGACTAACCGAAACCTGCAGAACTTCCAATACGTCGCCCGATCTAGCCAGGCAGATTCTCGCCAGATTGGCAAGCCTTTCCGGCGTCTGTTTGACATTCATAGCGAGACCAAATTCAGAAGGCAACCTCGAGTTTGAGCACATGGATGGCTCCGCATTGGAGATCATGGCGGAAAACTCGGCCAAGGGAAAGTCTGCGCACGCGGACGATTATGTGATACACCTTTCGGAGGTCAGTCCCGGCGCCCGTGCTTGGCTCACTGGATCGGTTTTACTGATTCCAGCGGTGTCGATGGAGCCGTCACTTGTGGCGTGGCAAAGCTTTTATGAGGCTATCGGTGCGCGCAGCATAGCGGCAGTTCCAATTCTGGACTCGAACAATAGGCCGAGGGCTCTGCTCGGCGTCTATTCGAAGTGGCCCGGTTACTTTGATACGCCGTCGCGAAAGAGTTTTATTGAGTATGTGAGGCAGCTGCTGGCCGGAGCAATGGAACGGCTGGACGGTGGTGGCGTGATGTCCTACGGTCTTCGGCAGCACTTCCATGCACTCTTAGAGGATGGCCGGGTAAGGATGCTCTTCCAACCGATAGTGCATCTCAACAGTGGTGCGCTAGAGGGCGTGGAGGCTCTAGCTCGACTTGTCGACGTTGATGACAGGATAATCCCACCTGCTGAGTTCCTGTTGGCCCTCGACTCAGATGACCTATTGCTCCTATTCAAAATTGGAGTCGAGCAGTCCATTTCAGCGTTGAAAGCTTGGAGAGCTGACGGTCTTAATCCCAAAGTATCCATCAACTTTCCTATCCAGGGACTCGCCGACAGCCGATACGTGAAATTCCTTCAGGAGTACGTCGTTAGTGGGCAATTGGAGCCTAAAGACTTCGCCTTGGAGCTCACCGAGGAGCAGGACACGCCTGAGGGGGCTGGCTCCTATGCGGTGCTTGAACAGATTAAGGCTATGGGATTCAAGATTGCCCAGGACGATCTAGGTGCCGGTTACAGTTCTTTGTCGCGGTTGGAGCGGATTCGATTTGACGAGGTCAAGATCGACCAAGCGCTTGTACGTACCTCAAGTGATCCGCAGAATTCTCTGCCGCTAATCGAACACCTGACTCACCTTGCGCACGATTTGGGAATCACTGTTGTTGTCGAAGGCCTGGAGACCGAGGCACTCATAGAGGCATCAAGAATTATCGGAGCAGATCTGGGCCAAGGCTATGCGATAGCCAAGCCCATGGAGCCCGAGAAACTCCTAAATTGGGTATCCGCCATACGCTGGAACTCACAGCTGAGTAGGCCACGCACTGCGCTCGGTGCGCTTGCGGCTCTAAGAAGTTGGACCCAGCGAGTCAGGTCTATGGCGAGCTATCCGGAAATTTTGGTTGATCCACGGCTCATCTCTGAACTAAGAGATGCGCTGCTTTACCAGACAGATCCGAGGATGCGAGGACAACTCGATCAGCTCGGAAAGTCGCTAAAGATCGGCGTTGGCGCAGAATATAGGGCAAACATATCGAACATTACGTATTCGCTTTTGACCCTGCTGGATGTCTCTTCGGTGGCGCGTGAGTCACTCGATGTCTTCGATCCGGATGTGCCTCACCGCAACGACGAATCACTTACCCGAGACGAATTGAGGACTTTGCTCGATGTATACGACTCGCTGGTAAAGATCTCTAAGGACGTCAAGAATCTCGAACAAGTCATTGTCGAGGTGTGCAAGCTCGCCGAATCGTACGTTTCCAACACGGTCGCAAGCGTGATGGAGTTGTCGAATAGTGGAACTTTGGAAATGCTGGCGGGTCCATCGTTTGGCGAATCGTTGGCAAAGGCATTCGAGGACATTGTTCCAGGTCCATACGCTGGATCGTGTGGGACGGCAGTACATCTGGCCGCACCAGTCATAGTTGGCAACACAGCCGTCGATCCGAGATGGCGTGATTTTCAGGCCACTGCTGCCGAACATAACCTTCGAGCTTGCTGGTCGTTTCCCCTCGTAAACAGCTCCGGTAGGGTGCAGGGGACCTTTGCTCTTACAAGTTTCGAGAATCGTATGCCATCTAGGTTCCAGCGTGTTTTACTGGAAGCCTGCACTGAACATGCAAGTCTCGCACTGAGTCGCCTTGAGGAGTTTCGTGACCACCAGGCGGAACTCGCCAGACAGGCGGATGCAGGTGCGGGACGCTTCGTCCGGTTCAGTGTCAGGGTACGCGATGGCGCAATTTCGAACGTGTCTGACGAGGCGCGCGCCTTCTATGGATTCTCTGACGACGAGTGGGCGAGAATCAACATCTTCGACCTGAATGTCAAGGTAACTCCCGATCTCCTTAACCAACTGGCAGACTCGATCGAACTCGGCGGATTTGCCCACATGACAGCCACCCACAGACTTGCATCTGGGGAGCTCAGAGAGGTTGAGTTCTATACAAGGCTAAGAGTTACAGATGGTGAGAGGTTTCTCGACTCCAGTTTCATAGATATTACTGATCGAAGTCTTTCGGAGAGATTGCTCGCCGGCGAAACGGCGATTCGTGACAGAATATTGAACACCGGTGCATTCATCGCTATGGTGATCGACCCACTTGGGGTAACCCTGTCGGTGAATGAATTGGTCACTGAGATACTCGGGGTCCAAGAGATTGAACTGCACGGAAGACTGTTCCCTTGGGAAAAGGCTGTTAGCGCAGACGGGGTAGATGCCATCCTGCAGACCTCCAAACATGCAGTGTTGACGAGAGAGTCGCACTCAACCGAGGTTTGGTTCAAACGTGCAGATGGCCAATCCAGAAGGTTTACACTACGAGCATCTCCCGTGTTCGACGCAGATGGAGCGCTCTCCTCACTCGTATACACCGGTATTGACACCACGGATCGCTACGAGGCTGAGACGCAGGTTAGAAGTCAGAAGATCTTCGTCTCGCAGATTATCGAGTCTCTATCGAACCTTGTCATAGTCCTCGATTCCAAGGGACGGGTTGTCGAATGCAACAAAGCCCTAGAGGAGTTTGCTGGGATGACCCTACAGCAGATGAGCGCGCAAGTCGGGGTCTCCCTCGGCTTCTTTGCTCCCAGTGCAAGGGAGTACGGTTTCCACTGGTTTGAACAAGCAGTTATCGGCAAAATCGAACGTAGGGCATCGGCACCGTGGATTGACAAGGATGGAAATCTGCACGATATGGATTGGCATAGTTCGACCATTCCGGATGCCGATGGAAATGTCGAGTTCATCGTCTGTATAGGGGTGGACGTCACTGACGAGAAAAAGCGTAACGATGAACTGGCTTTGGCCGCAGTGGTGTTCAAAAATGCCCGCGAAGGTATCGTTATAACGGATCAGAATGGCTTGATCGTCGATGTCAACGCTGGATACTGCCGGATTAGTGGATACGACCGTAGCGAATGCGTGGGTCAGAACGCCGGATTCTGGAGGTCTGGACAGCATGATTCAGAGTTCTATGCCGCGATGTACCAGGAATTGAGCCTAAATGGATTCTGGTCGGGAACGATCTGGAACAGAGGTCGAAACGGAGGGCTGATCCCGATTCTGATGCAGATCACGGCTATCGCTGGTGTCGGTGGATCCGTCGGCCAGTACGTCGGTATTTGCACAGAGATCACGGAGATGATCGAGTATCAGGATCGACTTTCGGACTTGGCTTTTCACGATCTTCTCACTGGCCTGCCAAACCGCAGCCTGCTCGCTGAGCAGATCAAGCACGCTATCGCCAGCTCAAAGAGAGATGGAGGAATCCTGGCAGTTGCCTATATGGACCTAGACAATTTCAAGCCCATAAATGACACGTACGGTCACGCCGAGGGGGACCGCCTGCTCGTGCAGGTTGCAAAGCGAATGTCCGGCGCTCTGCGCGATGTCGACACGATCGCCCGAATCGGAGGAGACGAGTTTGTATGTCTCCTGCCTGATTTGACTGACGAGGTCGACGCCAAGTTGATCCTAGGCAGGCTCAGCGCGAGTTTTGAGGAACCGATCTGGGTTGGTAATGCCAACTTTGGTGAGTATGTGACGATCTCTTCGTCGATCGGTGTTGTATTTACAAAAGGGGAAGAGGTCGATCCTGACACACTGCTTCGTCAAGCGGATCAATTGATGTACAGGGCCAAGCGCCTCGGAGGTGGATGTCACGTCACCCAGCAGGACTTCGCAGAGGAGTGAAACAGTAAGCAGTCATTTGTTGCTCTGTACTCGTCAAGTATCTGACGAATAATTAGGAGCCGCATTTGAATTACAGAAGGTTGGAAGTCGTGAAGTCGCGTCGCTCCACTTTTCGCACCTTAAGGGAAACTTCGATTCGAACTACTGGGAAACTCGCAGTTCGCTGAGTCGACTGTGACCAAAAACCCAAATGATGCCTCCGCCTTGGGAGACAACAGTGGTGGCGAATAGTCCGCTTAGATTCCACGCCTGGAGGACCTTATCCGAAGTTGAGGCGATCTCGAATAGTGCGCTCGGACCGATAGCCCAGATGACTTGGCCATTGGGGTCCACGTTGGCATCTAGGATCTCGCCCACTACGCCAGGGACCTTCACGGCATTGATCTTGGAGGCTAGGTCTACCGTGACAAAGCTTGGTGGTACAAGGGCGATATATGAGTCCAGACTTCCCCAGAGCCGCTGGGTCGTTGCCACCATTAGACCGAACGCGGCTTGCTTGGATACCACGAAGGAATTCTTGAGCCGTCCCGCCGCCGGATCGAACTCTAGGGTCTGGACCTGGGGCGGGGTGGATCCGTGTCCAGCTGTTTGTGTAGTAATCCAGATTTCACCTTGGCCAAGAACTTCGGATAGGACCTGAACGCCGGGGAGGTAGGTGCTCGAAAGGAGAGTGCCGTCCGACACTGCATATCTCTGCATAAGTATGCCATCTGAAGGATTGGAACCGAAGCTCGAGGCGTCTCCGACCACCCAGACTGAACCTGGAGTCGCGACGATTCCCGCAGGTGTAGTTACAAATCCGTTTAGTGGAGAGTTAAGCGTCAGCTTGAAACTGCTAAGGCTCACGGAGATGAGTCGGTCTGCAGTAGCGATCCATGCAGTATCTCCGATGACCGCGGGTCCGAAAACTGTGGATGTGGTAGAGGCGAGCGCAGTATTTGAAGATTCAAGCGGTACTGCTCGCAGTATCTTCGGGCCGGCACTGCTCACGTAATCCAACGTTATTGAACCCGATGATGAGGAAAGTGCCAAGACCCCGGAACCGAATGGGGAAGGAGGAGAGAGAAGGTCCAATGGGGTCGCTCCGACCGTAACTGGCGTTTTGAATTTGGATATTGCCTGTTGAACGCTAGTTGTTGACGTAGTGGCAGCGGACGGTTTTGCGGTGGCTCCGCCTCCCGATGAATGGGTAGACCCGCAGCTGGCTAGTAATCCTGCGGCAAGTACTGCTGTGGCCAAGCCATTGATTAGACGCGACAAGTCGGTCCCTCTTCTTCGAATCGGTCATTGTTTCGAAACGACCGGTTGGTCCAACAGGTCGATTATAAAGATATGCTGACCGATCTGGGCAGACTCTTAGTTGCTCACTTTGGTACACGTGAGGTCGGGCATTCGTCCGTTCTGCCCAAGTAGTCTCCCGTGCTTTTGCACACCAGTCATTGTCGGTGTCGGTCCCACCAGATGCACGCGATCTGCCTAGTTGGGGACGCTTTGATGAGTCCGGAGAGTTCCGAATCGAAGGTAGGGTCGAGGCATAATTGTCGTCGCGCTTGTTGGACAATCAAAACAGGGCTCTGGTTCCGCCTCGGAGCGGATTCGAAGATCTCCAACTCTGCGTTGATGCCGACTTCAGCGATCACCTCTAGAGCATCCAAGGCGTTGGGACGATCGGGCCGTGTGATCCCGTGAAAGTGTTCGAAGAGTGGATTTAGCCAAGACAGTGGATGTTTGTAGGTGATTTCGATGACAACCCGATGTCGGGCGTGCTCGTCAAGCAGCCTAATGAAATTGCCTAGGTCCGCAACATTGTAAAGGACGTGGTGGCAGAGAACGAGGTCTACCTCCGGGACCGCATCTGCGACCTCAAGCCAATTCCCGAGGACGGTACGTACATTCAGCCCTAACCCGGCGGCGTCATCGTGGAGGCTTGCGAGCATGCTTTCAGACTGGTCGACGCATATGAGTTCTGTAGCAGGGGGCACCAGACAGAGACTTGCAGCACCGCGGCCAGCGCCGACGTCTAAAACACTTCCACCAAGTGCTGCGACTTCGAGAGCCCGTCGATAGGACTCCGTGTCAGGAGGTGTGATGGACGGCGTGAAGGAGTTAGGTGAGAGGATCCATGGTGATTCTGGTGCACTTGCTATGAGCTCATTTGGTAGCGCCCATTCTGCGAGTTGACGTGCCCACCGATCGGCTGCCCGAGTCACATCCGCACCATTTCCCTCCAAGCCCTCGTTCTGCATAAGTTCCTCCCAGGGTTTGATTGAGACGACAAAGTTGTAGGACTTTGGCGGCTCACCGACCAAACTTTGAGTCAACTATTTGGTCACCCGTCAACATTAAGTGCATTGTGCCGTGCCAACTGACAAGCCATCGAGGTTTCAAGTGACGAGCCTACGGGCAAGGCGGTTTACTGTCAGCAAACCTCTCTTTAGTTGTGGCTATGTAGGCCCAAAAAAATCTGGGGTCAAATCTCGGATGAAATGTGCGAGGGCGAGTGGACCTTTAGACAACCTGGGCAAGCCTCGGAATAACCGGATGTCCGCCTTGTTAGAACTATATACTGATAACATGTTAGAACTTAGTTCTGATAAGAGCCTTGAGAAATGATCGGATTGCAGTGTTGGTCGCAGTATTGAACCTTTGGAACCCGCACGGTAGTTTCACAGTCGGTGGAGCCGTCCTGCTCGCATTCGCCCTCGGTATGGTGCACGGCATCACGCCAGATGAACACACTTGGCCGATCACGTTCAGTTACTCGATTGGCAGTGGATCTTCACGGAAGGGTTTGATTGCAGGTCTCATCTTTTCGTTAGCCTTCACCCTGCAGAGAATGATTGCATCTGAGCTCGCTTATTTTTCGCTCGCTAATTTTTTGGTATCCAGACCTTGGGTGAACTACCTCATATATGTAGTGGTCGGTGTGGCGATGGCCTGGGCGGCGAAGTACCTCTTTCGTGGAAATCACTGGCACCTTCTTAGCCCATCACATCACCTAGATGAGATAGTTCAAGGAGACAAACTTGCCGATCCAAAACCGTGGATGCCGGCTCTGCACGGCTTCATAGCGGGCTGGGGTGTGGGTGCATTTGCACTGATCATCTACACGGTCCTTTCGCCGCAGATGCCATCGGCCGCGATAGGTTGGCTACCTGGTGCGGCATTCGGCCTCGGCACTACGGTGGTTCAGATGCTTGCAGGTGCCCTCTTCGGGTATGTCGCAAGGCGTAGTCACCTTGATGCCGGCGATATCAGGAAGGTCTCGCTCGTTACTGCGGGACGGACCCTACTAATTGGAGGAGTCGCGTTCACAGCCGCAGGACTTCTCGGTCTCGTGTTTCCAGGGGTGGTAGGTGCATCGGTGGGAACTGGCCTCCATATCCACAACCTTGCGAGATTTGGCATAACTCAAGTACTTGTCATAGGGGTAGTGATCGTCGTCGGAATCGGAACACTGGTGTCCACCACGCGCGCAGTTATCAAGGTCAAGAAGGTGCCTTCGGGGAGAGACCTCGAAAGTGATAGGCAGCTGCCGTGACACAGAACCTCGAAGATCCGGTCGAGCTTCTGCTTGAAGTTCTTAGGAAAGGCGGGCACCGTGTTACGAGTGAACGGGTTGAAGTATTCGGCCATCTGCTGGGAGTGCAACGCCCGACCACCAGAAGTGAGATCGCAACTGAGATGAGAGGGAAAGGTATCCACGCACCCACGGTTTACAGGACTATTGACCTGTTCGTTGCCCTTGGCGTGATCCAACCTATGTCCTCAGTTTCAGGTGATACCACCTATGAGCTGCTCCCACCGTTTGCCTCTCACCACCACCACTTCCGCTGTTTACGCTGTGGGGTGACATTGGCTATAGACGCCAAAGCGGAGGAGAAGGTGCTGCGCGATATGGAGGACGGCCTTCCAGGCGTGCCCCTTTACCATCAGATGGACATCTTCGGGAACTGCTTCAAATGTCTTGAATCCCTCGCCGCCACGGCAGCGCCATCGATTGGCCGTTGATACTGGTGGCAGTTCGGTTGGCCAATTGAGCTGGGAAGTTCCGCTTGTCTTTTGCAAAGGGAACGAGTGGGAGTCCTAAGCGATGGTCTTCCGATATCGAACTTCAGGCAGACTCCGACCCTGTATCTCGAGGTAATTCAAGGTTCCATCGGCGGTCCAACCTCTACTCTCGTAGAAAGACCGGGCTCGGTGATTGGACGCAAAGACCCATAGGGCCGCAGATTTCAGCCCCCAACCTGCCATTTCTTTCTCAGCAAGGTCTAAGAGCATGGTTCCGATACCTCGCCTCCAGGTCGCCGGAGCGATGTAGAGTGCTTGCGTTTCGCCCATACTTGCAAGGTCGAGGTCTCGTGTTCTGCTGAATGTAACAAAGCCAATGACTGAGTTCGATACTGTCGCAATCCAAGTGTTTGGGTTTTCCTGTCCATGAAGTTCGAAGTTGTATCGTGCTGCTCGTTCCTCGATAGACAGAGTGTCGAGAAATGGGTCCGGAACGATTCCCCTGTAAGCAGTTTGCCAAGAGGCGACGTGAACCTTGGCCACGTCAAGGGAGTCCTGCGGGATGGCTCGACGAAGTTTCAGTTGGTGATTTGTCATCGTCCCCCGCAATGCTTTTTCAGCTGCTGACCGGACCGGTGCGTATTTATTCTAATGCTCCTTGACATTAGAAACTTGGACGCTGAAGTGGCAACAGATGTAGATACGCGCTTGGGCAAGTCAAAATATTGTTTTATAAGGACCAGTAAGTAGGTCAGTCGGAAGTTACGGACCGACCTACTTACTTGGTAAGGCCTACCTTGTTGTGGACTTCTCGATCAAGGCACCAAGGTCGGGGTCCACCTGTCGCCAGTAGTTGATGGCCCTAGCTTTGACATCGCTCGAAACACCGTTAGACAGATGGACCAGAATGTTCTCGACGAGCCGGTCCTTGGCTCCTTGGTCCATCACCTTACGGTACAGATCTCCTGCTTGGCCGAAGTCGTCATCCTCAGCGTGGAGGGTGGCCGCCGTTCTAAGGATCTCTCCGTCTGATTCCCATCCGATTTCGTAGATTCTGTCGTCGGCAGCGGGTCCTCCGTATGAGTTAGGTGCATATACCGGCGCAGCTCCGTTGTTGTCGTAGCGCATTGCGCCGTCCTTGTTGTAGCTGTTCACCGAACTCTTGGGGTGGTTGATTGGCAGTTGAGCGTAGTTGGTTCCAATTCGGTACCGGTGTGCATCTGGGTAGCTTGCGATCCTCCCGAGAAGCATCCGGTCTGGACTGGCACCTATCCCGGGCACAAGGTTGGCCGGTTCGAAAGCGGACTGTTCTACCTCTGCGAAATAGTTCTCGGGATTGCGGTTGAGTACCATTTGCCCGACCCTGATCAGGGGGTAGTCCGAATGGGGCCACACCTTGGTTAGGTCGAAAGGGTTAAAACGGTAGTCAGCTGCATCCGCGAACGGCATTAGCTGTACGTATAGGGTCCAGGACGGGTGATTAGATGATGCGATCGCTTGGTGGAGGTCCCTTATGTGGAAGTCGGGGTCCTCGGTTGCCATGGCTTTCGCCTCGTCTGCGGTGAAGTTTGATATGCCTTGGTCAGTCTTGAAGTGATATTTGACCCAGAACTTCTCTCCAGAGGAGTTCTGCCAAGAGAACGTATGGCTCCCGTATCCGTTCATGTTGCGCCAAGTCCTAGGTGTTCCCCTGTCACCGAGGAGCCATGTCACCTGGTGTGCGCTCTCTGGAGAGAGGGTCCAAAAGTCCCACTGCATGTTGTTGTCCCGGAGATGTGTGTCGGGAAGCCGTTTTTGGGAGTGGATGAAGTCCGAGAACTTCTGCGGGTCTCGAATGAAGAAGACTGGCGTGTTATTGCCGACCAGATCGTAATTTCCCTCCCGAGTATAGAACTTGATTGCGAATCCCCTCGGGTCTCGCACTGTGTCTGCGCTGCCTAGTTCGCCCGCCACAGTGGAAAACCGGACGAACAGCTCGGTCCTTGTTCCTGGCTGAAGGAAGTCGGCGCGAGTGAATTGGCTGACGTCTTCGGACACCTCGAAAAATCCATGCGCTCCACCACCTTTTGCGTGGACAACCCTCTCGGGCACCCGCTCGCGGTTGAATTGGGCCATCTTTTGGAGAAGGTAGTGGTCGTGTAGAACGATTGGCCCGTTCGGCCCGACAGTAAGTGAGTGGCTATCGCTTGTTGCGGGTATGCCAGCGTCAGTGGTTGAATATTGTCTGTTGTCTGTCATGGTCATGCTCCTTTTTCTTCTACTAATTGATCATCGTCCGATGGAACGTCTGTCGCGCTCTGGCACGTCGGGCACAGTCCCCAATAGGTGACCTCTGCCTCGTCGAGCAGGAAACCATGGGTGTCGGAGGGGTATAGGCAGGGTTTAGCGCCCACCGCACAGTCGACGTCTTGGATCATCTGACAGAGTCGACACACAACGTGGTGATGATTGTCACCCACCCTGAGTTCATAAACTGCGGAACTCCCTGCAGGCTCAATCCGGCGTACGAGGCCCTTGGCCGTGAGCAAGGCGAGCGTGCTATATACGGCTTGAATTGAAACGGCTCCCAGCCGAATCCTAATGACGGAGATGATCGAGTCCGTGTTCAAATGTGGTCGATCCTGAAGCGCTTCAATGACTGCGACGCGCGGGGGAGTGGCCCTGAGACCGGACTCCCTGAGCAACTTCGCTGTGGCACCAACTTCTCTGGACAAGGCGCTCTTCTCCTGCTCGATTATTTCTAGAATGATTCTAGAAAAGAAGAATATCATATAAAAGAGTGATTCTAGGATAGGGACGCTAATAAAGTTTCAAGTTTGATCTGGAATCCTCCCTTTGCATCGTTTCTTCGTTGGTATCCTGCGTGGTACGCAGTCATATCTTTGCTGAATCATCCCTAAGGATGACCTTCTCAAGCCTTTGTGAGGATGTCGTCCGGCCTCAGAGTCACTTAACGTTTAGACATGGATACAGATCAACTGAATCATGAAGAGATATTGCCCGACGCGGCGAATGAACTTGATTTCATCGTGTCAATCTCGAACTTGACCAAGCGCTTCGGCAGCCGTGTTGCGGTCGACGGCGTAAATTTGTCCATCCCGAGGGGGATGGCGTTTGGGTATCTTGGGCCAAACGGCGCAGGGAAGACGACCCTGATTCGAATGCTTCTTGGACTTACCCAGCCCAGTTCGGGAGAGATGACAGTTCGTGGGTTCAAACTTCCTCACCATAGGAGCCAGGCACTCTCCCGTGTTGGAGCAATAATCGAGGAGCCCCGCTTCCACGGCCACGTGACGGGTTATGAAAACCTGAAGATCTTCGCCTCCGTACGGGATCCTCAGTCCATGTCCCGTATTCCGGAAGCGATCGAAAGGGTCGGCCTTGCCGGCAGGGGCGACGAGAAGGTGCGCGGATACTCGCTAGGGATGAGACAGAGACTCGGGATAGCGCGCTGCCTTTTATCCGATCCCGAGCTTCTGATTCTCGACGAGCCGATGAATGGACTCGACCCCGCTGGGATACTGGAGTTTAGACATCTGATGCGCAGTTTTGTCGACGAAGGACGGACCGTAGTCATATCCTCTCACCTGCTAGACGAGATCGAAAAGACTTGTGATGCGGTGGCGATTGTGGATATGGGACGCGTGGTGCTCCAGGGACGGATCGACGAACTCGCAGGTTCTTCAAAGGGAACTGTGTTGATCGAGACGGACAAGGTCGACCTTGCTCTTTCCGTTCTTGCCCAGAGCAGACTTGCATCCGAACTAACTGGCCTTACAGAAAACCAGCTGCGGGTGACCCCGCTGCACGATGTTCCCACCTCTGAGATTGTCAAGGCCCTCGTCCTCGGGGGAGCAGCCGTCGATTCAGTCTTGAATGAGCGAACAAGTCTTGAGGATCGATTTCTAGCTATTACTGAAAAGAGCGGAGCAGTACTGTGAGCATCACTGTGTCTCAGAAATACCAGCAAAGTAACACGGACTTCAATTGGCTCGCCAGGTCGATGAGTCGTGCTGAATTTCTCAAACTGAGGAAGCGCCGGGGACTTTTCTGGACGTCCCTGTTCCTAAGCCTTGGAGCGGTATTGATCTACTTTGCCGTGCTCGAAATTCTCCACATCGTTTCGCCGGCGGCGCACGGCTCGGCGGGCGGGAATGTCAACCTGACTCGGGCGGTCAACATTATGACGCTCATCGGTGGCACTGCGGCGATACTTGTTGGTGCAAATGCGGGAGCCGGAGACTCGAATGGAGTTTTCAGAGACTTGGTCGCAACGGGCCGGAGCCGGGTGGCACTCTTTTTCGCTAGGATTCCCGGCGCCATCATGATGTTCTGGCCAATGATCATTGCAGCATACGTAGTTGCGGCTTTGGTTAGTGTGATCTTGGCCGGATCTTACGCTGTGCCGACTTCGGCGAATCTAATCCACTACGGACTCATAGTCCTTCTATCGACCAGTTTTGAGCTGTTGCTTGCTATCGGAGTATCGTCTTTGACGGTCTCAAAATCTGTGACCATCGCCGTACTTATGGCTTGGGAGTTCATAGTCCAGCAGCTACTTCTCCTGATTACGTGGTTTGGAAGCTTCCGGGAGATTCTACCACTCTCATCAATCGGGCGTCTCTCGCCGCACGCTGGTGGACCACTCAGGTATGTTCCAGGAGAGAGCACATTGGTGGCGAGTCTTGTTCTGGTCGGCTGGATAGTGGTGGCTACGGGAGTCGGTGTGTTCAAAACCAAAAAGATGGATGCCTGAGCTCGAAAGGATATCGGGCTGGCGCCGCGTCTAGAATCGGGATCAGCAATGTTGCAGAAGAGCGATAGTCCAGTGATGACCCCCGGGGTCGGCGTCATGAGACATCTTCCCGAACGTTATGTCGACGTCACTGTAGTCGTCGTGCTCGTGCTGTCCCAACTGCTTGCTTCTGCGTTCATAATCTTCGTTTCGTCGAAGGACTCCGGCCATCAGGTACTGGCTGTTCTCGCTTCTGCGGTGCTGTTGTTGGCGGATCTGACCCTCTTGGTAAGGCGGAGGAGGCCACTTTTTGCTCTGGTCGTCACGTTCGTGGCGTTTGCAATCGCCGAGCTGATCCATGGAACTGGAGTGGCATCTTTTGCCCCGCCCTTCGCCCCGTTGATCGCCTTGTACTCCTTCTCATTGGTAAATGCACCGGGGCGAGTGGTCAGGGTCGCCGCACTTGCGTGGGTATGGATGGTTGGCGTAAATGCGGTCACAGACGTCAGGCACTGGAGTCATTTCTTAGCTGTCATTCCGCTGGCAACTCTGGTCGCGGGTGTCGGGGCGAGTGTAGGGCTCTACATAGGCACCAGGCGGAAATACGTCGAGCAGCTGACCGAGAGGGCAGCGACGCTTGAACGTGAACACAACCTTCTAGCAGAGAGGGTTGTCGCCGAGGAGCGGGTAAGAATAGCTAGAGATCTCCATGATGTGGTTTCTCATCACATTGCACTCATGGTTGTGCAGGCGAACGCGGCGCAGGCGACTTTCTCGAGCGAGCCTCGCAAGAGTATGGAGATGATAGATCAGGTTGCATCGTCGGGTCGCAAGGCATTGAATGAAATGAGAAGGATGCTCGGTGTTCTGAGGACGCCTACCTCGCCGGAGATGGAACTTTCTCCTTCTCCGGGCATAAGCGAGCTAAGTGAGTTGGTCATGCGAACCGAAGAGGCAGGAATCTCTGTGGAATTCTCCCTCAAAGGTGATCCGACAGCCCTCACTGACCCGATTCAGCTCACCTGTTATCGAATCGTCCAAGAATCCTTGACCAATGTCATCAAATACGCTCCGTCTTCGTTGGCGTCCGTCTCTGTTGAGGTTGGTGAGGCCGAAGTGAGTGTGGTTGTGACTGATGACGGACCCGGATCGGAAGAGTCCGGGTCAACGGGGCATGGGATACCTGGAATGCGGGAACGAGTCGCACTCTTCGGCGGAAGATTGTTCGCAGGTGATCGTGAGTCCGGAGGTTTTGAGGTGGTGGCAGCAATCCCCATCTCCTCCGCTCCCATGCCGTGATCGAGGTTCTAATCGCCGATGACCAGCCGATGATCAGATCTGGCTTCAGGTTGATCCTTGAGTCGGCTGAGGACATATCGGTCATTGGAGAGGCGGGAGACGGGCGAGAAGCCGTAGAACTGGCGAAACAGCTGAGCCCAGATGTGATCGTCATGGATATCCGCATGCCCAATCTGGACGGAATAGCTGCTACTCGACTTATTGACAACGCAAAGGTTTTGATCCTAACGACGTTTCATCTGGACAATTACGTGGTCGAGGCCCTGGCCGCCGGCGCTAGTGGCTTTCTCCTGAAGGATGCGACGGCCGACGAGCTCAAATCAGCGATACGTTCGATCGCCCGTGGGGACGCTGCTTTGTCACCTTCGGTAACTAGAACGATCCTTGATATTGTGAAGGCAAGTCACGCAAGCAGGCTCCAACCGCCATCGGAGCTATCCACTCTGAGTGCCCGTGAGTCAGACGTGCTCAAATGTCTCGCCCTAGGTATGTCAAACCATGAAATAGGAGCGAGCCTTTACTTGTCGGAAGCGACGGTAAAGACCCACGTGTCTCGCATATTGGCCAAACTTGGTCTCCGAGACCGCGTCCAAGCGGTCGTCTTTGCTTACAGATATGGAGTGCTCGAGGGCTGAGCAGGGAATCTCCCTGATCTATGAGTATGGAGTTTTTGATTGGCGGGTAGTGGTCGACTGGAAAACCGCTTCAAATCGCCGTTGAAGGACCTTTCTAATTTCTAACAAGTGCGCTTGAGGTCGACAAGTACTTCTAACCGGATAATCGTGCCCAAATCAATATCGAGGCATCCAGTAATTCCCCGACGAACGCCCACGACTTCCTAGCAGCACATCCAGCGCTCAACCCTGCAGATCGCCACCCGACACCCTCCAAGTGAAGCTGCCTCCAGACTTTTGAGACACCGTTGCGGGGGCTTCTGACGTACACGCTCGATCCTGAGTTACTGGTTCCTCGTCACGTGTTGCCTAGACAATTGGAAGTTGTGTGGTGGCGGGGCAGTGGGTGGTGGGGCGGACCGACATGCCTCGTAGATCCGCTCGGCTGCCCATCGGACCTTGCGGGACTCGACGTGTCGGACTAGTTCCTCATGCGACCTTCGAGTTCGGTCGCGCAGAATTTCGAGACGTCCGTCATTAGCAGGTTGGCACGCCGAAGGTCCCGGTGCTCCCTCTCGAGCACAATTAGGGGCGAGCCCTTGTTGGTTGTGAGGACCTGAGGAAGTCCACGGTCGGTCTGATCTGGGTGCGTCGCTAAGTCCTAAGGTTTCTGGATTCATCGCTACCATTTAGGACACCGAATTGATCGAGACTCACTTCGAGGAGTACTCGTCATGGTGTTTGAACACCACCATTACGGCTCAGTCATGCACTACCGGCCAGTGCCTGTTTGTTTCTGTCACGGTTCTATCCCCTTGAAGGGTTCGATCTTAAAGATTCCGGGGGCGATGCGAGGTGAGTGAACTTCGGGTGCCTGGGGCGTTTTGACACTAGGCGGGCGCGTTTGCGTCGCAGCCAAGCCGCATAGGACTACCGTTCACCGACTGTTTTCACTCCTCCAGTGACTATCGAGTATGGACAGCGCACTTGTCCTGCTAACTCACTTCGAGATTTCCAGCAAAAGCGGTGTCGGAAGACCACCTCTCCTATTAGGTCGCAAAGCGAGGAAGTTCATAGGACACCTTTAGTGGACGAGCTGGTATGTCAAGATCCCGATCGTTGTGGCCAACGCTAAAAAACACCACAGTAGGATTCGTGCGATTCTTGGGTCGAAATTATTCAGTAGTAACCATGAGTCGATTGCCATATATCTAAACGTGATTTTGATAGGTGGTCAGATGCATGCGGTCGTGAACTCAAAGGCTACTATCCAGTGTTCGGGCGATATTAGCCCGTCTTGACCTATCAATAGTTTGGGTATAAAGTCCAAGTCGCTATGACATATTTATCTGCTTTGCGGGTCCATCCTGATCGTTTTCTAGTCGCCTTCTTTGCTCCGCTACTTCTGGCTGCTTGTGGTGGCGTTTCGAATTCATCGACGGCGACTTCTTCAGTCTCAACCAACTCGTCATTGACTCCAACTACTGCAGCAATTACTTCATCGACAGGGGGAGCTTCGGGTTACTTCAATTTGGCCCAGCTTGAGAGTCTGGCCAATTACTCATTTATCAGCAAAGTCGGAGCGGGAGCAGCCATTGTGAGTTTTAGCGGAAGGATCCATAGCTCAACGAACTTTGTGATCTCATTTGGCGACACAAAGACCTATTTTGTCGGCGGTCAGGCGTATGAAGTTCTGGGATCACTTAGCCCACAGAAACTGACATTGAATCCTGGCTATTTCCAGAGCCAAGGCGAGATTGCTGCTGCAGAAACCTTTGACGGACTAACCAGAGCTTATGGGATAAAGGTTACCAAAGGTGGAGGATGTAGTGTTGCAGGTATTGCTGGAACAATCTATAAAGAGTCTACGCCATCAAATGGTGGATTGGTAACCATTGCCCAGCAAGGTTGCGTTGCGAATAAGGGTGGGGCACTGCTAAGTTTTGAAGAAGGAGCTGGCGGCTCGGCGGTACCGGGTGGCGGTCATAGTTACACGTTCCAAGTAACGGGCGTAAACAACGTTGGCGCTTTAGCTCTCCCTTAGATCTTTGAATTGGTGTAGGGGTGTTGGTGTTTGGGAGGCCTGATCTCTTTGTGGCGGATCGGCGCTTCGCTGAGATGATAAACCCCCCCCGAGCCAGAACTTGATTTGGGTGGAGACGGAAATACTCGGCTGGAGCGTGGAATACCTTCGCCGTTGACTAGGTCGAACTAACAGTGAAAGTTGATATTGAGCGGGCTGAGGTCTCCCCTAAAGTGGTCAATCTTCCAATGCAGCGTCCAACACGAATACCGAGTGCGCTTGAAGTCGTTAGATTCCTATTCGGTACCAGAATTCCAGTTTTCAACGAGCGTTGACGCCCTCGAACCAGGAGTCAAACTGTATTGGGTTTCCGGGTTGATAGCTGGGTCGGCAGCTGGGGTATCTAGGGAGATAGTCCTAGCTGACCGCAGATACTACCTTCGATAGCCTCTAGGCGAATCCCCAGCGACCTACTTGTTCTGAACGACGTTCACTTTGGTCCTTCAGCTCACCTTTTCCAAGTGGCACCATCAGGTGTTCGTAGTGGTTGAGAAGTGCCTGAGCCGGTGCGCGGTATTGCTCAAGTAACTCTTGATATTCGGACACCTTTGAAGTCCTGTTTTGTGATATCGGAAATCCACGGCGATCGTTCTCTGAGGCCGTCTGTCTGCAAGGTGAGACCGACGGCCGATCCCTCATCTTCCAAAGTGATTGTCTCCCTGGACTTGGAGGATGGCTCACTTCTCAAAAGTGCAGTGGCTCAGTCATGGGGGGAGCGTTGTCAGGCGATGACTAACCTCACCGGCATTCTGGTCTCCAGCCTTACGAGTATGGGTTAGTTGAGGCGGTTTGCCTTATTTCTGCGTTGGAAGAGACCTCTGCTGGGAATCGTAAATATCCCCTTAGCGGATCCCTTGTTGCTTTGACTTCGGATAGCAAGACTCTTGCGCCTGGTTAATGCGAGTACCACAACAGGAATGCGGAAACAGTCCCTTTGAACCTGCGATGCACTGACTATCAATGGGTGGTTGGATTCCTAGTACGTGGACTGTCTGAACTCTTGGTTTTCGGGTCGAAATTCTGCACAGAGGAATTTCGGGGTAGAGGGTTGCGTCAGGAAGAATTGTAGTTTATAGTTTCGTGAGTTCAATGACGGGGGGATTTATGAGGGGACTCAAAAATCGTGTATGGGGCGGACTAGTGACCGCATCGGTGCTGCTTGCTGCCTGTGGCAGTTCTACGAGTGCCAGTTCGGGAACGTCCGGTTCTACATCGAAGGGAACCGCAACTATAGGCATGATTGCCGCATACACCGGAAATCAGGCCTTTGAGGCAGGGTTCACGGATTCCGGGGCGTTTCCAGCAGTATGGGCCATCAACAATGGTGGTGGGATTTTAGGGTATAACGTGGTTGCCAAACCAGTTGATACCAAGAGCGATCCGGCGGATGCCCTTACTGCTGTCGAGCAGATGCTCGGTACGACTTCCAACCTTCTTGGAGTCTCTGGCCCCGACTCGACCTCTGGGCCCACCGTTATACCGGTTCTCGACAAGTCGCAGATTCCAATGATGATCACGGCTGGAGAGGCCGCCTATGACCGAAGCCCCTACTCCTATTTGTGGAGGGATCTTCCCCCAGACCCAGCTAACGGAATAGCGATGGCACTCTGGGCCAAGCAGCACGGCTATACCCGTGTTGCGACGGTATTCGGTACTGACTCAGGCTCGCAGGGCGACCTCCCTGGTGTGGTTACAGGCGTACAAAAGACCGGCATGAAGTTGGTTGCCCAGATCAATTTGACCCCGGATCAGCCGTCCTACCGCACAGAGGTAGAGCAGTTGATCGCCTCCAAGCCACAGGTCATCATGACTGAGACGGACGGTCCGACAGCTGCAACGTTCTATGGCGAGCTGAAGCAGCTCGGTACGATTGTTCCGATAATTGGTACTTCAGGGGTGCCGACGGATACCTACCTAAATCCGCTCCGCTCCGCTCTCGGCTCATCCAGTTTCAATCAGGATTTTGTAGCCGTCGTCGCCGGAACGCCGAATCCTAATCCTGCGGTCACGGCATTCAACAATGCGCTGACTCACGTCAAAGGGCAGTTACCAGCTCCGCTCAACCAGTGGCTGAGTAATCCATTCTCTGAGGCAGGATACGACGCGCTGATCGCAATGGCCTTGGCGGCGAACGAAGCCGGATCAATCAAGGGGAGCGTGTATAACGCTGACATCATGAAAGTGACCAGTCCAGGAGCAGGGAAGACCGTCGTATACACCTACCCAGCTGGCGTTGCCGCAATAAAGGCCGGAAAGCAGATCCAGTATGTTGGAGCCTCGGGGCCCCTGCTCTTCAATCAGTATCACAATTCATATGGGGATCAGGCTGTTGAGTCTTTCCCTTCGGGAGTGGCACCGACGGTGGTTGGTACCATATCGGCCAAGTCGGTTGAAGCTGTCGGCTGATCAATTGGTTGGCAGGTCGGGACTGGAGTACTGCTACTCCATCCCGACCTGTAATTCAGTCCGGATTTGACTGACCGATCTAACAAGGAGAGGCGAAGAGCCAGGTGAGTATTTTCATAGCGTCATTGGGCTTTGGGCTGGTGACAGCTTCCATCATCGCTATTGGGTCGATGGGATTTACGCTACAGTTCGGATTGACCAACGTTCTGAACATCTCCTTCGGAGCGATGATGACGTTCGGAGCGATGGGATCGCTGGTTGCCGAGAAGCTCGGTGCATCAATGTGGATTGTGGTGCTCGTGGCACCGATAGTTGGAGCCCTGGCTACAGTCGCTGTCGGGCGCTTGGTTTTCCCGATATTCTCCAGACGGGGGTCGGGTCTGTTTGAGATGGTTATGGTGACGCTTGCGATCGATCTCCTTCTCCAGTACCTAGTCGACGCCGTAGATCACGAACAGATATTCTCGTTCAATTTTCCATCCGGACACTCCTTTCACTTCGGCCCGATCGTGTTGACGGTTACGCAGCTTTCCATAATCGCTGGTGCAATTTTGCTCTTCGTGAGCCTGGAGTCGTTGCTTCGAAGAACTCGGCTCGGGAAAGCACTTCGGGCAATGGCGGGCGAGCCCCGACTGGCGAGGGCTTGTGGAGTCCCGACCGGCAGAATCGTCAACGTTACCTGGATCATAAGTGGGGCATTGGCCGGACTAGCGGGCCTCGTCTACATGATGAACTCACTTACGGTCGATGCGTTCACCGGCGCAAACTTCCTTCCATTCGTGCTGGGTGCCGCAATCCTTGGCAGAGCGGGTTCCACCGTTGGGGCCGTGGTTGCTGCACTTGCCATGGGGATGGCAACCGAGATTGCGGGTGCCTTCGGGGGGTCTGCCTACTCTACCGTTGCGGGCTTTGCGCTTCTCGCGATTGTCCTTCTGACTAGGCCAAGTGGACTCATAGGAGACACTCTACTCAAGGAGGAGGTAACGCTGTGAGCCAGCTCACCTGCGTCCGAATGACCGTCCAATATGACCAGTGTCCACCCTATTTGGGTGGAGTTCGAAACAGCGAGGACTGAAGTGTCGTTTTACCTTTCAACACTTGCCGTGTATTTCGGGATCGATCTTCTTAGTGCATGGTCGCTCAACCTTCAGTTTGGCTTCGCTGGCGTACCAAACTTCGCCTTTATAATCTTCCAAGCAGTTGGTGCGTATACAGCTGCGATACTCACCTTGGGTCCGGATACCGGAATCAACTCCTTCCAGCGCTACTTTTTCGGCGCATCGCTCCCTTACCCTTTTCCACTCATATTTGCGACGCTTGCAGGTGGGGCCCTCTCCTATTTGATCGGTTCGTTTTCACTAAAGCGCATGCGAAGGGACTATCAGGCAGCGGTACTGCTTATCGTCTCTCTGATCGCAGTCCAGGTGGTCTCCACCGTCGTTCGCTTCTTGAATGGTTCGAACGGCCTCACAGGAATACCTAAACCATTCTCGGGCGTCTTGAATATATCGGTTGCGGCGTATCAATGGTCGTATGCGGCGTATGTCGGGGTCGTCTGCATCATCATCTACTTCATCTTGCGGCGGTTGCTCCGGTCAGGATGGGGAAGAGCCGTTCGAGCCGTGCGCGACCACGAAGATGCAGCTGCGACGCTTGGACTGAATGGCACAAAAGTGCGCATGCAGGTCTTCGTGTTCGGGGGAATGATCGCCGGCCTGTCCGGTGGACTTCTAGTGCAGTTTATCAATGCCTGGTCGCCAGCCTCGTGGAGTTACGCGGAGACCTTCGGAATCCTCACCGCTGTGATTATCGGTGGAGTTGCCAACAACAAAGGTGCCATCGTTGGCACTCTTCTTGTGCAGATCATCTTCCTGCAACTTCCATCATTCCTGCCCCAAATTGGCTATCCGGGCCTGACGGCAGCGCTGCAGTGGGTAGTGATCGCTTCTATATGGCTGATCTTTATGGCCGTGAAACCACGGGGAATAATCCCTGAAGCGCGATACAAGGTCAAGCAACCGAAGGGTCTGATCACCCACGAAGGGGACAAGGCTGAGCAGTTACTGGCGAATCTTGCTGCGGGTGAGAAGGACAGGGTGGCAAAGTGAATCTCCTGGAGATCGACAATCTCGATGTCACCTTCTCAGGTATCCATGCAGTAAGGGGGGTGTCTCTCAAGGTGGAACCGGGGGAGATAGTTGGCATCATCGGGCCAAATGGTGCGGGAAAGTCCTCATTGCTTGGTGCCGTCGGTGGTCAACTCCCTGTCACGGGCGGTCGGATTTCGCTTGATGGAACTGATATCACCCACGCGAAACCAGATCAGAGGGCACGTATCGGCCTCTCACGTAGCTTCCAGACTACGAGTGAATTCGCTTGGATGACGGTGTTCGAAAACCTTGCAGTCTCAGGGGCGGGGTACAAAGGGGCTTCCTTTCTGGGTGCTCTCATCGGTGGTAAGGCTTTCAAAGAGGCTGAGATGAAGAATGTTGAGCGAGTTTGGGAGGTCCTCTCCGAATTCGACATGATAGATATGGCCAACTCCTTTGGTCGGGAGCTCAGTGGTGGACAACGAAGACTCGTTGAACTGATGCGCTGCCTGATGCAAAAGCCGAAGATCATCCTTCTGGATGAGCCAATGGTTGGAGTCGCACCTCACCTAGTTTCCAGAATTGGGGACGAGTGTCTCCGAATCAAAGACTCCGGAGTGGCGCTCGTCCTAATCGAACATGCACTCGAAGTTGTGGAGAGACTGTGCGATCGGGTAGTGGTCATGGCTGACGGAGCGGTGATCGCTGAGGCGACTTATGCCGAGGTTATGAGTTCCGGGGCGGTTCGATCTGCCTACCTGGGCTGATGGGAAACTCGTGATGGAGGAGAGTGACATGACCAATGCGGCTTTCGAGGGCCTTGACTCACCAGTTCGGGTAGCGCCGAGTCTCGTCGCCAACGATCTCACAGCCGGCTACAAGGGACACGCGATCATTCATGACGTTTCACTCCAGGTAGGTCCCGGTGAAGTTGTACTTGTGGTGGGACCGAATGGCGCGGGCAAGAGCACTCTGGTGAAATCCATTAACGGCGAACTCGGTCTGATGTCCGGGAGTGTCGAGTTCTGCGGGAAGAGAATAGAGCACCTGGCGGAGGAGAAGCGGGCGGCGCTGGGGATCGGCTACGTGCCTCAGGTGAGGGATGTGTTTCCCCTACTGTCGGTTCGAGAGAACTTGGAGATCGGCGCTTATCGTCTCTCGCAGAAGGCAGCAAAAGAACGGGTCGAGGTCGTTATGGACGAGTTCCCGCAACTCCGTGAGTTGGCAAAGCGACAAGCAAAACAGCTGTCTGGTGGCCAGCGCAAGCTAGTTGGAGTTGCCCGGGCTCTGGTTGCGGATCCCGACCTGTTCATGCTCGATGAACCGACTTCGAATCTCTCCCCCGGTGTGGCGAAGCAGGTTCTGAATGAGGTCGTCGGAGCTCTTGCTTCGGCTGGTCGGTCCCTTCTTCTGATCGAGCAGCGTGTGTCGCTTGCCCTCGAGGTTGCCACCTGGGTTTATGTGATGGTGGACGGGAGAGTCAGGTTTAACGGTTCGGTCGAGGAGTTTAGTTCCCGCGATGACATGGCGACGCTCTTCTTCGGCACGGTTGGCGGAAGATAGGTTCTGTGGTCGCCGTGTTGGAATGCGAGCAGGCGAGGAGAGTCAATCAGTCGGGGTCGGTAAATTACTCCTCTCCCACGACGTGGGTTGAGTCGTATCTAGTCATTCCTGAGTTCAACAGAGTCTCGATCATGCGGGCAGAGTCCCTAAGGGCGGGGAGTATCTCGTCTCTTACGGAGGTCCTTGTTAATCGGAATGACGGAGCGGCTACCGCTATCGCTGCGACAGGCCTTCCGGTGGAGTCGGTGATACTTACTCCAGCTGCGGAGATCCCGTTGTCTCCCTCTTCTTGGTTTAAGGCGTATCCGAGGTGCCTCACGGTCTCTAGCTCGGCCTCTAATTCGTCCCAAGTGGTAATAGTATTTGGCGTTCTTAGCTTTAGATTTTTGCCTGGGTACCTGCGAAGCAACTCGTCAATAGGCAGGCATGCAAGTATTGCTTTGCCTCCCGATGAACAGTGTGCTGGCAGTACTAGGCCTACCCGAGATGCAACCCGAACCGCTTGTGGACCTTCGAGAGAATCGAGGAAGTGCACCTCGTTTCCCTTTAGCGACATTAAGTTGACGGTCTCTTTGAGTCGACTCCTCAGGTCTTCCAAGATGGGTCGCGCCGCTGCCCGAATATCGATTCCACCAGACGCCGCCAGCGCCAATTCCTGTAGCGTTGGGCCGACCAGATATGGACTTCCTCGGTGCTCTTGGACTGCGTATCCGAGTTTCTTGAGGGTGGCTAGGAGTCGGTGTGCCGTAGACGGTACGACTCCGATTATTTCGGCCGCTTCATTGACTCTCAAGGATCGGCGATCAGCCAATGCTTCTATGAGTTTCAAGGCGTGTTCGGCAGCGTTGACTACTCCGTCTCGATCATCATTCGTCACAACGGAATGTTAACACAAAATCTTGCGCACTTGCGAATGAAAGGGAAGTTGATGACTTCAAATAGAGGCTTTTCGGATAGTCCGGTTGCGGTTATTGGCGGAGGGCCAGTCGGGATGTGTGCAGCCATGGTACTTGCATCCAAAGGCATATCGGTGACGGTCTATGAGGCTAATCCGAAGCCTATGCCGGACTGGCGTGCGTCTACATTTCACGCGCCAACACTAGAGCTCCTCGATCGGATCGGTGTTGCTGGTCCCATGCATGAGGAGGGATTGGTCGTTCCTCGATACCAGTTCCGTGATCGGAAGGTGGGCTTGGTAGCCGAGTACGATTTCAGCCTGTTGGCAGACGAGACACCGTTCCCGTATCGACTTCAACTGAATCAGCAGCGCCTTGTAGCGATTCTTTTTGGAATGTTGTCAAAGATGGACAATGTGGAGCTCAGATTTGGCTGTCGGATCACATCAATTGTGACCGATCAAGCCGGTTCCAAGTTTGAGTATCAGGACGCTGCGGACGGTTCGATGTCCTCAGTTGAGGCGAGATTTGTGATAGCTGCCGATGGTGCTCGAAGTTCTGTTCGCTCCCTCCTTGAGATTCCTTTCGATGGAATCACCTACCCAGAGCGGTTTCTGATAATAAGCACCCCGGTAGAGATGGGCGATCTGATTGAACGTCTTGCGCCCGTCAATTACATTGCCGATCCGGAGGAATGGCTCTTCATTCTCCGGACTCCTGAGTCATGGAGAGTCCTTTGGCCAGTCCCTGAGGGGATTACTGATGATGAGGCGCTCTCCGATTCGCAGATCGAGGCCCATCTTCAGGGAGTTGCACCCCGTTCTGAGCCATATCCGATACTGGATTCGCAGATCTATTCAGTTCATCAGCGGGTAGCTGAGAGATTCAGGCAGGGATCGACTGTGCTTGTGGGTGACGCTGCGCACATTAATTCCCCGGTGGGTGGGGTTGGTCTGAACAGCGGCATACACGATGCATTTGACATTACGGAGCGGCTAGCCCGGGTGATCATCGATGAAACTGATCAGGAGCTGGAACTCGATGCCTTCGAGACCATCCGGAGGCGGGTGGCACTTGAATACGTGCAGGCGGATACGGAGCGCAATACCAGGCGGCTACGAGAGAAAGACGAGGTCCAGCGAGCTGTGAATATCGAAGAGATGCGAGCGCTTGCCTTTGATCTTGATGCTCAGCGGAATTACCTCAGACGGGTCTCGCTACTTGAGAGCTTTAGGCGTTTTGGAATCGGCCTGCCCGTAGAAGAAGCGGTTTGAGTATGAGTGGCGAGATGAGGATCAGGTTGGTGATCAGATGAGATTCTTCAGCTTTGGAGATCAGGGAGAGCGCATTGCTGTGCTTGTCTCAGATAGTGAAGCCGTCGAGTTGACCGGTCTTTTGCCCGGCGGTTTCACAGGTCAGTTGAGCCCGATGAGGCGAATGATAGAACGCTACGAATCACTCGTTCCAGAGATCGCTGCAAAAGCGGTCTCGGATGACCGAATTAAGATTGACGGGCTATCCCTGGCTCCACCTGTGCCGGATCCATCGAAGGTCATCGCTGCGCCAGTGAACTATGTAGACCATATGGAGGAGATGAGTCAGGATAGCCACATAGATTCTCTCGGAGTATTTCTTAAGGCTCCTTCATCGGTACTTGCTGCCGGTGGCGTGGTGGGGCTGCCGTATACCGATAGGCGGTTTGACCAGGAGGGTGAGTTGGCGCTCGTGATCGGAAGGCGAGCAAGGAACGTTGCGGTTGCTGATGCGCTCCACTTCATCTTTGGTTACACATGCCTGCTCGATATAACAATGCGAGGCGGCGAGGACAGGTCAACAAGGAAGTCCTTTGATACCTTCACTCCAATGGGTCCATACCTCGTTACTGCGGACGAAGTTGGCGACCTTGGTTCGCTGGAACTGAAGTGTACCGTCTCTGGTGACCTAAGACAGAAGGTGATGATCGATGATCTCATCTGGGGCGTTCCTGAGCTCGTCGCATACGCGTCTTCAGTCATGACTTTGCTGCCGGGGGATGTGATTACAACTGGAACCCCTAAGGGAGTCGGTCCATTGCAAGATGGCGATTCAGTAACTGTCGAGATCAGCCGGGTGGGTTCGTTATCGGTGCACGTCAGTGCTGACGGTGCTGGCCTCTCGCCTACAAAGGGCGCCAATCGTGGACCGGTTCCGCCTCCTGCGAAGGAGCGAGGCTGAACACGTAGGGGATATCGCAGCCAGGTGAGCCGGGTTTTAGATGCGAGATTGAAAGGGAGATAGAAGTTGGTTGCTAAGCGGTTCTTTGCGCCAGATGAGTTCGAGAACAAGGCTGAGGTAGACGAGTTCTACAAAATGGTGGCGGAGAAGGATCTCCAGCCCCTGTGGACACAGAAAGGTTTGATGCTCGGGGAGCCGCCAATTCGTGACATTCCGTTCCATTGGAGATGGAGTGATATCAAGAAACTTTCAGAGCGGTCTGGCGAGCTTATTCCAATAGATCGTGGAGGGGACCGGCGAGTGCTGTCCCTTACAAATCCAGGTCTTGGGGGTCTACCTTATGCTTCGACGACCTTATGGGGGGCGATCCAGTACCTGGGTCCGCGGGAAGTTGCCCCAGCGCACAGACATAGTGCTGCAGCTCTGAGATTTGTGGTTGAAGGAAGTGGAGTCTGGACGCTGGTAAATGGTGATCCGGTAGCGATGGAGCCCGGTGATCTTGTCCTGACTCCGAACTGGACATGGCACGAGCACCACAACCCAGGGGACACGCCAATGATGTGGTTTGACGCGCTCGACCTTCCATTGATCAGATCAGTCGATGCGCTGTTCTACGAGGATGGTCCCGACCTCATGGTCAACCGTCTGGTCGATGCGGTTTCCAGTTCAGAACTCGAATTTGGTGGCGGCGCCGGACTAGTGCCATTTGACATGGAGGATGAGCAGCCTAACCATTCACCGCTACTCGCTTTCAGATGGAAAGACACAGATAGAACGCTTGAGTCGTTGCTGTCACGGAGGCAGGATGGGTACGCAGCACTTCGATTCTCAGACCCAACGAATGGTAAAGATGTGATGCCCACGATGCGATGTTCGATGCATCGGGTAGCCGCTGGGTCGGAGATCTCTCCGAGGCAGACGACGGGCTCCTCGATCTGGCTGACCTTCGCAGGTTCGGCGAGAGTTTCAGTAGGTGAGTCGGAGTTTCAGTTGGAGCACGGAGATCTGTTTGTGGTTCCAAGTTGGGCGAGCATGGCGTTGTCTGCAAATGAGCAGACCGATCTTTTCTGCGTCTCAGATGCCCCTGTGCTTGAAGCTCTGGGCCTTATGCGCCAGCGGAAGCTTTAGGAACTCGAATGGATCCCATTGAGTGGTGCGAAGAGTTGGGCCAAATGACACTAAGACTCAGGGTCGAATGTGAAATTCGGCCTGGTCTGACGATCTCCGGGGAGCTGTCGTAATGGAGAAGGATCTGGTACTTAGCCGAATGGCATGGATGGACATGGGTGAAGCTGCGTTCGAGACTGAGTTTGCAAAGCTTGGCGAGTTGCAATTGAGTACTCCCAGCTTGTTGCCGGACTGGTCGAAAGCGATGTTGGTCTCACATGTGAACGGCAATGCCACCGCTCTGACGAATCTATGTGTCTGGGCCCTGACTGGGGTGGAGACACCCATGTATCCGAGTCCTGAGTTTCGAGCGAAGTCGATTGCAGGAGGCTCAATGGCCAGTTTTAGTGATCTCCTGAATGCGTTTCGTAGCACCTCTGCCGAACTTAGAAGGCATATCTCAAGCCTTACATCGCTGGATTGGACTGTTGAAGTGAGAACAGCACGAGGTCGACAGGTCCAAATGAGCGAAGTGCCACTAATGAGGGCGCGTGAGACATGGATACACCTTTTCGATCTCGGGACGGGAAGGTCTCTATCAGAGATGCCTGATCCCCTGTTCGAGATCTTGTTTCGTGAGGGAGTCGACTCGCTTCCACAGAGGTCTGGTGGAAGAGCGTTTTCAATCGAGATCACTGGCGGTGAAGTGCTCGAAGTCGCTGGGGTGGATGAACCTGTAAGAGTTCGAGGTGATGCCTCTGACGTGCTTGCATGGCTGCTTGGTAGGGGTGGAAGTCTTGAGATCACAGACGCTGAGGTGAATCTAGGACCGTGGCTGTGACTGAATACCTGAAGTTCTGTGATTTTGTGGAAGGGAGTCGCGATGGGCGACGGGAATTGGATCGGTTCTGGCTCGCAGGAGGCCGGCGTAGCGATCGTCGGTGCTGGTATAGCGGGCCTCACGCTCGCTCTTCAACTCGACTCCGTCGGGATAGCTTCGACAGTCTTTGAGGCAGCTCCGGCTGTTGAGCCGCTGGGTGTCGGCATTAACATCCTGCCCCATGCCTCACGAGTGCTATGTCTGCTAGGCCTTGAATCACCTCTGCTGGAGAAGTCCATTGCGACAGCAAATTCGGTCTTCTATAACAGGTTCGGCCAGCTCATCTACTCCGAGCCGCTCGGCAGGGCGGGCGGCTATGAGTTCCCTCAATTCTCCATCCATCGAGGAGACCTGCAAGAGGTCCTGTTGAAAGCTGCAATTGAGCGGCGGATACCCATTGAATTGGGTCATAAGGTGACCTCGGTCGATCAAGATCATAAAATTGCCACGCTCCATTTTGATCAGAAGTCAGCCCCGGTCCCCGATAGGACGGCTTCAGTAGTAGTTGGCTGCGATGGTATTCACTCCGTGCTGCGTAAGCAGTTGCACCCGGCCGAGGGGGATCCAAGGTATTCCGGCGTGAATATGTGGCGGGGTGTCACTTTATGGCCGAAGATTCTAGATGGAGCATCGATGATCAGGGCCGGCTGGCTCACGACAGGGAAGATGGTCATCTACCCAATCCGAGACAGTGTCGACGAACAGGGACGCCAGTTGATCAACTGGGTGGCAGAACTCGAAACCGATAGGTATAGAAGGAGAGACTGGTCGCGGCCTGGTTCGCTCGACGACTTCGCCGGCTCTTTCGCAAACTGGCAGTTCGACTGGATGGACGTTCCAGCGTTTCTCGACGCCTCAGAAGAGGTGCTCGAGTATCCCATGGTAGACCAAGATCCGCTGAGTACTTGGACCGACCGCAGGATCACTCTATTAGGGGACGCCGCACATCCAATGGTGCCTCGAGGGTCAAATGGCGCTGGTCAGGCGATACTCGATGCCAAGTGCCTCTCGGACTGTCTAGTCCAGGAGGAAAGCTTAGAAGCGGCACTTGCGAGATATGAGTACGAGAGGTTGGCGGCAACATCAAAGGTTGTCCTTACGAATAGGGTCAATCCACCGGATATCATTCTCAAGATTGTGGCGGATCGGACGGGTGACAGGCCGTTCGACCGGATCGAGGACGTGATATCCGAAGATGAACTGAAGTCGATCTCCGATTCGTACAAGTCGATAGCGGGATACTCAAAGGAGCGGTTAGCAGGGTGAGGTTCGGTCAGTATGGCCGGTTAGAGACGCTGGAGGAGCGGGTCCTCGCTATGCGTTAACCTTGGATCGGCGTCCCTCTGAGAATGTTCAGAGGGACGCCGATCTGCCTTATAGGTACAATGGCTTTCCTTGGGCGAGCTGGGACAGCGGTGAGGCTGTCTGCGAACTCGCCGCCGAGGTCGATGTTGTACTGGAGCTCGAATTGCTATTCGCTGGTTCGATTCCGTGATCTCCGTCACCGTCAGGTGCTTTGGCTGCCTGAGTGGCTGCTTGAGCGAATCCTGCCTGCTGTGCCCCTACCGCTGAAATACTCAACTAGCTGGCCTTTCTCTTTGGGTAAGTTCATTTCGGTCCTAACTATGGCGGCCTTGAGCGAACGTACTCAGGCTTGACTCATTATCCGCACAGAACTGGACAAGAGATTTGGATGACTGGTCCGTTGGTGTTATTCGTTGTGAATTTCGGAGCTAGTTTGGGCGGATGGGTTCATACTTTGAGACAGTCAATCGGATCTTTCGAAATGACGCCGTTCCAGCGCTTGCCGAATATGTGTCTATCCGCTGTCTATCTCCGTCCTTCCAAGCTGACTGGAGCGACTTGGGCGAGATAGATCGAGCTGTCGAGCTGATTGAGACTTGGGCTCGGCAGCGTAAAATCCCTGGCTTGTCGACCAGAGTTTCGAGGATCCCGAATAGAACGCCGGCATTGGTGGTGACCATTCCTGGAACCCAGACCACCTCCGGATCGGTGTTGCTCTACGGACACCTGGACAAACAGCCAGCATCAGCTCCATGGCCGATAGCGGGAGACCCATTTGTGGCGACCTTCGTCGGTGATCTAATTTACGGTCGAGGTGTTGCAGATGACGGTTACTCCTGCTTCGCTGCTTTGTCTGCCATCGAGGCACTAGCGAGCCTGGGGGTTCCTTATCCAAGGTGCACGGTGGTGATTGAGGCGAGTGAGGAGAGTGGAAGTCCTGATCTTGATGCCCACTTGGATGCTTTAGCAGCCGAGATCGCTGATACGTCGGTTGTTATCTGTCTCGACTCGGGCGGACTTGATTTCGAGCGTTTGTGGGTAACGACCTCACTCAGGGGCAATCTGGTTATTAATGTCGACGTAAAGGTGCTTGATCACGGGGTGCACTCCGGGTCCGCTGGCGGAGTCGTACCGTCGTCGTTCAGGATTCTTCGGTCCCTGTTAGCTAGGATCGAAGATGCCACAACAGGTGAGATCCTTCCGCAATTTCTACGCGCTGAAATTCCAGAGTTGCACTTGAATAGGGCCAAAATGCTTGACCAAGAGCTCGGAGACCCACTGAGTAGGGTGTTCCCAACAGTAGCGAATCTCGAACTCATGGGATCGTCAGGATCCGAGCGGATTCTCAACCAGACGTGGCGTGCGTCGCTCGCTGTAACGGGGATTGAAGGAATACCTGACATTCAGAGTGCTGGGAATGTGCTCAGGTCTCACACAGTTGCCAAGCTTTCGTTGCGAATTCCTCCCAACGTGGATGCCCAATTGGCTCAGAAGGAATTAATAGATCTGTTGAAATCTGATCCTCCATCGGCTGCATCAGTGACGGTGGCAGGGGAAGGATCTGCTCCGGCCCAGGGCTGGGTCGCAGCCGATCTGACGGAGCCAATTGCAGAAGCGCTCGATGTTGCTTCACTCGAGATCTTCGGAAAGCCTGCAGGATTCTGTGGCGAAGGTGGCTCAATTCCATTCCTTGCAGCCCTAGGTGCACGCTTTCCCGAAGCCCAGGTCATTGCAACCGGTGCATTGGGACCCGGGTCTAACCATCACGGACCGGATGAATCGCTTAGTCTGACTTCTGC
>JABEUN010000031.1 GCA_013044385.1 Acidimicrobiaceae bacterium
GACCCTTTTGAGATCGACGACTTGGAGACACCATGGCACCGTCTGACTCCCGATCATCTTGGGCTTCGGTCCCCTGGACGCCCCGATTTGTAGTGCCTCCGCTGTTAGCCACCGAGTCCCCCACCTACGACTCCCTCTCGCTTTCAAATTGAATCGTTGTATACGATTACGGTGATTGTGATTTACCCGCTCAGAACTTCCACGGGAGTGATACCTAGGTTTGCCGCCCGTCTTACGACGGATATACCGTTTTGAATGCTTCAGCGGAATGATAGCAGAGGTCGTTAGGGCCATGCATTGCATACAATTCGGAATTAAGCGAGTTGAAACATTATGTGCAAATCGAACTGGGCGCAGGCTCTTTCGATCCAACTGGTCTATCAACTCCTATACTGGCCGACCCACCGATAGGTGGCGAAGACTGCTTCTCAAAATAACAAGCAAGCTTGGATGGATGGTTCTGAATCTGCTACTGCTGACGGCTTGTCCCAACTTTTCTATGTGCGTCGCGATGGTGGATGGCATAGCTATGCAATGGTGATAGGCGAGTGCGATAGCGTCTACCCAGTCGAGATCTTCGGCGCCTTCTTCTGTTCCGTCTCGAGCGGTTGCATCGGCGACGTGTGCTTTGACTGCCGGCATGACGCGAATCCGATGGACCGTTCTTGAAACGGATGAGGGATTGGATTTCTGGCCACAGTGGCCCTGTGGCCAATTTCGGAGACAACGGGATGTTGTCATGTGGGAACGGCTCGTCGGCACTGGAGAGATCTTTGGTAGGCTGATGGCCGCTGGATCGACTCTTCGATTTGTGATCTCCCATGTTTTTCACGTTTTGCATACAACGGATCCAAAAAGTGTGCTAAAACCGTCGTTATGTCGTCTACTTCCGCCAGAGGTGTATACAACTATCTAAAAGGAGAGATCCTTAGTGGTGGTCTGCAGCCCGGTTCTCATCTAAGGGAAGCAGAGATTGCTGCCTCGTTGGGTTGCTCGAGAACTCCTGTTCGCGAAGCAATCAGACAGCTCGATTCCGAGGGGTTGATTGTTTTCGAGGCGCATCGCGGTGCCCGTGTCACTTCATGGAGCGAGTCTGAAATAGAGGAGGTCTTTCGAATCCGGATCTTGCTCGAAGGCAGAGCTGCCTCTGTTGCTGCCAACAACATCGGTATCGACGAGTTGGAGCTCCTGACTTCACTAGCCGAGCAGATGGAGGACGAGGTGGCTTCTGGCTCGCCTACCCGCTACGAGAGAATTGCGACTCTAAACAACTCCTTCCACTCGGTTATTCATACGGCATCTCGTGAACCGATGCTCGTCAACGTACTGAAGGGAACCATCCAGGTTTCGATGGTTAGGAACACCTTCTCGCTTTACCAACCCGCAGAGTTGCAACGTTCCATGGGCCATCATCGAGAGTTGATCTCCGCCCTGTCTTACGGAGACTCGGAGTGGGCAGAGTCGGTCATGCGCAGCCATATTCGAGCCGCACGCTGGGTTACCAAGGCGCGGAGTATCTGTGGGGCCTCTGACGACGGTGGTGGGGGAGTCAAATCCTCGTGATATTTACTACTGGTATATGTCCGAAATCCAAGACGCGGGAGTAGTTATGATCCAAGACAGTGGGGCGATTTCGAAGTTGCTGGAGGGCTTTTCGCATGGTCCGCTCACAGACATACGGGTGGTTGAGCTCGGTCAATTGCTAGCTGGCCCTTTCTGCGGGCAGCTGCTGGGAGACATGGGCGCAGAGGTGATAAAAGTTGAGGACCCTCGGCTCGGCGATCCCATGCGTCAGTGGGGGCGCGAGAAGCCCCACGGTCTATCTCTGTGGTGGCCGGTTGTGGCTCGCAACAAGAAGTCTGTTACCGCAGATCTTCGGGTGGCCGAGGGTCAACAACTTCTACGCGACCTAGTGGCGAAGTCCGACATCCTTGTGGAGAATTTTAGGCCGGGTACTCTCGAGCGTTGGGGGTTGTCCTACTCCGAGCTGGCAGAGATAAATCCTGCACTGGTGATGGTAAGAGTAACGGGATTTGGCCAGGACGGACCCTACTCCGCTCGGGCTGGATATGGATCCATCGGTGAAGCCATGGGTGGCCTTCGTTATGTGACGGGAGACCCCTCGACGCCGCCATCGCGTTCAGGGATCTCTATCGGTGACGCCCTCGCAGCGCTTTTTGCCACAATTGGTGCTCTAAGTGCGCTGCACGTGGCCCAACGTACGGGTCAGGGCCAGGTGGTCGATTCGGCGATATACGAGGCTGTTTTGGCGATGATGGAGTCTTTGATCCCAGAGTACGTGCTTGCGGGCTATGTCCGTGAAAGGACTGGTTCAATTCTTCCCAACGTCGCGCCGTCGAACATATATCCGACCGCCGACGGACAGATGATCTTGATTGCGGCCAACCAGGACTCAGTGTTCGTGCGGCTGGCAGAGGTAATGGGTCGTCCGGAGTTGTCATTGGATCCAAGGTTCGACTCACACTCCTCCAGAGGTCGCAACCAGGTAGTTCTCGACGACATGATCGGTGCTTGGACAGCTAGCTACGATGGAGAGAAGCTCGCTGAGCTGCTAGATCAGGGTGGAGTTCCCCAAGGGCGCATCTACACCGCTGCCGAGATGCTTACCGATCCCCATTTCGAAGCTCGCAGTGACATCGTAAAGCTGCCCCACCAGGAGCTTGGCGAATTCCCAATGCAGAACGTAGCTCCAAGGCTGTCCAGAACGCCCGGCTCAGTTAGGTGGGTTGGACCGAACCTTGGTGAGCACAACAGGGCCATCTATGGAGAGTTGCTCCAGCGGAGCGATGAGGAGCTTTTGAACCTCGAGAAAAAGGGGGTCATCTGATACCACCCCCCATTCCAACGCGATTCCACCATTAAACCAGTCCACTATCGAACAAGGAAATGATTACTAATGAAAGGCGAAAGATGAACTACCGACTCGGGGTCGATGTCGGAGGCACGTTTACAGACCTCCTGCTGATCGATCAGGATACCGGGGCAACTACACGTGACAAGGTTCCCTCCACTCCAAGTGACCCCTCGGTCGCTGTTATAAATGGATTGGAGCGGATATGTGCAAAGGCGGGGATCGAACCATCAGCGATCAATCACCTGATGCACGGCACTACGGTTGCCACGAATGCCGTCCTTGAGGCAAAGGGCGCTCGTGTCGGATTGGTGGTGACCCAAGGCTTCAGACAGATACTCCAAGTAGCAAGGTCCTTCGTGCCCGGTGGTCTTGCAGGGTGGATCATCTGGCAAAAACCTGAGCCGCTGGCCAGACTTGAAGATACGGTCGAAGCTATCGAGAGGATAGATGCTAAAGGAGCCGTTGTGGAGGAGCTCGACGAGGCTCGGATCCGAGGTGACCTGCAAAGACTCCGCGATGCTGGGATCGAGGCGCTTACGATCTCTCTAATCAACTCCTTCACCAATCCTTCGCATGAGAACCGGATTGCAGAGATAGCCAAGGAGATACTCGGTGGCATACCGATCTCACTTTCCTCGAAGATCCTCCCCGAGATCAAGGAGTACGAGAGGACGCTTACTACGGTTGCCAACAGCTACGTGAGGCCCGTTGCCTCGCGCTACCTCGGACATCTTGACGAGGAACTCAAATCAAGAACCGGTGATCTCCGACTCCATGTACTGAGGTCTGACGGTGGATTGATGGGTGTGGAGGTTGCATCCCAAGCGCCTGTTTCGATGCTCATGAGCGGCCCGGCGGGCGGTGTCTCTGGAGCTTTGTGGATCGCTGCTCAAGCTGGATATACGAATCTTCTGACACTTGACATGGGAGGTACGTCCACCGACGTTGCATTGGTGCAAAACGGTGTCCCATCAATCGGGCGAGAGACAACCGTTGGAGACCTAACGATAAGGGCATCTTCGGTGGACGTCCGCACAGTCGGCGCAGGCGGAGGTTCGATTGCCCACGTTCCCGAGCTAACCAAGGCTCTCAGGGTCGGTCCTCAGAGTGCGGGAGCCCAGCCTGGGCCGGCCGCCTATGGAAACGGTGGGACTGATCCGACAGTGACGGACGCGAACGTTGTGCTCGGTTATCTGCCACCATCGTTGCTGGGTGGTGAGATGGTGCTAGACAAGGCGGCCGCCGTGGCGGCGGTATCTGGTGTCGCAGAGGCCCTCGGGGTAGACCTTCACGCAGCGGCAGCCGGAATCATAGACATCGTCAACGAGAATATGTTCGGTGCGCTCAGACTCGTTTCGATCCAGCAGGGATACGATCCGAGGGACTACGCACTAATTGCATTTGGTGGAGCGGGTCCATTGCACGCAAACGCTCTGGGAGCTCTGATGGGATCATGGCCCGTTATCATCCCTCCGTCGCCTGGCGTACTTTGTGCATATGGCGATGCGACTACGACACTTCGGTCGGAGTCGGCGCGAACCTTCATCAGGCAGTTCTCGACAACTTCAGCGGACGAAGTGATCGGACTCCTAAGGGAGCTGGCATCTGAGGCGCACTCGGAGCTTGCCGGTGAGGGTGTTGCGGAGTCTGATCGGACTGCAACCTACCAAGTAGATCTGCGCTATCACGGGCAAGGCTTCGAAGTGCCTGTCGATGTTTCACTGGCCGAACTCGAATCCGATGGACTCAGCGTGGCGGGGAATCGATTCGATGCAGAGCACGAGAGATTGTTCACCTTTTCGCTGGACGCAGAGCACGAGATCGTCAACTTGCGCGCAGTGGTGACCGGTGGATCTTCAGCTGTCGAGGCTGTGAAAATACAACAAGGAGACAAAGACCCCTCACAGGCGTTCCTCTCCACCACGCCTGTCTGGGTCGAAGGTGTGGAACACCAGGCTGGACTGTACGATCGCTCACTGCTCGAGTCGAATGACCGTATCTCAGGTCCAGCGGTTCTGACAGAGATGGACTCGACAACACTGATCCTTCCCGGACACTACGGAGACGTGGACAGCTTCGGGAATATCCTCATTTGGCCATCAGCAAGATAGGACGAGATTCATGGCAACAATTATTCAAACAAACAGTGACCCGATACGACGGACCAGTGTTGACAGCATCACCGTAGACATTATCGAGAACGCACTTCGGAACGCTCGCTATGAGATGGACGCTGTACTGTTCAGGACCGCAATGTCTCCGGGTATAAGGGAACAGCACGACGAATTTCCACTGATTGCCGACCCGGAAGGCAAGATGGTGGTCGGACAGTTCGGCTCATTCATAGGTGGATTTCTAGACAACTACGTAGGAACAGTCGAGGAGGGCGACGTCTTTCTTACGTCAGATCCCTACAGCTGTGATGGAGCGATAAGTCACGCCAACGACTGGTTGGTGCTGCTGCCTATCTTCCATCAGGGACGGGTCGTTGGATGGTCTGCAATGTTCGGTCACATGACTGATGTTGGTGGAAAAGTACCAGGCTCCCTCCCTACAGACGCCGAGTCCATCTATGAAGAGGGAGTTGTAATTCCGCCGGTCAAGCTGTATCGCGGTGGCGAATTGGCGACTGACACTTTGGAAGTCATCCTCAACCAGGTGAGGATGAAGCAGTGGAATCGCTCGGATCTGAACGCGATAGTCGCAGCGTGCAGGACCGCTGCAAGGAGAGTGATCGAACTTTGCGAGCGTTTCACCACCGAGACGTACGTATCCGTGCTAGATGCTCTTCTTGATCGCAACTACCGGGCCATGGCGCAACTTATTGAGACGACCATCGGCGAGGAAAAGCTTTCCTTCGAGGACTTCATCGATGACGATGGCATGGGCAACGGTCCGTACAGGATCAAGTGCACTATGTGGCGTGAGAATGGAAAGGTGATTCTGGACTTCGAAGGCACAGATCCACAGTCGAAGGGTCCAATCAACTTCTATATGAACGAGAACATGTTCAAAATGTTTTTCGGGATCTACATGATCATGGTGTTCGACCCACAGATTCTGTGGAACGATGGATTTTATCCACTGGTGGATGTGAGGATTCCGCAAGGTAGCCTGCTCCGACCTAACTATCCAGCGGCGCTATCGTGTCGTACCCACGGACTCGGCAGGATCTTTGACGTGCTAGGTGGACTTCTGGGTCAGAGGCAACCCGAGTTCCTAAACGCAGCGGGCTTCTCCTCGTCGCCACACCTGATGTACTCAGGAGTAGGGGAAGATGGCGAGTGGTTCCAGCTTTACCAGATCGGGTTCGGCGGCATACCAGGTCGTCCATTCGGTGACGGACCAGACGGTCATTCACTGTGGCCGAGCTTCACAAATGTGCCGAACGAATTCCTCGAGGCATACTTCCCACTACGGATCGAGAGTTACGAGACAGTTGCCGACTCTGGTGGTCCAGGGTTGAATCGTGGGGGTAATGGAATCGACATCGCCTACCGCTTCTTGGAGGCCGGAAACGTCTCGATTCATGACGACCGTTGGTTCACCTACCCATGGGGAGTAAACGGCGGTCTGCCAGGTATGCGTTCGACTAAATACCTTGTTCGAGCCGATGGATCCAGCGAGGTGCTTCCATCGAAATGCGACAGGGTCGAGGTCCAGAAGGGTGATGTACTCCACTACGTCACTTGGGGGGGCGGCGGCTGGGGAGATCCGCTTTTGCGTTCGGCTGAACTTGTCGGCTTGGAGGTCAAGCGCGGACTGGTAACAGTAGATGGCGCTCGTCGGTACGGCGTGGTGGTTGATGCTGATGGCACGGTCGACGAGGACGCTACTCTGAGCTTGAGGACACACCTTGGCGCCGTGAGGGCTCCAATCACCGTGTTCAACTTTGGTGCTGAGATCGATGAGCTTCGAGAGCGGTGCTTGGAGGAGACGGGTCTCGAGCCCCCCGTTGCACCTACTTTCGCTTAGCCGTGTTGACGGTCGGCGAGTGGGGGATTTGACCGCCTCCGCTCGCCCGACCGAGCATCTGTAATGTCTGGGAATGAGGTTGGTAGTGGGACGGGACGATATGACAACCGACGAGAGGTCCGTTGGATTCGGTGACGGTCATCTCAGACCTACGAGGAACGTAGCCCTCATCGTCGTTGACATGATGGCGGGTTATCTGGAGCAAAATGGACCGTTCTACCACAGTTCATACACGCCACTTGCCCTGCGTATGGAGGAGTCGTTGGCAAAGTGGAGGAGTCGTGAATTTCCTGTAATCTTCACGAGGGTTTCGTATCCTAGGGGGATAGAAGATGCCGGAGTGTTCGGAGAGAAGGTACCGGGGCTGGCATCTTTTACTGAGGGACTGACTCACGGTGAGTTCATCTCCAGCATCTCGCCTCGAGATGCTGACCTAGTTATTACGAAGAAGTATGCCTCCAGCTTCTTTGGGACTACCTTGTCAACGGACCTTCACTGCATGGGCGTGGATACTGTCGTAGTTACGGGAGTGTCCACCTCTGGGTGCGTCAGAGCGACAGTAGTCGACGCTATCCAGTATGGATATACTCCTGTTGTGGCGTCGGATCTCGTCGGTGACAGGAGCGAGTCGATCCAGAGTGCTAATCTGTTCGACCTTGGCCTGAAATATGCTGACGTCTTGGAGTTCAGCCAAGTGCTTGATCTGCTGGACCGTCTTTAAATCTTTAAAGCAGAACTACTGTCCGCCAGCGTGCAGTTAACGTGTCCGCCAGCGTGCAGGTTTAAATGTCCCTTGACACAGGGTCGGAGCGAACCCCGTAATTCGGTTGACTGCGACCCCAGCGGCC
>JABEUN010000032.1 GCA_013044385.1 Acidimicrobiaceae bacterium
CAGGCTGTCCAAAGGTTGGGGTCCAGTTCATGCTGCCGTCTCTCACTTTGCCTAAGAGACCCCGCCCCGTCGGCCTTTCGATGCACTTAACGGTCACCAAATTTGTCAAATGGCTGACAGATTAATTGGGAATCTAGACTTGGAGATACCTTTAATCGCCCAACTGAGTTCGATACTAAATTGAGGAAGCGTTGGATACGGCATCACGAACAACCAGAGATCGTAAGGGTCCTTTGGTGGTCTAGAGAATCTATGGGCGACAACATCCCTCTCTTGGGAGTAGTTGGGGGATTCGATGACCCCAGAGAATCGCCCGTCGGGGAAAAATATATCGAGTTCTAATCCATCGTATGGGTCGACCCGGCGAAGGCCCTTTTCCCACCAGTTACCGAGGTCCAATGATGGTGACACGATTTTCTGTCCGTTGCTATCAATGAGTTCGAAGTGGAGCTCGAGTCCACTTCCACCAGTCCTCACATCTTGCAGAATCAAATGACCTTCGTCTATGGGTACCAAAAGGATCGGAGAGTCAAGAATGGAAGTTGAGTTCACCTTTTCGATATTCTGGAGATCGAACGGCAGGGGCCTTACAGGCTCTGGATGACCGGTACTGATTCGCACCGCTTCCAGGAGGAGCACCCGAAGATGGTCTTGATTAACTGTCTCAGCTGTCGAACATAGAATAACACCACTGTTGTGAATATATGACCAATCACCTGCCACGTCGAGCTCGATCAGTCCGACAGTGGAAGGAGCAGAGCTATTGCGCCTAGCGAAAGACTCGCCGAAGACACCTGACAATAGCTCTAAATCAAATGGGTTCGCAGGACCGATCTGCAACTTTGAGAGCGAGCTGCCAATCCACTTCCGCCCGGCATCCAGTATGGCAAGCGTGAACTCGCCCACTCCGTCAGTTGTCGCCGCAATTAGATCCGACACGTATCCATCTCGTGCACGACCCATTCCCGTCTGTGGACTGACGGCGCCTATCGGTGAGGTGTCCATAACTTCTCGTATCGAATATTCAAGGGTGACTCTCCACCAATCCGGCCAGAGCAATTCCGCCTCTAAACGCGTGTCTTTATCGAACAGATCCGGAAGTTCGGGAAGCTTACCGTTCAACTGAGGTGGAATATCGCTTGCCACCGGAATAGTGAGGTGACACGCATCGCGCAGAAAGAGTACCAGATGCAGGGCCAACGGCTTGTCAACCACTAAACGCCAGCGTGCTGTCATTTTGGTCGGAGCCAACTGTCTGCGCTATGGAACAACGGTGTATGAGCGTGATCCAATTGAGGTACAGACTCCATTCGTGCCAAAGACATAACCATTCAGGCTGCCCGGAGTTCCGCCTACAACGAACGCAGAATAACTGCCAGCGCCATCTAGAACCGAGAAAAAGGTGGTCCAAGAATTGGTGTTAATCGGGTCATCCCATTCAAAATTTGTGTATCTCAAGAATGAAGTATTCTCAATCTCGGAACCCCACTCGAAGTAATACGCTTGACCAATAACCGAAGAGTAGACATCCCACCCCGTAAAACCGCTAACCCCAGAGTTGTTCGAATTCGGATCAACATAGATATACGAGTAGCCACAGCTACCGTAGACCGTATTTTGTGGCGTAATTCCACCGCCCGTAATACGCACTCCCGAAGCGACAGTCGAAGGAACGATCGCAGAGGTACCATTCGCAAAGTATATTTGGCTCATACCGTCGGTCACAGTCGCGACTCGCGTTACACCTACTTGAGTCAATGGGACCCGAATCGGCGTTGGGATCGTGACACTTGCCCAGGCCGCTGACCCAGCTACCCCTACCGCCGCTGTCGATAGCGACAACGCCCCAACAACAAGTCCAATAGATTTTCCGAATCTATTGATCCTCATTTGTCCCCCCAGTTGAGGAGCTCCGAGAAAACTGATCCACCCATAATGTGAGTCGTTCCTCCAAAATAGATTATGGGGCGCTGGTAGTGCAGCACTCTCACATCCTTCAAGCCGACGAGGGCCTCGAGGATTTCACTAGCATCGGAAAGGACGAAGGTGTTTTCTGCTTGTTTTCTCACAATTACAACTGAAGCACCTTCGTCGCTTCAGTTGCTGGGAGATCTCAGAGAGCTGACACCCCACCAGAATCCTATAAGCCGTGAAAGTACTTCACCAACTCAGACGCCGCCAATATATTACAACGTTAGGGGACACGCCCACTTGTCGCTCCGAGTACGTGAAGACGAGCGCCACAGACAGGATGTACTAAGCAAGAATCCCGTCCGATTGCTCAGCTCCGTGACGCACTGAGCGCCCCTAAAATAAGCACACCTTGGCAGCCCCAACGGGGTTCGAACCCGTGTCTCCACCTTGAGAGGGTGGTGTCCTAGTCCCCTAGACGATGGGGCCAAAGCAATTTCAGACCTAGCAGCTTAGTGATTACACGGAACTCAACAGTCCTCAAGTTGCCCGCAATCGCGAAACGAAGGTGGATACTAAGCACCCACCTTCGTAGCTCGGGGGGGAGGACTCGAACCCCCAATGACAGGGCCAGAACCTGTAGTGTTGCCGATTACACCACCCCCGAATGGCCATAAGACCACCATTCACCATAGCGGAATAGCCGGTTCACCGTGCCGCAATTCTGACAGGGTCCGATAGCCAAAGATGCGACCGGCCGAGACTGCGACGGCCTCCCTAAGCATGTAGTCGAATTTGAGAACTCCCATAATGGGTGAGTTCCTGTCAGGGGAGGGCTGGGCTATCAATCCCAAAGAGTCGGCGATCTGAACGATACGGTAGGAGTGGAATGAGTCCGACACCATGATCACGGCTCTCGCAGAGGATTTCCGGATGATCGAAGCAGCTGCTTCGATCGACTCATAAGAGTCGTCGCCACGAGGTACCGCCACAACCTCATTTGCCGGAACATCGTGGGCAATCAGAAAGGTCCGACCAACCCCGGCTTCGGAATACTTGTCTCCCACCAAGGATCCACCGACAACGAAGATCTGTTTTGTCTGCCCATCCTCATAGAGTCTCAGAGCCTGTTCAAGCCGGGCCTTGAAGACCTGTGAAGGTCTGCCATTAAATTCTGCCGCTCCCATGACAATAGCCGCAGGAGCAACACTGGAGGTGCTCACATTTGACTCATTGAAGACGAGCCAAAGATTAGTTAGAAAGTACCCTATGAACACTAACAGCACCGATAGAACCAGGGTCAAAGGCCTCAAGCTGTGGTGGGATGGGTGTCTCGCCGACTTCTCCGTATCAGGAGTTGCCAGCATCTCCCTAGACACCCAACTGCTGGTTCAGATCGCGCAAACGCGAAATACACATATCTCTACCCAAAACCGCCATTGCTCCGAAAAGTGGTGGTCCAACTTTTTTCCCCGTGATAGCAATCCGAAGTGGTGCCTGCAGCTTTCGAAGACTCAGCGACATCTCCTCGGCCATGTTTCGAGCCAACATCTCCAGATGTTCTGCGTCGAAATGCTCGAGCGAAGAGAGCGCCTCTGCAGTTAGCGAAAGGATTGACGACGCAACAACGTCTTTGCGCATCTCAGTGAGGATGGCATCGTCAATGGCCAGGTCATGCGCGAAAAGGAAATTGACCATGTCCGGAACTTCGGATAGAAGTGAGACGCGGGTCAATAGGTCCGGCGCTAATGCAAGGAATGCCTCTACCTGTTCGGGATCCCCACTCCAGCTTTCGAGGGAATCCAGGAACGGGCGACTAACATCTAGTAGTTCCATAGGCGACATGAGCGCAATGTAATGTTTATTGAAGTGGAGCATCTTGGTCACATCGAAGAACGATGGTGAATGACCGACCCTATCCAGATGGAACAGCTCTACTTCGTCATCTCGCGTCAAGAACTCACGATCGTCTCCCGGACTCCAACCGAGCAGCACTAAGTAGTTCTCCATCGCCACTGCCAGAAATCCTTGGTCTCGGAAGTCTTCTACCGCCACCCTGTCACGGCGCTTGGAGAGCTTCTGCCTCTTCTCATTCACGAGTACCGGTAGGTGTGCAAAGCTCGGCGGCGTCTCCCTGAGGGCTCGATAGACCATGATTGCCTTTGGAGTCGTCGGTAGATGCTCCTCCGCTCTGATCACATGAGTGATCCTCATGTCCAGGTCGTCCGCAACATTAGCAAGAACAAAAAGTGGGGCACCGTTCCCTTTCATAAGGATGAAGTCCTCAATATTCTTGTTCTCAAAGACAACCGGCCCCCTCACGAGGTCATCTACAACCGTCTCTCCAGTGTCGGGTGTTCGGAACCTTAGGGCGCGACCTTCAACATAATCGAGTCCCCGATCTCGACAAAATCCGTCATAACCTGGTGGTCTTCCGGCCTTTTTGATCCGCAAGTCGATCTCTTCACGCGTACAGTCGCAGTAGTACGCCGAACCATTAGTTTGCAGATCGGCCGCCAATTTTCTGTACGACTCGACCCGCTCAGACTGGCGATACGGCCCCTCATCCCAAGTGATACCGAGCCAAAGCAGCGCTGATTTGATCCCCTCTACCCACTCCTCTTTGTTTCTGGCTTCATCAGTATCCTCTATGCGGAGTATGAACTGTCCTCCGGACTGCTTGGCGAAAAGCCAGTTGAACAGGGCCGTCCTTGCGCCGCCTACGTGAAAGAATCCAGTGGGCGACGGTGCGAATCGTACTCGGGGTGGCGTGGACATGTCCAGAGATGCTAGTTGGAGATGCACGCACGAATGTAGAAGAGGTGCTTGATGGCCACGGAGTTGAACACCGGTCCAGAATGCTGCTTCTGAAAGCTCAGCGGTAGTTGTAAAACCCCCTGCCGCTCTTTCTGCCCAGGAGGCCCGCATCGCACATTCTTGAAAGCAGTGGGGGTGGGGCATAAAGCGGCTCTTTGAACTCTTCGTAGAGCGATTGCGCCACAGCCATCGTGGTGTCCAGCCCTATCAGATCGGCGAGGGCAAGTGGACCCATCGGATGCGCACACCCCTTGACCATGCCTTCGTCTATATCCTCCGCTGTTGCAAAACCAGACTCAAACATTCGAACCGAGGAAAGTATGTACGGTATCAGCAGCGCATTTACAATGAAGCCTGCTCGATCCTTGGACCTGATCACCGTCTTGCCGAGTACGTCCCTAGCAAACTCCTCGGCCTTTTGTTCTGTAGATTCCGAAGTGAGCAGCGAAGAGACTATTTCGACGAGAGGAAGAACCGGGACAGGGTTGAAAAAGTGGATTCCCACCACTGACGCCGGACGCTTAGTTGCCATCGCTAGCTTCATGATGGGAATCGATGAGGTATTCGAGGCGAGAATCGCGTTATCCGACTCCACCACGGCATCTAACTTGCTGAAGACCTCAGCCTTCTCATGCTCGGCTTCAATGATGGCCTCGATCACCACATCTCGGTCAAACAGCTCTGAGAGGTCTGCTGAATATCGGAGTCTCGCTAAGGCCGAATCCCTTTCCTCCTGCGAGATTTTATTTGCTCTTGCCGCCCTTTCAAGGCTGTTCGTGATCCGCTCCTGCCCTTTAGCGAGCGCGTCAGGACTCGCCTCCACGACGACGACTTCGAGTCCGGCTCTCGCAGACACTTCGGCAATGCCGGAACCCATTAAGCCACAACCAACTACTCCGACTCTGGACAGCAAAGCCACACCTCCGTAAAAAGACGACAAACTTACGTCTGGCTAGACGCTAGACGGAAATCGATCGGCCTGAAAAATCACCGGACCAATCTGTCGCTACGGTTTTACTCCACCTATTAGTCACAGCTAGCTATTTCACTACTGGCGACATTGGAGGACTAGCCGGTCAGAATTGACCTAACACCGGCAGCGACGATGTGCGAGCGGCTACCCGCCGATTACCTGACGGGCAATCACCATGCGCTGGACCTGGTTAGTCCCCTCGTAGATCTGGGTAATCTTGGCATCGCGAAGGAATCTCTCCATTGGGAAGTCGTTGGTATACCCGTACCCTCCAAGTAGCTGCAGTGCATCGACAGTGACCGCCATAGCGACATCAGAAGCGAAGGCCTTGGCAATTGCCCCGAACTTAGTAAGTTCGCCGTCCGGATCACCATCTACCAGCGAACAAGCACGATAGACCAGAAGCCGGGCAGCCTCGATCTTCATGGCCATGTCGGCTACCATGAACTGAATTCCTTGATTGTCAGAGATGCGCCTGCCGAACTGCTTCCGATCCGAGATGTACTTCACGGCATAGTCGAGCGCACCTTGGGCAATGCCGACAGCTTGGGCGCCAATGGTTGGCCTGGAGCGATCGAGCGTCTTCATCGCTAGGTAGAATCCCTCGCCTTCTTCACCTACCAGATTCTCCTTCGGGACCCTGACCTCATCGAAGATGACCTCCCCCGTTGGGCTTCCCCGCATACCTAGCTTCTTCTCAAGCTTCGCGACCTTGACCCCCCAGTCAGCTTCGACCAAGAACGCAGATATCCCTCGGTAGCCAGCCTCAGGGTCAGTCTTGGCGAAGACCGTATACGTGTCAGAGATTCCAGCATTCGTTATCCAATACTTGGTTCCGGTAATCACGTAGTCATCACCGTCTCGCACGGCCTTAGTTTGCATTGCCGCTACGTCAGAACCGGCATCAGCCTCTGACAGGCAGTACGAAGCCTGCGCCTCACCCGAAGCTACGCGCGGCAGGTATTTTGCTTTCAGCTGCTCCGAGCCCCAATTGATGACGGGAATCATCCCCAGCTTGGAAATCAGGATCGCAAGACTGGTAGATCCACATCCGCTGGCCAGCTTCTCGACCATTATGGCCTGGGTGACATGGTCGGCACCAATGCCCCCATATTCCGAGGGGACGCCCATCGCTGGTAGGTCCATCGCAACACATGCTCTGAAGTTATCCCAAGGGAACTGACCCTCGGAATCAACCTTTGCGGCGTTAGGGGCGATTTTGTCGGCAACGAATGACGTCATCACCTCGGAGAACTCCCTTTGTGACTCATCGAGACCAAACGCGGACATTGGTTCCTCCAGATCTTTATAACTTCCCAACAATAAACCCGAAGTGGTCGAACGCCAAAATGTCTCACCCAACAAACCTGCCAGACAACTTCAGTCGCGAATCTTACTCCCGCTCATCTTGATCTAGAATTCGACAAGTGTGATGCCTCCACAGGCACGCCAGAGAATTTCGAATCCACACCTATCGATGACAGGGGAGTAGATGTCAATCACCCAGCAGGAAGACGAACTCTATGGGAGTCTCAAAGACGTCGAAACTGTTAGGGGGGCAATCGCCAAACTATTGGAGGATTTTCCGCCTGACCAGGTCTCAGCACAGGAATTCTGGGGCGCACAGTTCGATCTCGGCCTAGCCTACGTACAGTTTCCTGAAGGTCTCGGTGGACTTGGAGTATCCCCGTCTTTCCAAGAGATGGTATCGTCCCGACTCAGGCAAGCAGGGGCTCCCAACAGCTTCATGAGGAATCCGATAGGGGTAGGGATGGGTATGCCCACCCTCTTCACGCACGGCTCAAGGGAGCTCTCAGAAAAGCTGCTTCGCCGCTGTTTCACCTGCGAAGACATCTGGTGTCAGCTCTTTTCTGAACCCGGAGCAGGATCAGATGTAGCCTCATTATCAACTAGAGCGGTTCGGGACGGGGACGAGTGGGTCATCACCGGACAGAAGGTGTGGACCACTCTCGCCCATGTCTCAAACTGGGGAATGCTCGTAGCTAGGACAGAACCTTCTGCACCAAAGCACAAGGGGTTGACTTATTTCGTAGTTGACATGCACTCACCTGGCGTGGAGGTTCGCCCACTGCGTCAAATGACGGGCGAGGCGGAGTTCAATGAGGTCTACTTCACGGAGGCTCGAATACCAGACCTCCAGCGACTTGGCGACATCGGAAATGGCTGGTCGGTCGCTATCACCACGCTCATGAACGAAAGAGTTTCCATCGGCGGAAACATAACTCCTCGGGGTGGAGGAGCAATCGGGGACGCCATTCGGGTATGGGACCGGACGGGAAGCCATGATGCGGCCGAGCGCGAGGAGTTGATGAAACTTTGGACCGAAGCGGAGGCTCTGAGGCTCACCAACATCAGGGCCGGACAGCTCCGCAAGGCTGGAAACCCTGGACCGGAGGGGTCAGTTGCAAAGCTTGCGTATGCCGAGTTGAACAAGAAGATCTATGAGTACAGCGTGGAACTCATGGGACCTGAGGGACTCCTGTACGGATCTTACGAGATGACTCGTCCCGACTATTCGAGGTCAGCCGTAGGAGAGCGAGATATCGCTAAGACCTTCCTCAGATCGAGAGCGAACTCGATAGAGGGTGGAACATCAGAGATAATGAAGAATATTCTCGGCGAAAGAGTGCTCGGGCTTCCCGGCGAGCCCCGTAACGACAAAGACGCCGCCTGGTCGGCGATTCCGAAGAACTAACCCTACGCAACAGGGAATCGTCAACAAGACTGAACTGCTCCAATGCGAGGGCCGAACGCTCAAATCCAACTTAATACCCGCTCATCGGCACAGAAGGGACCTTTGGCGGGACTTACGCTTGCGAGATACGGTATTTGTCCCCTTCGCGCCTTTGATAGAGTCGGGGTTAAATAGGCACAGGTCTTTGTCCAACAGGAAGGAGGTGAGCTGAATGGCTTCGCTAACAGCACTTGCTGGTATTTTCGCCGCGCTCATAAATCTCGATGGACCTGGTCACTACTTACATTGGGGCTTTATCGAGATCTCATACGGCAACCTTGCAGTCATTATCGTGCTCATCGTTCTATTTTTTGCGGCGGTTCTCGTGCCGTTCCCACACCACAAGGGAAGTGACCAGAAGTGACTATGACGCCAGTAGAGGAAGGTAGCCGTAGTAGGGACGAAGGCACCCCTAGCAAGATGGCCGGCCTACCGGAGGATGCCAGTCAATGGACGGCAAAGCTCAGGAGAAAGGCCCTCACATACCTGCCTCCTGAGAAGTTGATGCCAGATCGCCAGCCAGAGTACGTCTCCAGCTGGATCTACGTATTCGGCGTACTTACATTATCGGCTTTCCTGGTAGTAGCAATCTCCGGCGCTCTGCTGGCGCTTGAGGGACCGTCATGGTGGCACGAATCCGGACTCGGACATTTCGTAAATTCGCTGCACCTTTGGAGTGTTGAACTCTTCTTCTTGTTCATGGTCGTCCATCTCTGGGGTAAGTTCTTCATGGCGGCTTGGAGAGGAAAGCGCTCTCTGACCTGGATCACCGGCGTACTCGCATTCCTCACTTCGGTAGGCGCAGCATTTACCGGATACGTCTCCCAGCAAAACTTTGACTCGCAGTGGATCTCCACTCAGGCGAAGGATGGCATGAATTCAATGGGGATCGGCGCATTCTTCAACGTGCTGAACTTTGGTCAGATGTTCATGTGGCACATACTGCTACTGCCACTCATCGTCCTTCTGATCGTTGGTGTGCACGTAATGCAGGTGCGGCTCCGTGGCGTCGTGCCGCCAATAAAGGCAAACAGCGATCCTATGGCGGACTCAAAGCCTTGGTCGGGAAAGTATCGCCCCTACGACATAATCAAGGAGTTCACGATCGGATTCGTTGTGGTTGCAATTGCGACACTACTGTTCTCTTTCGTATTCTCCTCTCCTGACATGGCACCAGTAACCATTAAGAGTTGGTCACACGCCGATCCGGTCGACTTCGTAACTACGGCAGCATCCGAGCTCGCCGGCACGTCTGCCACTGCGACGTATGGTGCACCATACAACAACGTGCCCGGAACCGGTCAAAAGCTCGGCCCCATATCAATTGAAAACGCTGTGGGTGTCCACATTCCGGTCAACCCGACAGTCGATTTCGTGCTCGCTCCACTATCCACGGTTCCAAACAATCCGGCCCTTACAACTGCAATCCAGACTTGGAAGTCGGCCAGTACGCAACAGCAGACAACCTGGATGGCCGCCTATGACAAGGCACTGAACAAAGCCAAGCAGACGGCAGGCGACTCGGTCAGTATGCCCAGTTCCAATTCCGGACCGGTGCCAGAGTTAATGAATCAAGAGCTTGTAATGGCACAGTCAGGTGGACTAGACGGAGCGCTCGAGAGTTCCACCCAGTTCTACGGGACCAATTACACCAAGCCACTCCTATTCATCGCCGACGGTGGGTATCTTGCCAGTCTCGCTCAGGCAGACCACCTTACGGGCAGCCAATGGGGCATGATGAACGAGACTGGAAGCTATCCAGGACAGGCATGGTTGTGGCTTTACACGATGTGGTACCAGGTAAAGCCATATTCGACTTCGACCAACGCAGATGTTGAGGTCATGGCTACCATGATCGTCCTGACCCTGGCTCTTGCCCTCGTCCCGTTCATACCCGGTCTACGTGCCATACCGGAAAAAGTTGGCATCTACAAGCTGATATGGAAGGACTACTACAGGAGTAACAAGTCGTAATTCCTGTCAGAAATGGAGAGAGGCACCCCCAGTGTTTGGGGGTGCCTCTTCTTTTTTAATCGCTCATTAGATCGTTATCTCGAATTTTAGTGCCGCCGCGATTAGGGCTCTGGAACTAGGTGAATCTCGCTCTCGCTGCAAGAGTCGGATTCAGTTTGCAGAATTGCTATACATTTTCTTGGCGACCTCCATAGTCGACCGCAATGCAGCCTCAGACACTGCGTCAACCAGGTCGAGAACGCGTTGATAGTCGTGGCTCACCCCGTGGATCAATTCACTCCTCTGAGCCAACATGTCCTCATCTGCCCCACCTCGAAAGCCGAGTAGTACTGCAGCTACCTCAAGATCAGCCTTGATAGGTGCTCTGCCGAAAAGCGATGCTCGCTTCATTCCGAGTGCTACAACGGCGGCGATTGCGTCAGATTCATGTTCATGTTCAGCAAGCTGCAGAGTTCCCTCTAAGTCAACTGCCAAAAGCAGTGCATAACCTTGATCGGGGCCAGGATTCCCCCTACGCGATCCCTTGTGCTGGTCAGGTCTACTGAGTTCGGCCTTACGCTCCACCCTTTTGCGATCCGGGACCGGCTGCGACCAGAAGACCCTGACGGACTCCCGATCGAGAATCGGAACATAGTCTGGCTGTGTCACTGGGTGAATCCTCCAAGGTGCGAACTAGTTAACAACTCGACTCTAGTCGCAGGTGCGTCTCGCGCACTATTTCGCCTCGCCTTGCCCCGCCAATCGTACAAGTCCAAGGACAATGGAGTCCACAAGGGCATGCCACGACGCCTCAATGATGTTGGGCGAGACTCCCATCGTCGCCCAGCTCTCCGAGCCGTCAGTCGAGTCGAGCAGTACGCGCACTGCGGCACCAGTTCCAAGGGTGGAGTCCAATACCCTGACCCGGAAGTCTGTGAGGTGCATGTTCGCAAGGCCTTCGAAGTGAGGTACCAATGCCTTACGTAACGCACCATCGAGTGCGTTCACCGGGCCATTTCCTTCTGCTGTGGCTATCACTCGGCTTCCGTCAACAAGAACCTTCACAGTCGCCTCCGTGACAGCGTCACCACCCTCCCGGTAGTCGGTCATAACTCTGAACGACTCGAGTGTGAAATACTGCTGGCTCCAACCAGTCGCTGACCTCATTAGTAGCTCAAGCGAGCCATCTGCAGCCTCAAAGTGATAACCCTTATATTCGAGCTCCTTCAGGTGATCTAGAACTCTTTTGACCTCGTCACCTTCGAGTGAAAGGCCAAGCTCTTCGGCCTTGACAGCTACTGACTGCCTTCCTGCCATCTCGGAAACTACGTAGCGCGTTCCATTTCCAACTTCTGCGGGATCGATGTGTTCGTAAGCGTCTTTCTTCCGTGCAAGTGCGGAGACGTGGAGCCCTGCCTTGTGCGCGAACGCAGAGTGTCCAACGTAAGGAGCCTGTGGATTCGGCGGGACATTGACAATCTCCGCAATGTGCCTCGAAACGGAACTGAGAATACGAATTCTCTCCCTCGGTATCGTCTGAACGCCCATTTTCAAACTCAGATTGGGAATCGTCGTCGAGAGGTCGGCGTTGCCAGTCCTTTCGCCGTATCCATTGACACAACCTTGGACCTGGGTGACGCCCATTCTCACCGCCGTCACCGAGTTCGCTACCGCACATCCTGAGTCATTGTGGAAGTGCACACCGAGCTGAACGGAGAAGTGGTCGCGGAGTTCGCCGATAATCTCTTCAACTTCGAAAGGGAGCGTACCGCCGTTAGTATCGCACATCACCAATGAGGTTGCACCAGCGTCTTGCGCTGCCAACATTATGCGACGTGCGTACTCCGGGTTTGCCTTATACCCATCGAAGAAGTGCTCAGCATCCAAAAACACTTTCCGACCGCTTGAAACCAGGTACTTAACGGAATCGCTTACCATCTTGGCACCCTCGTCGAGGGTGGTCCGCAATGCTTCGACTACGTGGTAGTCCCAAGATTTCGCGACGATACACACAGTTTCAGTCTCTGCGTTCACCAACGCCCTCAGAACAGGGTCGGTACTAGTCTCGGAACTCGGTCTGCGAGTGGACCCGAAAGCTACTAGCTCGGCCGTAGTCAGATTCAACTCCTTTGGAGCTCGCCTGAAGAACTCCTCATCCTTCGGGTTCGCCCCCGGCCAACCTCCCTCGATATAGGTAACACCTAGTAGGTCCAGCTGTTGAGCTACACGCAACTTGTCATCTACGGTTAGGGAAAGCCCTTCCTGTTGGGACCCGTCCCTGAGCGTCGTATCGTAAACCTCAACGAACTCGGGCAGGACCCCTACTGGAAGATCAGATGACATGGTCGAGCCAGGCTTTGTACTTCGGTGCCCTTCCCCTGACCGCGTCGAAGTACACGGACTGTATCGCCTTTGTAATCTCACCCGGTCGACCCTGGCCAACCTTCCGGTCATCGACCGACGCAACTGGCACCACCTCGGCCGCTGTTCCGGTGAGAAACATCTCGTCGGAGAGGTAGAGGTCTGACCTGAGCAAGTTCTCCTCCACAACCTTCACGCCAAGGTCACTTGCAATTTCCATGATCGCAGATCGGGTTATCCCCTCTAAAGCCCCAGCCGAGGTGGGAGGTGTAATCAATTTCCCGTTCCTGTAGACGAATATGTTCTCTCCAGTGCACTCAGATACAACTCCGCTTGAGGAGAGAATGATCGCCTCATCGTACCCAGACTTGACCGCCTCCACCTTTGCAAGCGAAGAGTTGACATACATACCTGTGCATTTTGCCGCTGGAGGGACCGAGTTGGGATCGTGCCTCTGCCAGGAGCTGATCTTGACCCGAATTCCATTTGCAATACCGTCGTCACCTAAGTATGCACCCCACGGCCATGCTGCAATGGCGACATTAACCTCACAGTTGAGAGGATTTAGGCCCATCTCGCCGTAACCGAGGTAGGCGATCGGCCTAAGGTAGCAGGAGTCGAGTTCGTTCACCTTGACGACCGATTTGGTCGCCTCAACCAGTTCTTCTGGTGAGAATGGAATCTCCATCATTAGGATTTTGGCAGATAGGAACAGTCTGTCGATATGCTCCTTAAGCCTGAACACGGCCGGGCCGGAATCCGTTGGATAAGCCCGTATACCTTCAAACACACCCGAGCCGTAATGGAGTCCGTGGGTGAGCACGTGAATCTGGGCATCCGCCCAATTCACCATCTCCCCGTCCATCCAGATCTTGTTAGTTGTAGTGATTGGCATCTCAAACCCTTTCTGCGTAGAAGTCGCCAATTGCCGACGTAGACATGCCCGCTGGTGGTGGAATTTCCAGGGCCTTATTGATCGACTGAGCTGCGTCCACCTCGCCGAGGAAGTCGAGCATGAGCGCAGCTGAACGTATCGCTGCAATCGGATTCGCTCTACCCGTACCCACTATGTCATGAGCCGCTCCGTGTACGGGTTCGAAAAGCGATGGGCCGGTTCTGTTCAGATTCAGGTTCGCCGAAGCCGCTAGGCCAATTCCGCCTGATACCGCACCGGCAAGGTCAGTGATAATGTCACCGAATAGGTTGTCCGTCACGATGACGTCATATCGGGCCGGGTTTTCAACCATGTAGATACAAGATGCATCGACGTGATTGTACGCCACCTCAACCTGAGAATACTCTGCACCAACCTCTTCGAAAGTACGAGACCAGAGGTCCCCCGAGAAGGTAAGTACGTTGGTCTTGTGCACCAAGGTAAGGTGTTTTCTTTCTCGCTTGGACGCTAGGTCATACGCGTACCTCACGACCCTTTCGACACCGAAACGTGTATTCACCGACCCCTGGGTCGCTACCTCTTGAGAAGTGCCTTTCCGGAGGAATCCGCCTTCTCCCGCATAGGTGCCTTCCGTATTCTCTCGGATTACCACCATGTCGACACGTTTCTCTGGTGAAAGTTCAATATCAGAAGGAGATATGAAAGGGCGGTGATTTACATAGAGGTCGAGGTCGAACCTTAGCTTCAGCAGTAATCCTCTCTCCAGGACACCTGACGGCACCTCCTTGGATCCGATAGCGGGACCAATCGCCCCAAGGACTATCGCTTCAAAACCCTTCAGCTCCTGAAGTACGCCATCAGGCAGGACTTCTCCAGTATTCACGTAATGCGCTGCGCCGAGTTCGTACTCGACAGTCTCAAGCTTGACTCCAGTAGACCTTGCGACCTTCAAAGCTTCGAAACTAACCTCGGGACCAATGCCATCTCCTCCGATGACTGCGATCCGATGCCCGCCCACTATGACCCCCAAACGCTATACACACCTATCCACCCAGATAAGAGGTAGGGCTAAGGCTGGAGCCTCTCCGAACTCGGAGAACGCGCTCCAAAATAAAAAGACCGCCCACAGATGTGGTCGGTCAGATGCTCACACCAGATCGGTGTGAGCTACCCAATAGCTACTACGACTGCTGAATGCGGCGTGAAGTTTTTCATTCGACTAGTTAAGCTAGCGGCGCTGCGGAACGATCTGGCACTCTTGCACAATTCAAGCCTCTCAATGATACAAACCAAGGTCCAACAGACCGAGAACCCGATAGCCGGTCTGCCGGGGTCAACAACGTGACTAACTTAGATACCCGTGAGCACGCATTCTCTTTCCATCGACGCCTTCGAACGGCTGCAAGCAGAACTAGAGGACCTCACGACACGTGGCAGGATCGAAATAGCGAACGCTATTGAGGCCGCTCGGGCCCTTGGTGATTTGAAGGAGAATGGCGACTATCACGCCGCAAAGGACAGCCAGGGCAAGATGGAGGCACGGATCCGTCAGATTCAGGCGATACTGTCCGATTGCGAAATAGTCGGCGGTACGTCCGAGTCTATTGAGGTCGTGCCCGGAGTCGTTGTGCACCTTCGCTACGAGGGTGACGAAGATACCTACGCATTCCTCGTGGGTTCCATTGAGGAGAAGCGGCCAGGAGTGGACGTAGTATCACCGACCTCGCCACTTGGGTCAGCTCTCATTGGCCGCAAGGTAGGAGAGGTGGTCCAATACGAGGCGCCAGGTGGAGCGTTGTCGGTTACTATTGTCCGATTCTCCAACTAGGCACGGTTTTAGTCCGACCTAAGATTTAGTGGTAGCCAAAGTTGCAACCGAGTCACCTGCGGCGTTCTCAAACCATCTCGTCAGCGTGAGCGTCACATACTTGGCTGCAGATCGACCGGGGGTTAGCTAAATGGTGCGTGGACATTTGACGTCGATACTTCCCCACCGCCTAGGCGAACCGACATCCAAGTTTCCAAGTCCATGGTCGATTATTGGACCTTCCGACCAAACCTAGCTACGGGCCGGTGGCAGTTGTAGCTTCCACCTGCATAACTGTCAGCTCATTCCGCAAAGCTAGTTGGGCAATAAGTTAGGTAAAAGATACTTCGACCACACGTCCCAATCGAAGCAGAAGTTACGGAGAACCATGTTTGAGGTAGTCGGGGTGGTTACCTCCTTCGCGATCTCCACCCGTAGATGAGCAACCACATAGTTGTTAACTTCCGCCTGAATCAGTGGCTCGTTCGTAAAGACACTGCAGGCGAATGCTCCGTCTTTGTAGTTGTCAAATAGCCCAATTTGAAATCGACTCCGCAAGCGCCGCTGAGTACGTTCAGCCACAAGTAGGTGTGCAGGCGAGCATCGATTCAGTTGGCAGGAGGATCCGATCATTACCACAGCGCGGCTGGATATCAGGGAGCCACTTGTCAGCCGTGGGATGGACCGTAGCCTGGGATTCCGCCCATTAAGAGCGTTCCAGACGCATGATATGAAAGTTAGTTCGGCGTAAGCGGCGGCTGTCTCACGTTGGCTTAACAACTAGATACAGACTGTCTCCTTGTCAGCCCGCCGGCCGAATGATGCACTTCCAACCGACTTACAGGATCCGCAATCCCTAGGCCACTACTTGGCGGATGTGCCGGGGCTCCAAATCAGAGAACCAGCAAGATTGGTGTACGGCGCCTTGGCGCATGAAACACACTCATTGGGTGGGCAGTGGCCGCACAAGCACCGAGGTCACCCGTTCCGACATCACCTGACGCATCTCGACGGTTTGCACGATCCATACCGAGGCTAGATTGATCACAGAAGTCAGAAGATTCGGATAGGCGGAGAAGAGATGGGGCGGACGCTTTCAGAGAAGGTCTGGGATCAGCACGTTGTCAAGAGTACAGAGGGAGAGCCCGACCTGCTCTACATCGATCTCCACCTGATCCACGAAGTCACCTCTCCTCAGGCTTTTGACGGACTGAGGCTCGCTAATCGGAAGGTTCGTCGACCTGACTTGACGCTGGCAACGGCAGACCACAACGTTCCGACAACTGACATCGACAAACCAGTGAAGGATCCGATCTCGGCTAAGCAACTGCAGGTACTCGACTCAAACTGCAGGGAGTTCGGCGTCACACTTTTCCCGATGGGAGACCCCAACCAGGGAATCGTTCACGTCATCGGGCCAGAGCAGGGCTACTCCCTTCCGGGGATGACCATAGTTTGCGGCGACTCCCATACCGCGACCCATGGAGCGTTCGGTGCTCTCGCATTTGGAATCGGGACATCCGAAGTGGAACACGTGCTCGCAACTCAAACACTTCCACAAATTAGGCCAAAGAAGATGGCCGTCACAGTGGACGGAAGTCTCCCTAAAGGAGTAACTGCAAAGGATCTGATTCTCGCCATAATCGGCGAAATAGGTACCGGCGGTGGCATCGGCTACGTCATAGAGTACCGCGGCAACGCTATTTCAGAGCTCAGCATGGAAGCAAGAATGACAATCTGCAACATGAGTATCGAAGCGGGAGCAAGAGCGGGGATGATCGCACCAGACGAGATCACCTTCGAATACATCCGGGGCCGCGACCATGCTCCCAAAGGTGCGGAGTTTGACGCTGCAGTCGCTTACTGGAAGACACTCAACACCGACGCAGATGCGACCTTCGACAAAGAGGTCAGGATCGACGCGACCAACCTCGCCCCGTATGTCTCATGGGGAACCAATCCGAGCCAGGTTGCCAAGCTTGATGGTGTCGTGCCGGATCCTGCCCAGATCTCCGAACCCGACCTAAAAGAGGCCGCCGAGAGGGCCCTCACCTACATGGGCCTTACCGCTGGCACCGCTATCCGCCAGATCAAGGTTGATACGGTCTTCATAGGGTCTTGTACTAACTCCAGGATCGAGGATCTACGTGCGGCGTCGAAAGTCGTCGCCGGAAGGCACGTCAAGGATGGGATGCGCGCCATGGTAGTGCCTGGCTCCCACCGAGTAAAGCAGCAGGCCGAAGCGGAGGGACTGGACCGACTATTCACCGGGGCCGGCTTCGAGTGGCGCGAACCCGGGTGTTCCATGTGCCTTGGCATGAATCCAGACCAACTCAAGCCTGGTGAGAGGGCCGCGTCGACTTCGAATCGGAACTTCGAGGGACGTCAGGGCAGGGGTGGACGAACTCACCTCGTCTCTCCCGAAGTCGCCGCAGCAACTGCAATTGTTGGGACCTTTGCGTCTCCAAGTGATCTTGAGCCATAGTTGAACCGACGGTTCCAAAAAACAGAAGTCATCAGCCAGGATCGCCCCGTCTGGCACAACCCACAGGAGTCAGAGTGAAACCAATTAGCCGCATAGAGTCCACAGCTATTCCGCTCAAGAGGTCGGACGTGGACACCGATCAAATCATCCCGAGCGACTGGCTGAAGAGGATCGAAAGGACCGGATTTGGTGCCGGACTGTTCGGCGAATGGAGAGACGACCCGTCCTTCGTACTCAACGACCAGCGGTACGCTGGCGCAAGAATTCTCGTGGCTGGTTTGAACTTCGGAACTGGATCCTCCCGTGAGCATGCAGTCTGGGCTCTGACCGACTATGGCTTCGAAGCGGTCATCTCGTCTCGTTTCGGCGATATCTTCCGCAACAACTCCACCAAGGCCGGACTTGTCCCTGTCGTCCTTCCACAAGCAGTGGTTGAAAAGATCTGGGCTGGTATCGAGAATAACCCGCAGATGCTGATAGCGATCGATATTGCTAAGCGCGAGGTAGAGATCGCTGAATTAGGTATCAGTGAGCCCTTCCCTCTAGATGACTTCACCCAAAATAGGTTCATCGAGGGGTTGGACGACATTGGGCTTTCGCTCAGGTATGAATCGGACATTACCCGATTCGAGAGTGTTAGGATGCAGTGGTTGCCCTCGACCGTCTGATACCCATCCTGCGTGTTGACTCTTCGCCCGTCGACGCAATTACCAAGCCGATCATTGTCACTGCCCCACCGACAAAAAATATTACCCCGAGACTCTGGTGCTGAAAAACGAACCCCTCAAACACAGAGACAAGGGCGATCAGGTATGTGACCGAACTCGAGACAGAAGCAGTTACCGACTTGACGAGTCTGACGCTCAGGACAGCCGCAAAACCGGTCTGCAGAATTCCCAGCGTGAGGATGGCCGAATCAACTCTGATGCCAGCCCTAAACAGTACCGCAGGGCCAGTTGGGTGAATACATAGAAGGACCAAGCTGGCCATGACGATCTGACCTGCGGCTATCGCCTTCGTGGAGGCCCCAATCGGATAGACAAAACGTTTCAGGTATATGAAACTCAATCCGTAAAGTGCGGCAGCAACGACGACAGCTAATTCGGCGACAACGTCTCCTCTTGCAGATCCCTGCCACGGGTGGAAAATGAGCAGCATGCCACCAAGTCCAATAGCGACGCCAACCCCCCGCCTGAATCCCAGCCTCTCTTTCAACAGAATGGGTGCCATGATCGCAGTGAAGATCGGTGTCGTTGCACCGAGCATTCCTGCAATTGCCGATGGCGCTTTAGTCTCCCCCCAAGAGATGAGTAAATAGGGAGCCGCCGTCGAAATCAGACCTGAACCGAGCATCGCAACCAGGAATTTTGGGGTCAGAGAGAGGGCGTTGCGCTCGGCCGAACTCACGAACAGAACGATAAGCAGAACCACCGCACCGCCCATCGTCCTCACTTGAGCCACTTGGAGGGGGGTCATCCCTTCTAGTGCGACCGCAATTAGCGAATAGGCACTTCCCCAGACAAACCCGAGAACGACGAAGTCAAAAAGCGACCTCGACCTCATTCACTGATTGCGCTGACCACGAAGTCGATGCATTCAGTTAGGGCCTGGACGTCGTCGGGATCTATGGCCGGAAACATCGCGATCCGGAGTTGGTTCCTACCAAGCTTCCTGTACGGCTCTACATCAACGATCCCGTTAGCTCTTAAAACCTTCGCAACTTGGGCATGATCTACAGACGGATCGAAATCTATGGTTCCGACGACGTGGCTACGCATGGCCGGAACAGACACGTAAGGAGTTGCATAATCTGACTTCTCGGCCCATCCATAAAGGTTTTCAGCAGATGCGTCGGACCTGGATGCAGCGAACTCAAGGCCCCCGTTTTCGAGCATCCACTCGAGCTGAGACAAGAACATGTGAATAGTCGCCAAAGCTGGTGTGTTGTAGGTTTGGTCAAGTAGAGAATTTTCAAGCGTGACTGCCAGATCCATCGACGCAGGGATCCACCGCCCGCTAGCTGAGATTCGCTTGATCCGATCGGCGGCGGCCGGTGATACTAGAGCCACGTAGAGGCCACCGTCAGACGCGAAACACTTCTGCGGGGAGAAGTAGTAACAGTCAAACTCGTTCGGATCTACTCTTAGTCCACCAGCACCTGAGGTTCCATCAACCAATACCAGACCCTCTGATCCGGTCGGTCGCTCTATCGGCATCGACACACCGGTCGAAGTCTCATTGTGGGTGAGCGCATAGGCATCGATACCGTCTTGAACCACCGCTACTGGGTGACTACCAGTCTCGGACTTGATGACTACCGGACTCTCTATATGCGGGGCGGCCTCGGCGGCTTGTGCGAACTTAGACGAAAACTCGCCAAAGCTGAGATGAAGGCTCCGTCGTTCGATCAGGGAGAATGTTGCCGCATCCCAGAAATACGTTGCTCCGCCATTGCCCAGTATTACCTCGTATCCGTCTGGAAGCGAGAATAGGTCCTTCAACCCAACCCTCAACCTTCCTACGACATCTTTGACGGTCTTCTGACGATGCGATGTACCGAGGTAGGTCTTAGCTACGCCAAGAAGGGACTCAACTGACTCCACTCGAACTTTTGAAGGTCCCGAACCGAATCGACCGTCGCTGGGAAGAAGTTCGCCTGGTATCTTGATCTGTGAGGCCGCTACGGCCATCTGAGCCTCCTTTGTCGATTGAATCATTACGTAAACTTTGGGAGTCCGCTTTGAGTACGAACAGTGTCGTCCGAATCTCCTCGAGAATCTCTCAGGTCCCTGAATCCGCAACCCTTGCCATCGATTCTAAGGCCAAAGCACTCAAGGCCCAAGGCGTCGACGTAATCGGCTACGGAGCCGGCGAACCTGACTTTCCAACACCGGAGTTTATAGTCGAAGCCGCAGTTAGGGCCGCAAGAGACCCAAAGTATCACCGCTACTCTCCAACTGCCGGACTTCCGGAACTCCGACAAGCTATTGCAGACAAGACTATGCGAGACGCGGGCCTTGAGGTTCGACCCGATCAAGTCATCGTCACCAACGGTGGAAAGCACGCTATTTTCAACGCCCTCATGACCCTTGTCGGTGAGGGTGATGAGGTCATCATCCCGACACCCTGCTGGACCACCTATCCCGAGGTAGTCAAGCTAGCAGGAGCGACTCCGATCTACATCAAGAGCGATATTTCGAATGGCTTCAAGGTCACCGAGGAGCAGCTTGAAGCAGTCATCACTGAAAGGACGCGTCTTTTTCTGCACGTCTCACCTTCAAATCCAACTGGCGCAGTCTATGACTTCGACCAGACAGTCCGCGTAGGTCGGATGCTCGCGGAGCGGAATGTCGTCGTACTCACTGATGAGATCTATGAGCACCTGACTTATGACGACAATAAGGCATTTTCTATGCCGGTTGCGGTTCCCGAACTCGAGGACCGTTGGGTCATTGTGAATGGTGTAGCAAAGACCTATTCAATGACCGGCTGGCGCGTAGGCTGGATGATCGGTTCCGGCCCAGTGATTAAAGCGGCCTCCAACCTCCAATCCCAGGTGACATCGAATGTGAACAATATCGCCCAAGTTGCAGCTACGGCAGCTCTGAATGGTGGTTTGGAAGACGTCGCAGCGATGCGGAGTGCATTCGACCGAAGGCGACGGAAGATCGTCGTTATGCTGAACGAGATTTCTGGGGTGAACTGCCTCATGCCAGAGGGTGCATTTTACGCCTACCCCGACATGAGTTCCCTCGTCGGTAGAAATTTCTCGGGCGTAACTCCACGCTCCACCAGCGAACTTGCCGAGGTGATACTTGATCAGGCGAAGGTTGCGATTGTGCCGGGTGAAGCCTTCCTCAGCCCTGGATTCTGCAGACTCTCCTACGCTCTTTCCGACGACGACCTCGTGGAGGGAATCGAGAGGATCGGCAAGCTAGTCACCTCCACAGAATGAAGGTCCGCACCGTAACGGGTCCAACTGCGTCAGAGGTACGCACTCAATTAAGTCTATAAATCGGCAGACTTGCTGGTGGGACCTACACCTTCCGCAAACCTAGAGCCAACAAATAGCTGACGGGTCAGGTCATCGAGAGGCTAAAAAGCCAACTCCAACAATTTGATGTGGGGCTCGCTCCTAGTACCGATTCGCTGGAAAGATATCACCCCTCCACGGCAGAACTTCATGGATCTCTCGGTTCTGACCACCAAGATACAGAGGTCACGCTGCGTCCGAAACAGGACAGGCGACTCGTCGAGACTCGATACGAGGTGGGAGATCGAACAAACTCGGCGCGGCAAGATGAGTCCCACATCTGTACAGACTCGGGACACAGGCGCCTCATGAGTGGATCCGCTTAAAGGGGTACCGTCAGTTGGTCGATGAGACACTATGAACGGAACGAAAACCTGTAGCTGACACTTTGAGGTGGATCATTCCGTTGGCCAGCAGTACCTAGATCTGACACAAGTCGAATCGGTTCACTTCCGGAGCAAGCGATAGAAGCTACCCTTTCTATTGAGGTCATCTTGGCGTTGATCCTGACGCCTGTTTTCGCCGTCCTCTTCCGAAGCCTGACAAGAAGACCAGAGCTGGGGCGTTCGGCAACGCCGATCACCGAGAGCTATCTGGATGCAATTCGGGAACCGCGACCGTCCCGCTTGATCAGATACAGCTTCGGATCGCTCTGGATATTGGACGCCATGCTCCAGGCGCAGCCACATATGGCCAGAGGTTTCGTGGCACACGTTCTACAGCCAGTTGGAACTTCTGGACCATCCTGGCTGGCCGAGATTCTCTCGTTGGCGGGGGCTGGCTGGAACTCTCACCCCACCACCTCCGACACCTTCTCCATCATCATCCAACTCGGTATTGGTGGACTGCTGATTTTCGCAAGTACTCGGAGGGAGATCAGGTTCGCTGCACATGCAAGCGCCCTTTGGGCACTTGTCATCTGGGTTGTAGGAGAAGGAGTTGGAGGACTTCTCAACAGAGGTGCCAGTTGGACAACAGGTTCACCAGGGGCGGCAGCTCTGTACATCGTCGGGAGTTTGTTGGTGGCATCTGGAACCGACCTCGATGCTGAACTCACTGACGGCCGGCCCATTAAGGTCGCGGAACTTTCACTCGGAATTTTCTGGCTCGTCGAATCTATACTGCAAGCACTTCCCTTCGAAGGTTACTGGAATAACGGCCTCCTCCTTGCAATGAGTTCGGCGTATTCAAACATGCCCGGTCCCTTTAAGCGGCCCGAATATGCCCTTATAGATCTTGTCAAGCAGCACCAATCACTCGCGAACCTCGTACTTATCATTGTGATGGCAGTGATTGGAGCCGGATTTTTACATCGGCGAACATCGATCATTGCCACTTTCCTCTCGCTGGTTCTGGCCTCGCTAACTTGGTGGTCGACCATGGGCTTCGGCGTATTCGGCGGTTATGGAACCGATCCGAACGTGGCTTTGCCCTACATGTTTCTGGTGGGGATACTCCTATACGCTCGGTACTCATACCGATCTCGAACTGATTTGGCTGTCATAGGGGTATCGAGTCGTGAAAAGGGTCGCTTGGCTGCAATTCCAGTTTGGATCGCCTTCTCGCTTATAGGCACGACGACTGTCTACAGTGCTGCCACATTCGTGTTAACCCGCTAGCTGGATAATGTTCACAGAACGGACATCGTAACGCTCACCTGAGGCGGATCGGTACCTTGTCCGGTGTATACCCCGTTCATGGGGGCCACATCGAGATAATCCCTACCTACTCCTACCTTGACATATCGATTGTCTATGTGATCCATTCCGTTTGCAGAGTCAAACGCCCTCCACCCACCTATCCAGGCTTCCACCCATGCGTGACTCTCTCCTTCGGTGCTCAAACCTCGCTCCGGCTCCAACACGGGAAACAGATAGCCCGATACGTAGCGTGCAGGGATTCCGACCGATCTCAACATGGAGATTCCGAGATGGCTGAAGTCCTGACAGACTCCGACGCCTACTGCCAATGCATCCATAGCTGGGGTCCGGGCATGGGTCAAGCCTTTTCCAAAGGTCAGCCTCGACTGGATCCATTCGGCTACAGCGCCGATCGCGTCCTCTGGTTCGAGCTGATAGGTGATCTCCTGCGCTGCATCCCTTACTGCACCCGACGCCAACGCCAGCGGAGTCTCTGCTAGAAACTCGTAGTAACGCTCTCTCACTTGCGCATGACTCAGTTCCACCCTTGAAATCCGCTTTCCAACGTATCCAGCTCTCGATACTTCAACTATCGAATTCGCGGCAATGGCTAAGGAGTTATGTGGGTGCTGTATATCAAAGCAGTAGCAGTGCGTCCCGAAGTAGTCATCGAATTCGAAAAGGAGGGCATTCGGCGAAACAGATATCGAGCTGCTCAATAGGCGTTGGCCGTCCGAATTCGCCGGCGTCATCCGAATCTCATTGTAAGACGAAGTCGCGTAGCTTGCGTAGCGGTAGTCCGTCCTATGAGCTATCGACAGTCTCAATGCTGGCCCCGACACGATCAAACTCCCATCTGAGGGTGATAAAACCTCTGGTCAGAGTAGGCAGAAAAGAATCTCTCCAGCACGAACTCATCTACCTGGGAGACGGCGACCTGCAGTCCCTCAATGAAATTTCGCGCATCAGATATCACGTCATCGTCAGAGGTATACCGCAGTGCCGCCACTCCCATACCCAATCCGGCATGGGCGGCCACCTTCGGTTCGGAGACCCACAGACCATCTGACCTTGGCTGTTCGCCGGTGACAATCGCCTCAAGACACCTCTGGATCTGCATTAGCGACGAGAGTACCGACCGCGGGAATTCACGGTTCCTCAACAGAAAAAGGACGGCCGTGGCGTCGGTTGGCGGTCTCCTATAAACATGGAGGAACGCCTCGTGGCCAGAAAAGCATCTCAAAAGAACCACCGCGTCGGGCCAGAAACTGAAATGCTTTACCTTCATTAGGCGAAGGCCAATATCCGATCTTTCAAGTAGTTGCCCCAGGGTAAAGAAGTACCAGCCCTCGTCACGCATCATCGCTGAGTTCGCTATGCCTGATGCGACAGCCACCCTATCTTTCACCCACCCAAGGAAACCATGGGGTGAGAAACCTTCAGAGTCAGACAGCCACGTCTCAAGCTGGAAGTGGGTCCGATTCAGTGCCTCCCAAAGCTCCAGGGGGATCATATCGCGGGCAACCCTCGCATTTTGCCAAGCCTTGTCGAGTGCATAGGCTACCGAAAAAGACTCCGATCTCTCGATGGCGAGCTTCCAGATCAGCTCGGAGGAGGTAGATGCCCAGCTCTCCGGTTGGGAAAGGATCGTTGAAATATCGACCGTCCAGGCCAGCTCCTTTTCAGTCGGAGCGCCCGTCAGATCCTGTACGTGGACGTCGAGGATCCTCGAAAGATCCTCGGCTCGCTCAAGATAGCGTCCAAGCCAAAAAAGCGAGTCAGCAAGCCTCGACAGCATTCAGTCCTCACTATCTAAGAAGTAGGTATTCGATGGTTCACTGCGCACCGGTACCACCCCCCTCAACTGCCTTCCGCAATTCGAGCGGGTTCATTCCGAGGTGGTCAGCAAAGGATTCAGTTGTCGGCTGTGCGACCCTTTTAGCCTCGCTACGGAAGTCGATCCCTCTTCGTCTCTCGATAACCCATGTGTCCTTTGAGCCACCACCTTGGGATGAATTAACCACCATGGAACCGCGAGGCAGGGCCACCCTCGTGAGTCCCCCTGGCGCTACCCAAATACTTCCAGCATCATTGATTGCAAATGGTCTCAGATCAACATGTCGCGGCTCGATACCTGACTCGGTCGCAGTGGGAGCTGCCGAGAAGTGCACCAGCCTCTGAGCAACAAATCCCCTCGGGTTTTCTCGAATGAGTGTTCTGAGATTCAACAACTCCTGTTTAGTTGACAATGGGCCGAGAACGACGCCCTTGCCACCAGAAGCGTCAACCGGCTTGATCACCATCTCGTCCATATGCGCCAAGACATAACTCAGATGATCAGGCTCCCACATTCTGAATGTCTCGATATTCGGGAGTATCGGATTCTGGCCGAGATAGTACTTGATGATTTCGGGTACGTAGCAGTACGTGAGCTTGTCATCGGCGACTCCGTTACCCACCCCATTCGCAATTGTGACACGTCCTGACCGGGCCGCATTGATAAGACCCGGGACTCCAAGGACCGAGTCTGGGCGAAATTGAACTTGGTCTAGGAACTCATCGTCTACTCTTCGATAGATGACATCGACCCTCAGCTCACCGGAGGTTGTACGCATGTAGACATTGTTGTCCCTACATATCAAGTCACGAGCCTCAACTAGGTATACCCCCATTTGACGGGCTAAGAAACTGTGCTCGAAGTAGGCAGAGTTGTAGACACCAGGCGTCAGCACGACGACGTTTGGGTCACTTCCGCTATTCGGTGTAGAGGACCGTAAGGCATTCAACAGGCGGGCTGGGTAGTCCGAGACTCCCAGAATCGAGTAGCTACTGAAAAGTTCCGGCAGTACGCGTGCCATGGCCCGTCTGTTCTCCAACACATAGGAGATTCCCGATGGGGTTCTCACGTTGTCTTCAAGAACACAGAATCTGCCCGTCTCGTCACGGATCAGATCGAGGCCGGAGACGTGGATGCGTACACCGTTCACATAAGGGATGCCCCACGCCTTGCGAACGAACTGGGTAGAGGACCTTACGACACTATTGGGAATAATTCCATCCGCAACGACATCTGCAGTACCTACGTAGACATCTGCAAGGAAAGCCTCAAGGGCCCTAACGCGCTGTGCAACGCCCCGCTCGACTGTCTCCCACTCGTCCGCGCCGATAACTCGAGGTAGAGGGTCGAGCGGAAATGTACGCTCCTGACCTCCGAACGCGAACGTAATGCCGCGGTCCCTGAATCCGCTTTCGAACACCTTGACCCTTTGTCGCAAGGTGTCTATGGATGTCCGTTCCAGTGCCTTGGCAAGCATCTCCCAACCGGGTCTCGGCATGCCATCGGAATCAAACATCTCATCGAAGTAGGGATGTTGCTGATATCCATCGAAAAGGTCACCCACGGCCACAAACTACCGCGTCGGGAAGGACATTAGGGCGGATTCCAAATTACTTCGCAATTTGTAACACATCGGGTCGACGCAGCAAATACCCAAGACGCAGGACTTGTTCTCGGTGCCTCGACCTGACTAGAGTCCGTCTCCCCCCCCCCTGACAATAGTGACGGTGTCATCCGATGGATATGACACTTAGCGGCGGGCGGATCCATCGGACGCAATCAGACAACACCCGGCTATCGCGATCCTATCGATTCGCACAACTAGAAGTTCATTCTAAGCAAAGTACTTCGATTCGAAACATGCGGTAGACCTACAATTGTTGAATTTCGCTTTTCCATTTTAAGCAGTGATTCCCTTGGTCCAATAACCGTAACTACTTCTCCTGCAATGATTGCAATATGGTTCATTTACCCTAGGGCGCAGGACCCAACCGAAATGAGCCCTCCGTCCTTCTATGGTTGCGAGCATCGCTCACTGGGCGGCATGCCTAAGCAATGCTTGCGAAATCACGCAGCTACCCAAACATGGCCGTGCAGCTCGCATCCGATTTTTATCGAAACTTATCAGCAGAACACGATCCGGGAACCCTGTTTGAACTTTCACAGATCCGTATAGGAATACGAAGTTTATTCAACTCAATCGAGTGGGCCAACCGAGCGATTCGAGCCAGTGTCATGCCTTTGCGATCTCGGCGTAAAGGTCCGTAGCTTCCGCATCTTTATCATTCCAATGACCAAGTCGCAATTGGTCATCATACATAAATGCTTTTAGTCCTTTTTAGCATTCATTAGCGTCATTACATTATGACAATTTTCTTAAGTTATGGCCACACCATGCCGTTAACACCTAGATGAACCAAGTAGGTAGTAACGAAGAGCGATGGAAGGCCCGCCCCCGCGTATCTCAAGCCGTCTCAGCTCTGGCACTCATGGGTCCGATAGGCATCTCGCTCGGAGTCACAGTCATTCTGGCGGGGACCCTTCCCACGCCAATCGGGCTGCTTCCCCACGTACTCTGGTGGGCAACTGTCCTCATAGGAGCTACCCTCTCGGTCTTTGGGTCCGAACGCCTTTTTCGGCGACTTCTCCCCCTTGGAGCGCTGCTAAAACTGACCATGCTCTTTCCAGACGCAGCTCCCTCCAGGATGAAGGTAGCGATAAGGGCTGGATCTACGCGCGACCTCGAACGAAGGTTTCAGGCCGGACCCGAAGGCAAACTTCGTGAACCAGCCAGATCCGCAGCCGACATTCTTGCACTTGCCGCAGCGATCAATAACCACGATCGCGCCACTCGCGGCCACTCCGAGCGAGTGAGAGTTCTGACCGAAATGATCGCCGAGGAGTTGGGTCTATCTCAATCTGATCGCGATCGACTCCGTTGGTCGTCACTCCTGCATGACGTGGGTAAATTGAGCATACATCCGGACATCCTCAACAGTCCTGACAAACTGACCGAAGAGCAGTGGGAGGAGGTCAAGAAACATCCACTCGAAGGCTCACGCTTTACAGAACCGCTTCAGGATTGGTTCGGTGAGTGGGGATTAGCGATCGCACAGCACCACGAACGATATGACGGAACCGGCTATCCGTTTGGAATTTCAGGCACATCCATCTCTCTTGGAGCGAGAATCGTCGCAGTCGCCGACTCTTTCGAAGTAATGACTGCATCTCGCACTTACAAGCAGGCAATCACTCCACAGCAGGCCAGAATAGAGTTGATCCGCTGCACTGGAACCCAGTTCGACCCGGACATTGTCCGCGCATTTCTGAGCATATCAATTGGTCGACTTCGGTGGACGATCGGTCCAGCATCTTGGCTAGCAGAGGCACCGCTGGCCCAGTGGGTAGCAAACGCCACCAAGACTCTCGGCACAGGGGCGCACATTGCCCTCACTTCGATGGCCCTGGTTTCGAGTGCGATTGTTGCCTCACCGCTACTTAAGCGAGCCGCTCCGCCTGCAGTCAATAACTCCTCCAGCGTCACACCAGAATTGGCTACCTCCAGCACCATCGTAAATGGTGGTGCACCGGCATACGGAGCGGTTAGCGACGTTAATCTAACAAACGTTCCGGCTGGCGTTGACCTGGCAACGTCAGCGGCACAAATGGCTGATAATCCCGTCCAGGGCGTGACAAATCCGCCCACTTCGGTTGTGGCGAGCAACAACCACAGTTCAGCAGCACCAGTTCATCTATCTGGAGGCACCGGCAGCCACGCAAATACCAACCACCCTGGATCGGTCGGCCAACAACACGGAAGGCCCAACGTCAAAACGACTACTTCGCGGCAGGTACCGACACCACCAGCCGAAACAGGAGGCAGTCAGCCGGCAGCTTCAGCGGCTGTGAGTCACGGTTCTGCACCCTTCTCCACGGCAACGACCAATTCGACACAATCCAGCAACAGTGCCGGCGTTGGACCGTCGACACCCGTCGGAGGTCCCCCGGCCTCGGTCGCTAACCCGCCAAATGCCACTCCAGGAGGCGGATCAACTCCGGCAGCTCAGAATGGCTCGACGAACTCAAATGGTCAGTCGGCAGGTAATGGCTCTAAACCATAATCGGAAGTCGTCAGAGTCGAACTCCGTCCCCTTCAAATTGTGACCTACATAGACATAGGTCAACTCCCGCTTTGACGCAAGAGTTCAAAGCTATTCAAAAGTCGATATATCGGTGATCCTCGCAATTCTCGTACCAAACAGTTGAATACCGGGACTTGAGCCGGGTTCGGTCTGCGCTAGGTCGCAATTCTCGACCCTTCCAAAGAGGTTCGATCGAGATGACAAAACAGAAACCGTTGCCGAACAGTTTCGAACTCTTCCATCGAGCCTCCGCCTGGCGTAGACTTCAAAGTTGAAATGGACCTGAACGCAGATGTAGGCGAAGCCAGCTCCACTTTGGGTATCGATCTCGACCTCAGTCTGCTCGAAAACCTTACTAGCGCCAACATCGCATGTGGATTTCACGCTGGTACCGCAACGACAATGCGGATTCTTGCCGAGAGGTGTGCTGAGCTAGGAATCCGTTTGGGAGCACATGTCAGCTATCACGACAAGGTGAGCTTTGGGCGACGCCAGATGGTGGTTCCCCACGATGAACTGGTAAGTCAGATCGAATACCAGATCGGAACCTTATCGGCGATTGCAAATTCGGCTGGCACTGAAGTGAGCTACGTCAAACCGCACGGAGCACTCTACAACTCCTGCTTCACCGACTCAGATACAGCATCGGCAGTCGTAGAAGCCATACTTGCATTCGATTCGAACCAAAGGAGAGAGTTAACAATTGACGAGGCGACCGTACCTGCTCTATCCCTTGTGATCCAACCGCACTCAGTCGTCCAAGAAGTAGCAGACGAACTGGGGGTCCGGATCGTCTCAGAAGGGTTTGCGGATCGTTCCTATGCCAGCGATGGAAGTCTGCTACCTAGATCGGAACCCGGATCTGTACTTACCGACCCGTACAAAGTTGCAGCACAGATTAGGTCGCTTCTGCTTGGAGACCTTCCCCCGGGATTACGAAGTAGAAGACCCACTATTCGGATAGAAACCATCTGCGTGCATTCCGACACACCGAATGTAAAAGAGTTGCTTCAGATGGTGAAGGCGGAGATATTGAATATGGGAGTCACCGTTGGACCTTGGCAGTGAGGGTCGTGAGCACCACCTTTCCGTGGCGCACCGTTTGGGTCCAGATGCGATTCTCATCGACCTTCCAATCGGAGTCTCGCCTCGGGTTCTTTCACAAAAGCTGTTAGACGAGCAATCAAACCAATTAATTGAGGTCGTTGCTGGGGAGACCACCATATTGATTCGATTCACCGACACGTCGAATCTAAGAATCGAAGATATCTTTGCAATGGCAGAACTGATCTATGGCAAATTGCCTGAACCGTCAGGCAGAACCGTCGAGGTTCCGGTCAAATACGATGGCCCCGACCTCGAGAGAGTTGCGAACAGCTGCAATATGGATATAGAGGAAGTTGTCAGATTCCACACTGAGGCACGGTACGTCGTCGAGTTCATCGGATTCGCTCCTGGTTTCGGATATCTAGGAGGACTGAACGAGCGGCTACACCTGCCGAGACTCCCGTCGCCACGCAAAGCAGTACCGAGAGGTTCGGTAGCCATTGCGGATCGGTTCTGTTCAATATATCCATCTGCGTCACCTGGGGGATGGAACATAATTGGTGAGACAAACCTCGCAATGTTCGATCAGAATACAGATCCTCCATCACTGCTTCGTCCTGGTGACGAGGTCCTCTTCAAGCAGTGCCAGTAAATGGCCGACTCGCTAATACCGAATGAAGTTATCCGGTGCGCTCTCTCAGCGTGATCCGGGCACCAAAGGAACTCCTCATCGAGGATCTGGGCCGCCACGGCTTCGGAAGATACGGCGTTACCGAAGCCGGTGCATGCGACAGGGGAAGCCTGAAACTGGCAAACCGACTCGTCGGGAACCCTGAGAGTGCGCCAGCGCTCGAGATGCTTCTGGGCCCTGCCGAGTTCCTCTGTCATGACAATCTGATCTTCGCATCGACTGGAGCAAAGCTGAAGTTGGAGGTCGACGGGGTCCAACAGCCCCAGAACTGTGCCATCTATGTCAAGGCAGGGTCAAAATTGGAACCATCTATGCCGTCGCGCGGGGTCAGAAGCTATCTGGCATTGCACGGAGGTGTTTTCGTGGAGCCTGTATTGGGCTCCTCATCATACGACACGCTCGGCCAGATCGGACCTAAACCACTCCGCAGCGGCGACCTTATAGAGGTAGGTCCGCCTACCACATTTGTACAGTCCGAGCTGGCAGTTGCACCGGTCTCTGAACTGGCGAACCACCCGACGCTGCGAGGATGGTGGGGTCCTCGAGTCTCCTGGTTTTCAGCCAACTCGGTCGCCAAATTACAAACGATATCCCTTCGAGTGACCGAACGGGCTAACAGAGTTGGTGTGTGTCTGCAAGGTGGTGACCTAGTCAGAACCCGCGATGATGAACTGCCACCCGAAGGTGTACTTCGCGGTTCGATACAGGTGACACCGGCCGGGGATACCGTACTGTTTCTAGCTGATCATCCGGTCACGGGCGGTTACCCCACTTTGGGAGTGCTAGACACGTGGTCCTGCGACAGAGCTGCGCAACTCAGGCCTGGGGACATCCTGCGGCTGCAACTCAGACAGTGCTGTGCAGACGCTAGCCATGGAGCAATCGAGATCAAGCAGGGTTAATCGACTTTTCACCTCCAAAGCGTACCAAACAACCCTGCAAGTCAGCGACCTGCATTAAGCTTTGAAGCTCAAGTTCCACTCGGGAAGATTGGCCTTTCACCCCCCGAAAGAGAAAAGGCAGGTTCGAAACAATATGGCAAGGATCCTCGTAACTGAGCAGATCGCAGACAACGGCCTTCAGATGTTGAGAGATGCAGGTCACACCGTCGATGAGATGCTAGACCTGTCTCCCGAGCAACTCCTCGAAGAGGTGCGCACTGCTGATGCACTGGTCATACGTTCTGCAACCAAAGTGACCCAGGATGTTCTCGAGGCAACTAGTACTCTGCAAGTCGTAGGCAGGGCCGGTATCGGATTAGACAACGTGGACGTCGCCGTAGCTACCAAACGTGGCGTGATGGTCGTAAATGCACCACAGTCGAACATCCTCTCCGCAGCTGAACACACAATCGCACTTCTTCTGGCCCAAGCTCGAAACGTCCCCCAATCCCACTCTGCCTTAGTCCAAGGGAAATGGGAGCGGTCAAAGTGGGAAGGGGTCGAACTATACGGCAAAACACTCGGTGTAGTCGGACTGGGTCGTGTGGGAGCGCTAGTTGCTCAACGTGCTCTAGCGTTCGGGATGAAACTGATCTCCTACGATCCCTATGTGTCCCAGGAACGAGCGCGCAAGATGGGCGTCGAGATGAGGGGCCTAGAGGATCTTTTCGCAGAGGCTGACTTCATAACCATACATCTGCCAAAGAATAAGGAGACCGTAGGACTAGTAAATGCGGAGCTGCTGGCAAAGTCGAAACCATCCCTAAGGATTGTCAACACTGCCCGAGGTGGAATCATCGACGAACAAGCTCTTGCAGAAGCAATCAAGTCTGGAACGATACAGGGCGCGGCTCTGGATGTCTTTGCCTCTGAGCCAACCACCAACTCTCCACTCTTCAGCCTTCCCTCGGTTATTGTGACACCGCATTTGGGCGCGTCTACGACCGAGGCGCAAGACAAGGCCGGAATCACCATCGCAGAACAACTTCTACTAGCGTTCAACGGTGACTTCGTTCCTTTCGCCGTCAATGTGGATGCCGCCGAGGCCTCCGAGACGGTCAAACCCTTCCTGAGTATTGCCGAGTCTCTCGGACGATTCCTAGCCTCCATGAGTGGTGGCCTTCCCGCCAAACTTGAGGTGGAGTACCAGGGTGTGATAGCGGAAGAGGACACGAGACTCCTTACGCTGTCGGTGCTGAAAGGCATCTTCTCACAAGCCACAGTCGAACCCGTCTCATTCGTCAATGCTCCACAGCTAGCTATGGAGCGTGGCCTTGAGATCAAGGAATCCTCCAACCCGACCAGTCACGACTATGTGAACTTGGTGACCCTACGAACTGACGATCACGAAGTATCGGGCACGATCGCCGGTATCAAGGGAGACGCTCGCATTGTCAGGGTCGACGGACACACCGTCGAAGTTCCACCTGCACAACACATGCTTGTCGTCCACAACGACGACAAGCCGGGCAAGATCGGGGTAGTTGGGATGATCCTTGGCGAGGCCGGTCTTTCTATCTCGTCGATGGCAGTGAGTCCATCGGGAACCGACGGTACGGCACTGATGGTTATTTCAGTTGGATCGGCAATCTCGCCGCAAGTGACTGAAATGATTTCAAAGTCCGACGGGATTCTGTATGCGAAGGCCGTCACCTGCTCCTAGGAGCCATGTGATGCCGTAGAGCTGCAGATAACTCGAAAAGCTTCGCTATATTCGAAGTTATGGTTGTCACTGCGGCATCACTGCTCCTTCTTACATAGGCGAGCGTCCCTCAAGGCGCTCGCTAAACCTCCTGTGCTCTATGGCCAGGAGGTTTTTTGTTGGTCCAAAAGAGTTGTGCATGTTGCGGCTACGCTCCGAAACAGGGGGAAGCAATGGCCGAGAAGCTGGTCATCTTTGATACTACTTTGAGAGACGGAGAGCAGTCTCCAGGGATTTCACTCGACGCGCATGAGAAGCTTGAGATCGCCGAACAGCTAGCCAGACTGGGCGTCGATTACATAGAGGCGGGTTTTCCTGTCGCATCTCAAGGTGACTTCGAAGCAGTGCAGGCGATTGCCCGGACCGTACAAGGTCCAACTATTGCGGGTCTATCGAGAACCCAGTTGGCCGACGTTGACAGGTGCTGGGACGCGCTCAAAGACGCCGAACGCGCACGCATTCACGTATTCATCTCTACAAGTCCGTCACACATGGAGCACATGCTGAAGATGAATCAGCAACAGGTGCTTCGCGAGGTGCGCTCTGGCGTGTCTAGGGCTCGGGAACACACGCCTGACGTCGAATTCTCTCCTCAGGATGCCACCCGTACGCCGCTGGATTTCATGATCGAAGTGCTTCAGGCTTCAGTGGACGCGGGAGCAACAACTCTGAACATCCCCGACACGGTTGGCTACGGAATACCCTGGGAGTTCGAGGACCTCATTCGCTATGTTCGTGCGTCAGTAAACGGACATTACACAATCTCCACCCACTGTCACAATGACCTTGGCCTCGCGACAGCAAACAGTCTCGCCGGCGTCAAAGCCGGCGCAAGGCAGGTCGAGGTGTGCGTGAACGGACTCGGAGAGCGAGCCGGCAACGCATCCTTGGAGGAGGTCGTCATGGCTGTGAAGATCAGGGGAGACCTCTTCCCGGGCCTCGAGACCGCAGTCAATACCCAAGAACTACTTCGCACCTCAAGAATGGTCAGCAGACTCACCGGATACCCGATCCAGTACAACAAAGCCGTAGTTGGTCGCAACGCGTTCTCGCACGAATCCGGAATCCACCAGCACGGAGTCCTGTCGGACCGGAGCACTTACGAGATCATAGACGCAGCCAGCGTCGGCCAACTAGGGTCACAAATCGTCCTCGGAAAGCATTCGGGTCGGCACGCATTCTCCGATACCCTGAAGCAGTTGGGGATGGAGGTATCCGGAGAGGCCCTAAACTCCGCATTCTCTAGGTTCAAGGAGCTGGCAGATCGTAAGGTCGAGATTACAGACGCTGATCTCGAAGCGATCGTCGCCGAAGAGCTCGGCATGACAACGATGGACAATATCGTGCTCGAAGAACTCGAAGTCCGTGGTGGAACAGCTCACACTCCAAGGGCCCGGGTTGTCATCTCCAACCTCGGCGAGAAGTCCGAATCGTCTGCTGAGGGCGACGGAATGATCGATGCCACGTGCAAGGCGATAGCTCAAGCTACCGGCACTTCACCCCGGTTAGTCGGGTTCAACGTCTCCTCGGTGACCGGAGGCATAGATGCACTTGGCGACGTCGTAATTCAGCTCGAAGATGACGAGGCAAGAGTCTCTGGAAGGGGTGTCTCCACAGACGTGGTTGAAGCTGCGGCCAGAGCTTACGTAGCGGCGCTCAATCGGCTCCAGCGGACCAAAGCACGGGCGAGGCGAAACGGCAACGAACCAACGCCTTAGTCATCAAGGTTAAACAGGTCGAATTCTCGGCAACCCTAGTCGCTCTCTATAACTACTCAATTTTGCACCCACAGTTTCGCGGTAGTTTCACACTCAAGAACTTCCTCAAAAATGTCGACCCTGAAAAAGTCTGTATTCTCTAGCGAGAAGGTTGGGTCTCAAACATGGCCTGCAGGGAATGTTCTCAACTCTGCTTAAAGGAACGCCTGGAGACTGCGAAAGTGCTGATCTCCGTTCCCGAACGAGAGATGATATTTTCTGTCCAAAATGCACTGGCTCGTTCCGATATTCAGTTGACGGTATCCGACCGAACGATTGAGTTCACTACCTCGGCTCCCGAGGAGTTAGTCAGAAGACTCGCCACGGAAAGTTCGCTGACTGATTTCCAGCTCAAGTCGGTCCACGTCTTGGTAACTGACGAGAGTTCGCCGCTGGAATTTCGCATGTTCCGGGACGTCAAAACTCTCTATCAGTATCGCAGTTCAACCTCCTCGGATGACATTGCCGAATGTCTCTCGGCTCGTCGAGTCGAGAGTCACTATCAACCCATAGTGGACCTAGGAAACGGCCAGATCCATGGTTTCGAAGCATTGGCCAGGGGTATACGTTCCGACCAATCGGTTATCTCTCCGCTGGAACTTTTCAAGTTCGCTGACGATAACGACGCGGTCTTCTTTTTGGACCGACTCACCAGAGAAACAGCCATTAGGACCGCAGCCCAACTTCGACTCCAGGGTCGAATATTCATCAATTTCATGCCGAACGCTATATACGACCCGACCCAGTGCCTGAAAACCACCTTCGCAACAGCGCAAGAGATGAACTTCGATCCATCGCGCATTGTCTTCGAAGTGATCGAGACCGAGAGGGTCGGGGATATGGACCACCTGAGCTACATCTTCGACTACTACCGGCACCACGGTTTCAAAGTAGCACTCGACGACGTAGGTAGCGGTTATTCCGGGCTCAACACCCTGATTGACCTAAAGCCCGATATCATCAAGATTGATCGCGAGATCATCAGTGGAATTGATCAGAACTCTATGAAACAGTCCATATTCTGCGGATTGGCAAATGCCGCTAACAAGCACCAAATCACTGTCGTCGCCGAAGGTATTGAGACGGCCGAGGAGCTCGAATTCGTCACCGCAAACGGTGCAGACCTCGGACAGGGCTACTACTTCGCCAAGCCGGCTAAAGACCCAATTCGATCCCTCTAATCAGCACAGGAGACGACGATCCCAATGGGTCTACTCAGTCTGCTTGGAGCCATCTTTCCACGTTCACTCGAATGAACTCCTCATCCTCGGGATTGCCGATGGGACTGCCGGCCCTATGTCCCCAGATACTCGGTATCGGATGCAACGCGCCCCTTGTGAGATACTCAAGCTCGGCTGCGTTATCAGCGACACGAAAGTAGAGATCCGATTCTGAAGGCAGCAATAGAACTTTGGCGGTGATTGCCGATAGGGCCTTGCCGAGATCACCACCATACTTTTGCGAGGCGGATATATCCGCCTCGTACCAAGTACGAGCTTGCGAATACAGGTCAGCCGCCCGGTGCTGGAGGAATGAATTCTCCCACTGCGACACCAAGAAATCGGTAAGGTTCGAGGCGCCAAGTGCGCTCATATGTAGACCCGCTCGGTAAAAGTCCTGACTTAGTCCCCACCCTGCATACACCTGACCGAAGGCTCTGATGGCGGCTTCGGGCTCCGAACTGAAGCGGCCACCACCGAGGTACTGCGGAGCTGCCTCGAGAATCCGGAGCAGACCAGACAGAAACACTTGGTTATGAACCAAGGTTCGAGCACTCCCACAGACAATTATCGCCTTGTCGACCGCATCGGGGAACTCCGCTGCCCAGTGGAAAGCCTGTCCAGCTCCCATGGAAAAACCGTAAACCGCAGCGACTTCTTCGACCCCGAACTGCTCCTTCATCATTCGCCGTTGGGCTAAGACGTTGTCTCTCATGGTCACAAGCTCAGGGAAGTCCGCCTCCTCAGAAGCACTTGATGAGATTCCATTGGAGAACATGTCCGGTATAACTATGAACCACCTAGTTGGATCCAGTATCCCTCCAGGCCGGATCAACCAGGACAGGTCGTGGTGAATAGCGGTATAACTACAGGGGTAGATGATCACATTGTCAAGATTTGCACTGAGTGTTCCGTGCGTCTGCCACCCGAGTCGCGCCTCTCGGATCACACCACCGCGCTCAACCTCAAACTCTCCTAGCTTGTAGTACCCCTCCTCAACGGGCCACTCAGTCAGATCAATCACCCCCAGAACTCACAACTTTCACGCAAGGCTATATCACATCAAGAAAGAACTGTTATCCAAGCCGATTAAGTTGGAGTCAAGACGAGGTAGATCTGTTACAAAATGATAAAAGTCCTGGATTTACCTGCCAAGACCATATTAAGAGATGAGCGGGAGCCCGGCACGCCTACGGCGAAACCGAGCTCCCGCTCTGAGGGGAAACTTGCAGCTTCCGGTCAATCAGCCAAGACCAACCAACCTGAATCTGCCACTAACTAGTAGGTAGAAGCCACTTGAGCAGCCGTGACTGTATCAATCGTGTGCAGCGCTCCGGCCGAGTTGAATTGAACCACAGTAAAGTCGGAGAACACGTTGTGATACTTATTGAAGTCTTCGTTACCAGAGGCACCCTGATAATTGATCTTCATCCCGGCCTTCAAATCCTTCACGCCCTGGGCATATGTGTACACCTTGGTACCTGGTGCATCGGATACCTTGGTTATGAAGGGTCTCCACACCACCGGATTGGTAGAGTGAGCCGCAGTCATGGCTAGGGCAGCAATTACAACTCCGTCGTACATCGCAGGCGATGCAGGAAGCGGTGTCGTGGTGTGCCACACGGCATTGTAGGCCTGAATAAAAGCGGCCTGAGCTGCTGCGTAGGCAGGCGGCGAACCCATACCGGTCATCCACTTCGACGCATCTGACAATCCGAATGCTTGTGCCAATTGGAGGCTAGCTCCGGTATCTCCAGTAATGAACTTCACGTTCATGTGTCCCAACTGACGCACATTGGCAAACAGAGTCGCTGCAGTCTGCGGATCGGCATGGAAGAAGACGCACTGTGGACTCTTGGCAAATGCCTTCGACACCTCAGAGAGGTAGGAAGTCTGGCCAGCTACGAGTTGCTCGTTATCGAGGATCGTTCCACCGAGTTTCGTGAAGGCACGGATCACCGCCGGCACCTCTGCCTGTGCGTTTGCATCAGCGGTGTACATGAGCGATGCCTTAGTGCAGCTGTCAGACTTCACCGCGTAGTACGCTTCGGCCGCCAACAGAGCCGAGTCCGAAGGGAAGACCCTATAGACATACGGATACTGCATATGGTCAAGTTGGGTGGTTCCACCCTCCATGATGTCGACAATTTTGGCATTCTCGAAGTCATTGATCACACCCATGATCTCCAGCGACGAAGGTCCCATCACGAAAGTGGGATTCTGTAGCTGTAGGGTCTTCCAGGCCGTGACGGCATCTACGGGATCTCCCGCAGTGTCCTCGAGCACGGGTACCAACTTGGCACCCATAACTCCGCCTGCGGCGTTGACTGCCTCGATGCCGGCCTTTACACCGTGGTCGAACCACTGGCCGACGAAGGCCTCCTTGCCAGACATTGGCAGGAGCTCCCCAACAGTAATAGTCTTTGGCACAGCCGTAGTGGTGGCACCTGAAGAAGACGACGAGCTAGACGACGATCCCCCACAAGCTGCCAACACCAACGAGAGAGCCCCGACCGCACCAAGCCAACGGCTATATGGTTTGAACCGCCCCAAAATAGGTCCTCCTCAATTGTTAACAGATATCGTTCGCCTGGACTTCTTCGAGCCACTCGCCCCAGGCTGCAGGTGGCCTCCTCCGAGGTGCGGTCAGGCTTTCAAACCTCGACGGCTTGATCAGCCGCCGCCACCGCTCCAAGGAAGATCTCGCCGAGTTCCATCTCGGCAACAACTGATGCTGGCCCGTCAGCACGATTACGGCCCGCCACCATCACATACACCCAGTCGGACGAGGCAATCGCCCTATCGACGTTCTGCTCGACCACAATTACCGATGTTCCAAGATCGGCAATCCTCTTCACCTGTTGCCAAACGACATCTACGTAGATAGGTGAGAGGCCCGCCGTTGGTTCATCCAGCAGAATCACCTTTGGTTCAGCCATAAGTGCCCTGGCCATACCTAGCATGTTTCTCTGTCCGCCAGAGAGCTGGCCGCCCTTTTTACCTTTCGCCGTCTTCAGGTCGGGAAAGATCTCCAACACCTCGGCAATACGGCGCCTAATCTCAGACCTCTTGACCATTCCGCCGATCTCAAGGTTCTCCTCGATCGTCATAGTCGGAAAGACATTCTGTACCTGAGGTACATAGGCAAGTCCAGCTCGTGACAGCTGGTGAGGTGCAACAGACGTCACATCGGTTTCATCCAGTTTCACCGACCCCGAATCAACTCGGATCAACGAAAATATCGCCTTCAAAAGAGTCGATTTACCTGCGCCGTTCGGCCCCACTATGCCGACCACCTGGCCAACCTTCGCCTCGAGCTTTACATCCCAGACGATCGGATTCTTACCATAACCAGCAGTAAGGTGATCAACTACCAACACGCTCATGCACGTCACCTCCTAGATACGCGTCAACAACGGCCTTGTTCTTTCTGAGCTCGGCCATTGTGCCAACTGCCAGAGTGGCACCGAGGGCCACCACGACTACTTCTGAACAGATCTTCTCGACTATCTCCAGGTTGTGTTCCACCAACACGAAAGTTGTACCAAACTTCTGGTTCAGCTCAACAATGTGCTCCCCCAGCTTTTCGATCAGGGCTGGGTTGACCCCTGCCATCGGCTCATCCAGAAGCAACACTGTCGGCTCAGCCATTACCGCCCTTGAGAGCTCCAGAAGTCTCTTCTGACCGCCGGACAGATTGGCCGCATACTCATTCCTGAGCGGATAAAGGCCAAAGGTAAGCAGCGTCTCCAGCGCTTTTTGAACCAGCTCGGCATCTCTACGCTTACCCAATTTGGGCCTGAACATCACATTGAACAGCTTCTCGCCTGGATTGTCCTTGGCGGATACGATCAGGTTTTCCAGCACCGTCATCTCCGGATACTCCCTTGAGATCTGGAACGTACGGATCAGACCCTTGCGGCCGATCTCGTGGGGTTCCAGGCCGGTGATATCCTCGCCATTCAATTTGACACTGCCAGAGTCCGGAGTGATCGATCCCGATATCAGGTTCACCACGGTCGACTTACCTGCACCGTTTGGACCTATGAGTCCAGTGATGGTTCCCTTCTCAATTCCGAAGGTGGCACCGTTGACTGCGGCCACTCCACCAAAGCTCTTCCGCAGATCCGACACCTGCAGCGCGTATTCAGTGGTGCGATCGGATCCCTGTCTCACTAATTCTGTATCGGTCACGGTCATTCACCAACCTTCGCAAGATCGGCTTCTAAGGAAGTCTGTCCCGGCTTGGCATTGACGTCTTTGCCGAGTGGCACCTCATAGAAAGTGTTCTTTCTCTCAGGTATGACGCCCTGAGGCCGGAACCATATGGTGAGGATCACTGCAAGTCCGATAAGGATGTAACGGATATCGGGGATCAGGTTCGGATGTGACGGCATCTGCGGCAGATACCTGGTCGATTCGTTGAAGACGACCGCCACCAAGAACGAGCCGACGACGGCGCCGAGGTTATTGGCCCTACCTCCGACCAGAAGTGCAGCCCAAACCACGAAGGTCTCCCCTGTCGTCCAACCTGCTGGCGAAAGTGCTGTTATGTAGGCGATTGTGAGGACACCGCCGACACCGATATACATACAACCGATCACCATTGCGGTCATTCGAATCCTGAAGGTGTTCTTCCCGAAGGCCTCCACTACGTCCTGGTCATCTCGCACCGCTCTCATGACCCTGCCAAGTGGTGACTTGTAGAGGCGATTAGCGAACAACCAGAGGAGCCCAAAAATGATTCCGGCCATGATCACGAAGAAGATCGAGTATCCCAAAGGAGTCCAATTCCTGAATCCTGCAAATGGTTGCGGAACGTTGAATAGGCCCTGCCAGCCATCGAACATGCTGGTAACATTTCCAGCCAGTCCATAAAGCAGGGTGCCGGTGGCGAGCGTAACGATCGCCAAATAGTCACTTCGCAATCTTCTTAGCGCAATCTGACCTATCAGTAGTCCTAGAAGTCCGGACGCAAGGACACCACCTAGTGCCGCGATCGGCCAAGGCAGTCCGAGGCCAAGGATGTAATAGATTCCGTTTGCCGTATCAGCATGAGGCATGACTAGAACGGCGGATACATATCCACCTACCGCCATGAAGGTAATCACAGTGAAGTTCAAGATTCCGGCATACCCAAACTGGATATTCAGACCTAGCGTGAAGATGTTGTAGGTGAAGAAGAAGATGAGGATCGTTGCCGCGTAGCCGAGGATTACCGTCACTTAGCTCTCCCTTCCTCAGATCGCAGATACTTACAGACTGACATTGACCGGATCATGCCTTTCCTTGAGCGGGGATGATTCCCTGAGGACGAACTAGGAGCATTACAACGAGTATTAGGAACGCAACGTCCTGCTTGTATGCGGAGGATACCCAAACTGCCGAAACCTCGGTGACGATCCCGATCACCAGGGCCCCGAGCATCGCACCATAGGTCTGGCCGATACCACCGAGTATGACGGCGGCGAAGATCACGAACAAGAGATCGTCCCCGGTTGTCGTCTGAAACACGACCGTATTCAGGGCTAGGACGACGCCACCGAGACCGGCAAGCGCTCCAGAAAGGGCCCAAGTCGACCTTGTCACGGTCCTAGTGTCCACTCCGGATATCTTTGCCAGTTCAGGATTGTCCGACATGGCTCTCATCTGCTTACCCAAACTCGTGCGGGTGAGCAGTAGGTGGATCACGATCATCGAAAGTATCGCCACAGCAATGATCCAGAGCTGAACAACGGTGAAGTCGAAGGGTCCTATATGCAGTGCCTCCGACTGTGTAATTGGAAACTTCTCGAAGCCAACTCCGTAGAAAATCTGCAGGACACTATCTAGCACCAGAGATAGTCCAAAGGTCACGATCAACATGTAAAAGATGCTCTTGCGCCTCTTGGAAAACGGCTCGAACACGATCTCGTTGACAATCACCGCCAAAAGCGATGTGAAGATTACGCCAGCTAGCGCCGCAATTACGAATGGAAAATGCAGTTTCGTTGCAAATGTCCAGGTGAACAGCATTCCCGCAGACAGGTAGGAGCCGTAGGCAAAGTTGACAAAGTTGGTAACACCGAACTGAAGGCTCAGTCCCACCGACAGTAGGGAAAGAACTGACGCCGTTACCAACCCAAACCCAAGAGTCAGAAAAAACAGGCTCATATCCCAAACACTCCCCTACGGCACATGCCGCCTCCGTCCCCCGAGTGGCCGACACTCAGATAACAAACCATCAGGCGTCACTTTCGTAACGCTCAGTTAATACCCAAGTAACTAATCTGCAATCCGCACAATCCCTAGATTGTGACCAAATTCACTGAATTGATCCCATTTCCCAAGTTGATCCCATTAATCCCAGCGCGGATCGCGAATCAAAGCTGGCCGTGCTTGCCCTTGTGCTGATTGCTAGCCTTGGATACTGGGGGGCTTACTTTGCAGGAAAGTCGCAGGGCTGAGCGGGATTCAATAGGTCTAAGACTGAAATTGGCGACGACCATCGCTTCAGTTGCACTGTTTTTGGCAGTTGTAGTCGGGGGATTATTCGTCAGCGCCTCACAGGCCGCCCAGGATGGAATGGAGAGGCAAGTACTGCGAAATGCCACTTCTGCAGCTGTTCAACTTGTCAATACATACCGAAACGGCCAGGGTCAACAGACTGGCAGTGTGACCTCGGCTGGATTTCGTCGAGGACTAGCTTCCATATGCCGAATTTTCTCAGTAGGCATGGCCACTATCCCCGACTTCGAGATTGATAAGGCGGGAAGTACCCTCGGTGGACTAAGGACGATTCCTACTTCAGTGTTCAGCTCACCAATTGTAGGAGAGGGATATCAGTTTGGAGATCAGACTTCATTACAAGTCCAGAGCCTGATCCACAACAAAACCCTCTCCAATCTATGTCCGAACGGCTTCGCCGTCCCAAAACCAATTAACGTTGCCTACATCTCCCCCATCGGGTTGGGCGGAACCAGGGGAACCGTCGACCTCGTTGTTGTCGGAAGTCAAGAGACATATTTTGGCGCCTTGGTGGACTCCAACGCCGCTTTCATACTGTCGATCCTCACACTTGTACTGGCAGCATCAATTGGCATCTTTCTAGCTCTAAGGCAGATACGTCAAGCGATGCTAGGCCTGACTCCGTCACAACTTTCTGCAGTGATTGAGGAGCAGCAGGCGCTCTTACAGGGAATCTCCGAGGGCGTCATCGGATGCGATGGAAACGGACGCATTCGCTTCTACAACCACGAGGCCCAAAGAATACTCAATCTTCCGAGATCCAGCCAAGGACGTCCGATTGGAGTCCTCGTAAGAGGGTCACGGTTGAGGGGGGTGCTTACGGGCCAGATCGAGGGCCGCGACCTTCCAGTGGTGGTAGGCGAGTCGGTACTGATCATTAACCGAATCGTGGTATCCCGTGAGGGAGACGACCTTGGTTATGTGATCACACTTAGGGACCAGACTGAGTGGGAAGGACTCCTAAAAGAGCTCGATTCCCTGGTAGGGATGACAGAGACTCTAAGGGCGCAGGCGCATGAGTTTCGGAACAAGTTGCACATCATCATCGGACTGATCGAGATTGGAAGACCAGAGGAAGCGGTCGCATTCGCAACCGATGTTTCTGTTGCACAGGATCGTGTCTCTGCCAAACTCTCCGGGATCGGAGATCCAATGGTGGAAGCACTGCTCCGGGCGAAGATGGCAGCCGCCGCAGAACGGTCCGTCGACCTAATCGTGGATGACGATTCGAAGCTCGACGCAAAGCTCAACTCTCCAGCGGAGATTCTGTCGGTACTTGGAAATCTCATCGACAACGGAATAGATGCGGCATCGAATGGCATCCTCCAACTTGGATGGGAGACTGGAGACAGGGGTTGGGTCGTGGTGAAACTACGAAATGAAGGAAGTGAGCTTCAGCTCGAGGTATCGGACTCAGGTTCGGGCATTCCAGCCGAGATCAGGGAGGACATCTTCACCGACGGCTTTTCTACCAAAGTATCTCGTCACGGTGCTCGGCGTGGACTGGGATTAGCAATCGTGCATCAAGTGGTTACACGGGCAGCTGGGACCATCGGATTCACAAACCAACCCGGTGCCAGCTTCCAAATTACAATTCCTTCAGCAGTTGGGGAGATAGAACAACCTATAGCTCGGCTCCGTCGCTCGATGACTACAGACGCCAAACGGGGGTAGCATACATGTACCTTATGACTGATACCGGATCAAAGGAGTGCGATTACCGAGGATCAAATGGCTGAAAGGGAAGATCGAACATCTGCCCCGAAGGAGACGATCGAAGTGATAGTCGTCGAGGACGACTATCGGGTTAATGAGATTCATTCAACCTTCGTCGCACGGACCGATGGTTTCAAGGTAGTGGGCAATGCATTCTCAGGTGCCCAGGCACTCAACTTGATCAAGGACCTAAGGCCAGATCTGGTGCTGTTGGATGTCTACCTACCTGACATCTCCGGACTCGAAGTGCTCGCGCTTATAGGCAGACTGCCCGCCCCAAGACCGGATGTGATAATTGTGAGTGCAGCCAAGGACACTGCCTCGGTAAGGACCGCCATGCAGGCCGGGGCGGTGCACTTCATCACCAAGCCATTTGATGCCCAGAGCCTCACAGAGAGGTTGACGTCGTACCGTATCTTCAGGAACGAACTTGCAGACGTGGCGGAGTTCGATCAGGCGACGATTGACAAGCTGTGGACATCGATCAGATCTACCCCTGAGGAGACACCGCGTCCAAAGGGTCACTCGCAACATACGACCACACTTGTGATGTCGGCGCTACGACAGTCAAAGGAGGCACTCACTGCCGAGGAGGTTGCAAAACGGTGTGGACTATCCCGAACTTCTACCCAGCGCTACCTCTCTTATCTCGGCCGACTCGGGAAGGTTGACATTTCCCTCCGATATGGAGCCGCAGGTCGACCGGAGCACCTATACCGATGGAAGTAGAAGTCCAGTTCGGTAATCCCCAAGGCAGAAGCTGGCCAATTTAAAGATTCAGGCCGATTCCTCTATGTTCACTTATGTTGACTCGATAGTTTTACGTCTCGCTACCAGGAAGCTCCCTCTCCGATGCCGCGGTTTCCACAACGGCCAATACGCAGAGTCCGGGGTAGCAGACTGCGGGTACCAACTACCTCTGATTGAAAGTTCCCATTTTCGACTTCACCCTGGTTGGTTCGGAATCCAAAGCTACTTCTAGTCAAGGCCTAGAAACAGCGCCAAATGTCGACCTCCGAACCCAGCACCTACTCCCTGAATAGGGGACTATTTCCAAAGTAGAAATCTGGTTGGGCTGCTCTGTAGCTGTCACCTCACCAGCCCCTCGAGTCAACTAGACCAGCCGGACCAGAGGGCTCGCTTCAGGCTCGAAGTGGAAGTTTCAAAACAGGGAGCGGAAATGTGGAGGCTGGTCAGCGAGTACTATCGCTGCACAATTTTAGAAACTCTGAGCGAATCTCAGGCGAGCAGCTCTGCCATGAGTTTCACGACCTCAACGTCGCCACCCACAATCAAAGTGGTGATTAAGGTTTCGCGCCACCTCTCAAGATCGTCACGTATCTTCTCTTTCGGGCCGATCAGAGCAACATCCTCAACCATCTTGAGGGGAATCGATGCGACTGCCTCAGCCTTTTTCCCATTCAGAAAAAGATTCTGGATATTTGCGCACTCAGCTTCATAACCCATCCTGACAAAGACGTCCGCATGAAAATTAGCGTTACGCGCGCCCATTCCGCCTACATATAGCGCAATCTGTGGGCGAATCCTATCTGCCGCAGCATTCACGTCGTCGTCGATCGAAACCATTATCGGCGCTGCGACCTCGAATTCAGACTTAACTCGGCGCGCCGACGGAACTGCGAAACCTTCATCCAATGCTTGTCTGTAGAAGGAGTCCGAAGATGGCGAAAACCAAAATGGAAACCAGCCATCGGCGATCTCGGCAGCAAGTGCCACATTCTTGGGACCCTCAGCTGCAAGAAATATCGGCAGGTCTTCCCGGATGGGATGCACGGTCGACTTGAGTGGTTTGCCCAGTCCGGTACCACCTTGGTAAGGCAGTTGGTAGAACTCTCCGTCATATTCCGCAGGTCCAGATCGGGCGAGCACCTTTCGCACAATGTCCACATACTCCCTCGTCCGGGCTAACGGCTTGGGGTAGGACTGGCCGTACCAGCCTTCAACCACCTGTGGGCCCGACGCTCCAATCCCAAGGATGAACCTGCCTCCGGTCAGATGGTCCATCGAGATTGCCGCCATTGCCGCAGCGGTAGGAGTACGCGCCGAAATCTGCATGATCGCAGTCCCCAACCTCAACTTGGAACTAGCCGAACCCCACCAGGCGAGCGGTGTCAGGGCATCAGAACCGTACGCTTCCGCAGTCCAAGCAGACTCGTATCCCAACTGCTCGGCAAGCTTGATCAGGTCGACTACACCAGAAGGTGGGGTTGACCCCCAGTAGCCGAGTTGCAGTCCCAACTTCAATTCCAACCTCCGCTACTTCGAGTTCGCAGTCACAAGCTCACAGTGGATCACAGCTGCACAATCTAACATTTCTCGGCAACCAAATGTCGGCGGCTTCTCCGCCAAGTCCAGCGATAACGGAACAGCAGCGTACGGCTACTCTCGAACCTTCAAAACCATGACATATCTTCGACTCAAGGCCGCTTCTGACGGACCTATGTCAACTAGTGTCAGATTGTGCGGCTGACCTCTTGCCAGTAGGGCCTACGCAATAAGTGTTTTTGCAACTTGCCGGCCTCACTTCTGGGTAGAGCCTCGAGGTAATCAAATCCTCTCGGTACCTTGTAGCCAGCAATTCTCTCCCGGAGCCACGCCTGCAACTCGGTGGTGAGGACGTCCGAAGGGGAATAATTGGGACTGAGACAAACTGCACAGTGCACACTCTCACCGAACTCGTCATCAGGGATACCAAAAACCGCCACGTCTAAGACGGCGGGGTGAGTAATGAGGACGCCTTCGATCTCTGCAGGATAGATGTTTACGCCACCCGAGATGATCATATCTATCGCCCTATCCGAGAGGTAGAGAAGCCCGTCGTCGTCTAGGTAACCGATATCACCTACCGTCGCCCATCCATCATCGACATGGGCCGCCTTAGTCTTTTCCGGATCCCCGTGATAGGTGAAATCGGCGCCATTGGACCGTCGGAAGTAGATCACTCCGGGCTCGCCGTTTCGAGTCGGAGTTCCATCCTGCCTTCGGATCATGACCTCAGCGCCAGGCAGCAGTCGACCCACAGTACCTGAGTGCTCGAGCCAGTCTTCGGAGTCGACCACGGTTAGGAAGCCCGACTCCGACGCGCCGTAGTATTCGACTAGAACCGGGCCGAACCAGTGAATCATATCGAACTTGACCAAAGGGGAGCACGGTGCGCCCCCATGGATGACGCTGCGCAGACTCGATCCATCGAAACTGTCCTTGCGTTCATTGGGTAGCCGAAGGAGGCGAACAAACTGCGTTGGCACCATGTGAACGTTGGTTATCTTCTTCTGTTCGATCGTATCGAGGATCGACTCTGGTGTAGATCGGTAGAGCATGTGCGTGCTGCTACCAACCATTATCGGAAGAATACCGCAAGCAAACTGAGCACTGTGATAATAGGGTCCGCAAAGAAGCGTCCTGCCTTGTTCTGGCATTCCGAGAATTTTGGTTATCAGTCTGGAACGATCTACACCAATTGAAGATGGGCCAGATACATCGAAACCGCTGGGTACCACACCTTTTGGCCTGCCGGTCGTTCCAGAGGTGTAGAACATGATCGTTCCAGAACCTTGACCGGCTGGCTCGCCGGACTCCGATCCCCCCATGAACTCCGCCATGTCAACATATTTGTGCGAAATGGGTTCATCTCCGAAGACCACTACCACCTTCACATCGGACTTGGAAAGATCGATCTTTCCAAGTAGGTCTAGATACACAGACTCGATGAACAGCAGTTTCGCACCACAGTTCCCGAGCACGTAGTCGAGTTCTTCGGCGGTCCAATGCCAATTGATCGGTACGAGGATCTTCGATGAACCGAGCGCGGCCAACGAGATCTCCGCCACCTCAGACCTATTACCCGAGAGGAGTGCCACGCGGTCACCCGGACTGACTCCAAAGCGGTTCATCGCGTTGATTAGACGATCCACATTCTCGTTCAGTTCTGCCCAGGTGCGTGTTCCACCTTTCCCTTCAACTGCAACCTGATCAGGTTTGGAGTCACTCCAAGCAGATAAAACTTCAGCCACTTTCCCCCGACTCCTTGCTTTTATTGAGGACGACTTCCAAAATCTATCGCGTAGCTTCACTTACAGACGATCAAGTCCGAACCTTCTATCAGTCTTGCGAAGCGACCAACTGGGTAGTCCAAACTCGCTCAGCTCCTACAAAGACCTTTCCCTTAAAATCGCTGTACCTAGGCACTGGTTAGTCCATCCAAACAGAGCTGAGACGGTCATCTCTAATGAACTAGCAGGTCTCCGACCTTTAACAACCGCTCCGAGAGCTTGACCACGCGGTCGTTAGAGCAGTCATTCCGTTCAAGTTGAGAAGTTTTGGAGTATGTCGTGTCGAATCCGCTTTGGTGTTGCGGCCGTCGAACTCAGGCACCTCCCCACATGCGCCATGGAACTGACTGTCGAAGTTATCTGGGGTGCCAGGTGGCAAAACCATGCCTCAGTCACCGGAGAAATTGACGGCAACGATGCCAGATG
>JABEUN010000033.1 GCA_013044385.1 Acidimicrobiaceae bacterium
CAATTCTCCGATGGAGTCGTTTTGGGGCTCGATGCAGATTGAGTTACTGAACCGCCAAACGTGGACGACCTATGTCGAACTCGCGACCGCCATGGCCGACTATATCGTCAATTTCTACAACCCGGCTCGTCGACACAGCTCTCTCGATTACCTCACGCCCGACGAGTTCGAGTTGCTAACCTCACCACACAACCCGGCCAGAACTCTCATTGAAGTGGCTCACTAATCGGGGTACAGGTCAAGTGGATCAGCTATTGGGGACCCCTCACCTTGACCCGTGTCAATCTGACCTGGTGCAAGTTGGGGAACAGCGGGACCAGCTTCAGAAGGAACTCGAATTAGCGATGCTCGAGGCCGACCTTGCAGCGACCGATGCTGATGAGGCCCGTGCAAGGGTCCGCTGTCTCGAGCAGCGCCTCGCCGCTTCGGGGGATTACCTCGCGGGGATTCCGATTCCCGATACGGAACGGCCAGCGAGTGCGTCAAGCTGCGTTCAAGCCCTCGAACTCGCCGAAGCCCATCTGGATCTGGTCGTGATCGGTGACACTTTGGATGCTGCTGACGAACTCGACCAACATTTGAAAGGAGCTATGTGGGGACGAAGGGCCTGCCAGGCCCTTCGGACGTAATAGAGCTACGCTCAGGCAAAGGCAGCTGGAGAGGTACAAGGCAACTTTCTTCAGTTTTGTCGGACCGATCTGCCTGGTCGTGAGGTAATCCCCGCCGACTGGGTAGCCGCCACCGAAAGCGAGACAACGAGCAACAATCCCCGGTTTCGCAACGCTCGGACGTTCGCAGTCCCGCCCGGCGTCAGTCTTGGCGAACGGGCATGCATGGAAGGACACATCCGATTGGAAAAAGGCTCCGACCCAGCGCCACGCATCCATTTCTGGGACGACACTGGGGGGTAGTACCGGGAAGGTCTACGTTGGGTACCTGGGTCGCCACCTCGCTTCTGGGCGGCTGACTGGATTACCGCCCACGGCGAAACGTACTCATCCACTGATCTCAGACCATGCACACTGCTCGGTCACGAACCGTGGGTGGCTGCCTCTTCACTGCTGTAATTGAAACTCCATCTCTCAAGATCAGGAGTCTGCTCCATACCTGACGCATACCGTAGAGTTATCTGATTTCTACGCTGGCGGGATTGTGTGCGACACGACCGACGAGTCGCAGTCAAAACCGTGTGCAGAATTGGCGCGTTATCCGAAGAGTCGGGCCAGCGGATCGCGCCCGGAGTGCTTCTCAGAGCAGTGAGTCCGCCAGCTCTTCGAGATGCGCCAAATCGTTGAGGTCGAGTATTTGTAGATAGATTCTGGTTACTCCTACTGCCTGGTACATTTCAATCTTTTCGAGGATCTGCTCAGATGTTCCGCTCAGACCACTTTCTTCCAGTTCTGTGAGTTCACGGCCGATAGACGAAGCGCGCTCTCGTAGAACCTTCGGATCGTTGGACATGCAGGCAACGAGAGCGACGGATGTGACAATCTCCTCCGGATCCCGCCCGGCTTTCTCGGCTGCACTGCGGACAGCTGCAAACTGCGTTCGACAGAGATCCACCGATGCGAAGGGAGCATTGTACTCGTCGGCATACTTGGCTGCCAGGGCAGGGGTCTTTGCCGGCCCGAGTCCACCGACAACGATGGGAGGGCGAGGAGCCTGAGCAGGTTTCGGAAGAGCGGTACAGTCTGCGAGCGTGAAGTGGGATCCCGAGTAGTTGAAGTTCGACCCCTCTTGCGTGCTCCAGATGCCTCTGATGATCTGGAGCTGCTCCTCGAGCCTCTCGAATCGCTCAGAGGTGGACGGAAACGGAATTCCCCATGCAGCGTGCTCCTCCTCGAACCACCCGGCTCCTAGGCCGAGCTCCACTCGGCCACCGCTCATCTGATCGACCTGCGCGACTGAGATCGCCAATATTCCGGGAAGTCGAAAGGTAGCTGATGTCAGAAGCGTCCCGAGTCGTATTGTCGAGGTCTCCCGAGCTATGCCGGCCAAGGTAACCCATGAGTCAGTCGGCCCTGGCAGTGGTGAACCCGAACCCATCCTCAGGTAGTGGTCCGATCTGAAGAAGGCGCCAAAACCGAGCTGCTCTGCGCTCTTTGCGACCCGTAGTTGCTGTTCGTAGCTGGCACCCTGCTGAGGCTCGATGAAGATTCTGAAATCCATCCTACCGTTCTAGTTGGCGATCGAATCTCGGGTGCATGACGTACCCTCTCGGTGAGGAGAGATCCGCCACCTGAATCGGATCTGACGGGGGGCGAAAGGGGATCCTGGTGCTTGCAGATATTTCTGAGAAGTCGGAAATGGGTCAGAATAGATCGGTAGGTGTGACCCTGAACAGCGTCATTGTCCTGTGCCCAACGGACAGAGCCCGCCTGGCCACCGGCCGCCGCTTCTCCCCGCTACCGAACTCGACGTGCCAGAGCTCATAGCGGGCGGAGAGTGGGGACTCTACGAGTTGGCGACGGCGTGCGGAGGTGTCAATGTCGAGATTCGGAGACGAATGAATGAGCAGCTCCTCGGGGCGGTGACCACGTAGCGCGCAGTTCACCCAAGCTTCCAACAGAGCCAATGCGACCGGTATTTGGCGACTTGGTGAAAGTACTAGGTGGGATACAAGCCTCTGGACTGACTGTGGCCTTTCTTTCGCTGGCGGAGTAGGCCATATACATAACTCGCACCGCTCGGCCTGTTCGGAGGCGCGTTCATCAGGGGTCGGTTAGTACCGATTCGCCACACGGTTTCACTCCGATTCCGTCGGGACTCCGGGCTCCTTCTAGGCACTGGACGAGCCTGGCATCCACTTCTGGACGAAGTGCCAAGGTGCCAAGAGTGACGCGATGCAGACCACGAGTCTGGACGTAACCCTTGTGGGTACTGGAACTTCCTAACAGAACCCGGACCTTCCCGAGAATGAGTTCGACGAATGCATCATCGAAGGGTGACGAGTGGCGGCGGAGGCGGAGGTGACGCGTTCAGCTCTCAAGGCCCTGAGGCAAGGCTCGGTACACCGCACTCCTCCCGCGTCGAACGTCTACTCGCTGGCGAACGAGATAGGTAGAGCGAAACTGCTCTTATTTCCGATCCGGATCGAAGGCATGTCGCGGATCACTAGGGAGGCCAGAATGGTGGGAGCGGTTCCGGTGGTATTCGACACTGTGAATTCTCATGTGGCGGACGAGGACTATGGACAAGGAACTCTATTCGCCGCGTCGACTACAGGCGTTGCGGCCGAGATCGAACGACCGCTGGGAGATGGGGCAGAGCTGTCCAACAGAAGTCGGGCCGGCATGGAGTTCGTTAGGAAGCAGATCTACTAGGAGGACTTCGTCAAGCAGGTTGATATAGCGCTTAGAGAGTTCCGCTAGCAGAGGTCGACTTATGGGGGTGAGATCGTGGGTCGGGAAGTCCTTCACTGGATCGACGTCAAGGGGCGGAGATCTTCCGGCATAAGACTGAGGTAGACATACTTGCCGGCGACTTGGAACGCGTCCGACGAAGTCGGAGTGAGGTTGCTAGAAAGTATTGACGGCTGGTCGCAAGGATGTCGAGGTTCACGAGGCAGTAGCAAAGAAGGTGGACACTTTCAGGAGACGGAGACTGGTCCAACTCGTAGATTCCGTCGCAATTGCTTTGTCGACCCTTCGCAGCTGAGACTTAGATGGAGGATTCAGTCGTTCCGACCCAATTGGACATTCATACGTTCCTGCTGCAGGGTTGGCTTGGCACATCAAGTCTGTAGCGGAGCGCTCTACCGTCTCCACCCTGTTTTCCGAACTCGGTGATGGCGGTCCAACTCCATCGGGCCGTTCGGAATCCAGTCTCGAAGGTAATCCTATAGAGTTCCCTCCATGACTGACCTATCTGGTGTAAGAGCCCTAGTTACTGGAGCAAGCAGCGGACTCGGCGAGGCTATGGCCGACGCACTTCTGGATGCGGGTGCCGCCGTTGGTTTCGCGAGCAGGCCAAGCGACAGACTCAGCGACGTTGTCGAGAGGAGACGATCGGACGGCCTGCAAGCACATATCTTTCCGGTCGATGTGCGAGACCAGGACTCGGTCCAAGCTGCTGCCTCGAATGTCCGTCGCACCTTCGGTGGACTGGATCTTCTTGTCAACAATGCCGGAATAGGAATGAGGACGGTGAATCCGAGATTCATGGAGCAGCCGATGCCGTTCTATGAGGTGTCCGCAGCAGACTTCAGTAACGTCTTGGCGACGAATCTGACGGGATATTTCTTGGTTGCCAGTGCGTTCGTGCCGCTCCTTCGGGAAGGCGGGAGCGGCCGAATCGTGAACGTAACAATGAATCACGAGACGATGCAGCGTAAGGGCTTCGTACCGTATGGTCCCTCTAGGGCTGGTGCAGAGTCTCTGAGTCTCATCATGACTGAGGATCTGCGGTCAGTGGGTATTTCCGTGAATCTTCTCCTTCCCGGGGGTGCTACGTCGACGGGAATGATCCCAGAAGGCATAGCAGAAGGGGCAAGACGACTTCTCCTCCAGCCGGAAGTTATGGCGGAGCCGATCGTCTTCCTGGCTTCACCAGAGGCCGAAGGGTTGACTGGCGAGAGGATCGTCGCCAAGGAGTTCAGCGAGTGGCTCGTGTCTTTCCGCGGGCGACGCATGTAGATGCCGCGAGGCCATGCATCCACTTGTCAGCAGCAGCTGCCGCAGGGAGAGTGCATAGTCGACCGGACCATTGTGAGAAGCCTTGACGGACGCTAGCCTATCGCTGGGAAATCTCAACTGGAGGATCTCATGACCGAGACAGCATTTTGGCATCCATTCGCGAACATGGCCGACGTGACCAGGAGCCGTCTGACCGTGGTGAGAGCGGAGGGAAACTACGTTTACGACGATGCAGGCGGCGAGTACCTCGATGCTACTGCCTCGCTCTGGTATGTGAATGTTGGACACGGAAGGGCAGAGATCGCTGAGGCCATCGCCGCACAGGCGCGGAAGCTGAGCTGCTACTCGACTTTCGGGGACATAACCAATGAACCGGCCGAGTTACTCGCAAACAGGGTGGCTGATATCTCTCCGATGCCGGACTCCAAGGTCTTCTTCGTCTCCGGCGGCGGTGATGCGGTAGATACCGCTGTGAAGCTTGCTAGACGATACTTCGTCGAGGTGGGACAGCCTGATCGGCAGGTTCTCGTCTCACGAAGAGATAGCTATCATGGCACTCACGGTTTTGGAACATCCCTTGCCGGAATTCCTGCCAATCGTGTCGGGTTCGGTGATCTGGTCCCATCTGTGGCCCTTATCGACAGGGATGATCCAGAGGATCTCAAGAGGTTGGCCTCTGAGCTAGGCGAAGGTTCCATTGCTGCGGTCCTCGTCGAGCCGGTGATTGGGGCCGGCGGGGTCTATCCCCCCACCGATGGATACATCGAGAGGATCCGTCAGATATGTGATGAGATCGGGGCCTTGCTTGTCATCGATTCGGTCATCTGCGGCTTTGGTCGACTCGGTGAGTGGTTCGGACCTGAGCGTTTTGGTGTGGTGCCCGACATGATCACCTTCGCAAAAGGGATCACAAGTGGCTACGTGCCTCTCGGCGGTGTCGTGGTCTCCTCCAGGGTATCCTCACCCTTCTTCGATGGGGCAGGATCGCTCTTCCGCCACGGTCCGACCTATTCCGGCCACCCGCTCGCTTGCGCTGCTGGACTTGCAAATCTGGACATTCTCGAGAGGGAGAAGCTGGTCGCAAAGGGAAGTGAACTTGAGGGTGTACTCAAAGAGGCACTTATGGCTTCCTCGGACTCGTCGATTGTGAGTGAAGTCAGGGCCGGTGTCGGACTTTTGGGCGCCATTGAGGTAACCGGTGACTTTCTCAAGCAGAGGCCGAAGTCTCTTTCGGAGATCCAACTCGGCATGAGGCGTAGGGGCATCCTGGTCAGACCTCTGGTCTCATCGATTGCGGTCTCTCCTCCGCTCACAGTGACAGAGGCAGAGATCGATCGAATCGGTTCTTCATTCGTCGATACTCTGAAGGAAGTGACATCAGTCTGAGCTTGGTACTTCATACTTGACGAGCCAATTCGAGACGCCATACTTAATTGACTTCTAGCGATCTGGCTCGTTAAGACACTTTGACTGAGGGATTAACTAAAGTGTGGCCGGTTCGAAAATTCGAACCGGCCACACTTTTTTCTAGATTTTTGGGTTTCCTACTAGACCAGGTGGAGTTCCTTCATCTCGTCCTGGACCATGGCCTCGTAGGCTTCCTCATCTTCCTTGGCCTTCTTCGGACTCCAGCGGCCACGCAAAAGTGGCATGGTCAAGAGGAAGAAGACGAGTGCACCAACGCAAATCCAGTACCAGTCTCTCCATTGTCCAGGGGTCTGCTTAGATGCAGCAATTACGCTCGGAGCGTGTGCTTGCAAAAATGCTAGCTCTGGGGCAACCTTCTGGAGCGCTGCGAACTGAGCTGCATTTGCCTGGAGTTGCTGAAACTCTGCGGCATTTGCTGCAAGCTGCTTAAGCTGCGACGTGTAAGGAACTAGGGATTGGAGTTGCGCTCCTACGGCTATTACCCCGTCGATAGCGGTCTTGTTAGCAGAAATTGTCGCAAGGATCGCTTCTCCTTTGGTCCCGCCGCCCGCCGCAGTGACTGCTTGAGCGAGTAGTGCCGGAGGTATTGTCGCCGGGTTGCTGTACTGCGCAAGCTGACCGAAGAGAACGGGATTCTGCTCGATGACCGCTAGCTCGGGAGCGAACTGCTGAGCAGCCGCTAGCTGTGAGCTGTACTGGGTGGCTGTCGCGATCACTTGTGAGTGCGTCTGTGCGAAAGCGATCAGCGACGCGTGTGACTGCGCGAACGCGATAAGCGGCGCGTGTGACTGTGCGAACGCAATCTGGGCGGCATCTTTCTTAGCGTATGTCTGCACCTGAGACCCGTAGCTGACGAGCGGTGTTGCCGAACTCACGACGTGGGGAAGAATCAGGAATGAGATGAAGACGACCATGCGGAGGACCCATCCCCATACGGCCAATCCGGTGGCCGTCAGAGCCGGGTTTCTCGCCTCGACCGTCTCGGTGAAACTCGCCATCCATGGGGTGTAGGCGAACCCCAGGAAGATCGAGATCGCTGCAAGGATCATCGCAACTGTGTAGTAGCTGGTCGGGTGGCCGAGCTTTGTGATGAAGATGATCGTCATCAGAATTGCGCCCAAGACCCCGAACAACATGAAAGGCTTTCGCACGCGTACCTTGTCGGATATGACACCTACCACGATCAGCGCTATCGCATTGGCTGCCCACTGCCAGTTGCCTATCCCGTTGGCATCTTTCAGAGAGAAGCCAAACACGGTAGATAGGAGGATGGTCCCGAAACCCACTGCGGTGTAGTAGATGAGCAGGAGGACCGAGATTGCAAGTGCTGAGACGACAATGTCCAACTTGAGCATCTGTCGCCACGGGTGCTTGAGGCTGGCCTCGATGTCTATGCCCTTCGCCTTGGCTTCTATCAGTACCCTGTCCTTTACAGACACCATCAGCTGGTCCCTGAGTTGCGGAGAGAGTTCACGTAGACCAAAGAGTGCAATGACCCATACGATCAGGCCTACGACACCGCAGATCCTGAACTCATGCTGCCACTGGGTGGAGGCATTTATCGTTGCGGAACCGACTGCCGCGACGACCAAGCTACCTAGGACGGGACCCGTGGTCCAGAAGCCCATTGCAGTTGCCCGACCGGTCTGCGGAGAGAAGTCCCTTATAAGTGCTGGAGTAGCGACGAGGGTTATTCCCTCGACGATTCCAACTAGGTAGGTCGCTACTACGAAAGACCACTTCGACGTCATGGCCGGGATAATGAAGAGCGTTGCGACGCCGGTCAGGAAGAGCCCCACGACAACTATGTTCGCTCGTCCCAATCGGTCCGAAAGACCTGCAGCTAAGGAGCCGAAAGCGCCGATGAGGTTTCCGAATGCAATTGCCATAACGTAGAACGTGAATGACATCTTGAGGTTGGGTAGGAGGATCGTGCTTACCGAACCACCTACGTAGTTCTCGTAGTAGAGGGCGATTGTGACAATGACGACAATCCCTAGCTGAACCATCCTCGGCCCAAAATCGGGATAATGCTCCAAATTGCGGTGCGTGAGCCTGTAAAGGCCCCCGTTCTTTCCGCCTCCAGAGACCTGGTCAGCTACGGCATTAGCCATGGCTTACCCCTTGCTTGCATCTTTACCCCCCGGTGTGACGCTGAAACCAGCAGATGCTGGTCTGGAACAAACGGTATCCCGACCACCCCTACCTGTCAATGGCACCCCCGATGAAACGTACGACAAGGATGGTCGTCACCAACTCAGTGCATGAGTCAAAATCCAGGAGCCGCAGGGGCGATGGGCGCGGCAATCTCCCAGCGTCCAGCTATGTTTCGGCCTGATACAAGGCGTGACAATTTCGGCTGTTTAGCCGGACTCGGCGACTCTCCGGTCAGCGAAAAGCTTCTTGAAATCTTATTAGTTCTGCCGATCCTGGGCAGAGTTGGTCGAACTCCAGATCCACGAGAGGGGTTTCGGTGGTACCTGCGAGGTCGTGGAGATCGGCGGCATCCTCATCTATGTAGAGAATCCCTGTAGGAATCTCGTTTGCTTTGCGCGCTGCTGCAACGTAACTTATTGCGGCTTCACGATCTCTAGGGTCATAGCCATTGGGTAGTGATCTGAATGCAAGTACGCTTCCATCGTGCATCCTAACTTTGACCAGATCGTCGACGGACATGTTGGCCGTTATCTCGATGGAAGGCGGTAAGTATTCCTGCTCTATCTCTCTAAGTTCGTGCTCTCTTACGTAGTGATAGCTCTTCGTGGAGCCTGGGTGATTGTTGAATTGCACGCATGGTGAGATCACATCGATCATCGAGAATCCCTTGTGCTCCACCGCCGCCTTGAGAATCGGAACAAGTTGGGCTTTATCACCTGAGAAGCTTCTTGCAACAAAGCTTGCACCGAGGCTCAGCGCCAAGCTCACGGGGTCGATAGGGGGCGTTTCGTTGGCTTTGCCCTTCTTGGACGCCGACCCAATGTCAGCCGTGGCCGAGAACTGCCCTTTTGTGAGGCCATATACCCCGTTGTTTTCGATTAAGTAGACCATATTCAGGTTTCTACGTATCGCGTGTACGAAGTGGCCGGCTCCAATCGAAAGTGAGTCGCCATCGCCTGAGATGCCGATATAGATTGAAGACCGATTGGCAGCATTGGCCCCGGTAACGATCGGTGGCATTCTTCCGTGTACAGAGTTGAACCCGTGCGCGCCTGAGACGAAATAGGTCGGTGTCTTGGACGAGCAGCCGATTCCACTTAGCTTCGCTATTCGTTCAGGTGGAAGCGACAACTCGTAGAAGGCGCGAACTATGGCAGCCGTTATAGAGTCGTGACCACATCCGGCACAGAGGGTGGACATAGAACCTTCGTAGGCTCGGATGGTTAATCCAAGATCGTTCCTAGGTAGTGGAGCGAGGGGGATGATTGGTTTACGGATCGATGGCATGTCACTAACCCTTCAGTATCTCTCTGATCCCGTCGACGACGAAGTCGGAATTGATGGGGAAACCTCCATAGGACAGTACCGACTTGAGCAGAGTCGGGTCTATCCCTAGTTCGAGAAGTAGCAGCGAGCGCAACTGTGCATCCCTGTTCTGCTCTACGACAATGCAGCACTCATGGTTCTGGATGAAATCCTCGATGGACTTCTGGAAAGGGAAGCCCCGCACCCTGAGGTAGTCGATACCGAAACCATCGCCTTCGAGTTCCTCAATTGCTTCGAGGACGGCAGCTTCGCAACTTCCCAAAGTAATTATCCCGAACGGTGAGCCCTCGCCCAGCCTTATTACCGGTTCTGGCATCATGTGGGATGCAGCTTGGTGCTTCTGGGCGAGTCGGTCCACAACGGCCTGGTAGGCCTCAGGCTGTTCGGTGTAACCACCTTGGCTGTCGTGACCGGAACCGCGCGTGAAGAATGCTCCTTTTGAGTCCTTTCCGGGAAGGGTTCGTGACGTGACGAAATCTGCATCCGGATCTGAGTATCTCAGAAACTTGGGCAGTTCCGCCAGCTCCTTGCTTGACAGGATTCTGCCCCGATCCCATCGGTAGTTGTCATCCCAAACAAGTTCTGGTACTACCCAGTCATTCATGCCAATATCTAGGTCCGAAAGAACAATGACCGGAGTCTGGAAGTGGTCCGCCAGATCGAATGCCTTGGCAGTGAGCGTGAAGCACTCATGTGGGTCGGCGGGGAAGAGCAACAGGTGTTTAGTATCACCATGGGACGCATATGCGCACGTCAGCAGGTCTGCCTGTTGGACACGAGTTGGCATGCCGGTCGAGGGGCCAGTCCTTTGTACATCAATTATCACGGCTGGAATTTCGCTATAGTATGCGAGTCCGATGATCTCGTTCATAAGGGAGATTCCCGGACCGGAGGTCGATGTGAAGGCGCGTGCTCCCGCCCAGGACGCACCTAACACCATTCCCAAGGCCGCCATCTCATCTTCCGCTTGGAGAACTGCGAAGTTGTTTCTCGTCTCATTCTCGCCATCGGCATCTGTGAACTCAACGGTTCTATATCGCTCGCAAAGTTTGAGGAAGTTCTCCGCCACTGAAGTGGCGGGCGTAATGGGGTACCATGCCGCTACCGTTGCTCCTGCGTACAAGGCTCCTAGAGCGGTCAATGTGTTGCCGTCGACCATTATCTTGCCGGCGTTTCCATTTGAGGTTTCAAGATGTATTGGTAGCGGACAGTCGAAGTTCTCTTTTGCATACTCATAACCGATTTGCAGTGCCAGTCGGTTGGAGGAGCGGAGCTTTGGATTACGCGAGAAGGTCTCGTCTAAGAGCGTCGAAACGATGTCTTGGTCGAGATCAATCAGGGCAGATACAGCCCCGGCGTAAGCGATATTCCTTAGGAGTACCCTCTCGCGTGGCTCAGGAAATGGATTGGTGCAAAGCGCTGAAAGCGGGATTCCGATTGGCATCACGTCCTGCCTGGTCGCCTCCGGAGGGAGTTGCCAACTCGAGTCGAACAGGAGATAACCACCCTCTTTGAGGGTTTGGACGTCCTCGACGTAGGTCTGGCCGTTCATCGCAATGACGAGATCGAATTCGGCGGCCCGGGCGGTGTGACCGTTCTCGTTGACCCGTATCTCGTACCACGTGGGTAAGCCTTGGATATTCGATGGGAAGAGGTTCTTTCCCGATACGGGCACGCCCATCCTGAAGATCGCCTTCAATATGAGGTTGTTGGCGCTAGCGGACCCAGTGCCGTTGACATTGGCGAAACGCATTGCGAAGTTGTTTACCTTGGGGTTTTTCAACTCGCCTTTCGATTGGCGGTTCAAGACTGTCATTGTCCACCCTTCATTGTTGCAGCACCCGCATAGCTGAGCTGAAGTACGAATCTCTCCATGTCCCAAGCTGCAGTCGGACATCGCTCAGCGCAGAGTCCGCAGTGGACACATATGTTCTCATCCTGAACCATGACCCTGCCAGTCTGGGGGAGTAGCGGGGAGATGTATACGGGTTCATCGGGTTTCGTCGACGGCGCACTCAATCTGCTCCGTAGGTCGTCGAGCGTCCCTTCCCCACTGGTTATGGTGAGACACTGAACAGGGCACACGTCGATGCACGCGTCGCACTCAATGCACGATGATGCCTTGAAGATCGGTTGGACGTCGCAGTTTAGGCAGCGTAGCACCTCGACTGCGGTCTGTTCGGCACTGTAGCCGAGCTCGACCTCGAGGGCGAGCTCCTGAAACCTCTTGGTCAGCTCTACATGGTTCATCTGCTGCCTAGGTGAAGGGTTGTAGTCGTTGTGGTAGCTCCACTCGCTGATACCCATCTTCTGGCTGATCAAGTTCTGCCCATCGGCTGGACGCTCGGTGACTAATTTCCCGCTGCAGTAGTTGTCGATCGATATGGCCGCCTCGTGTCCGTGGGCGACTGCCCAGATGATGTTCTTGGGTCCCCAAGGTGCATCTCCACCCATGAACACCCCTGAGAGGGTGGTCTGCATCGTTTTCCCGTCAACAATGGGCATATTATCCGCAGTGAACTCCAGTCCAAGGTCCCGCTCAATCCAGTCAAATGCGTTCTCCTGACCAATTGCGAGGATCACGTCATCGCAAGGGATGAGTACGGAGTCGATGACGTTGGACTTAGTCGCCCCCTCGTTCCATTCGAGTAGATCGAATCGCATCCCGACCAACCTTCCCTGCTCGATCACGAATTCAGTGGGTGCGTGATTGGTCAGGATCTCGATCTCCTCTTCCTCTGCATCATCGAGTTCCCAGGGCGATGCCTTGAAGTACTTCTTGGGCCGTCTGGCAACAACTTTGACATCCTTGCCACCTAGCCGGCGCGCAGTTCGGCAGCAGTCCATTGCAGTGTTCCCTACGCCTATTACCAGTACTCTCTTCCCAATTTCTTCGGTATGTCCGAAGGCGACCGAGTGGAGCCAGTCGATCCCAATGTGGATGTTGGCGGTGCCAGCGGTTCGACCCTCCAGCTCGAGGTCCTTCCCTCTTGGTGCACCGCTTCCGATGAAAATGGCATCGAAGTTCGCCTGACGCAATACATCGAGGCTCATGACTGGAGTGCTGTAATGAACCGTCGCACCCATATTTACGATCGCGTTGACCTCCTTGTCAAGCACTTCCTCAGGAAGTCTGAACGCCGGGATATTGGTTCTCATGAGACCGCCGCCGGCCCGGGAGGCCTCGTAAATTGTCACGTCATATCCGAGGGGCAGCAGATCGTTTGCTACGGTCAGCGATGCAGGTCCGGCACCGATGCACACAACGCGCTTACCGTTCTTCTGAGCAGGTGACTTGGGCAACATCTCTGTAACATCGCCAGCGAGATCTGCCGCTACTCGCTTTAGCCGACAGATGGCAACCGGTGTGCCATCTACCCTGCCGCGGCGACATGCCGGTTCGCAAGGTCGGTCACAGGTGCGTCCAAGGATGCCAGGAAAGACGTTGGACTGCCTGTTCTCCATGTACGCTTCGGCATACTTGCCTTGGCTGATTAGGCGAATGTATTCCGGGACATTGGTGTGTGCGGGACAGGCCCATTGGCAGTCGACGACTTGGTGAAAGAAGTTGGGGTCCTCAATGTCGGTTGGTTGCACTGGCCTGCTCCTGCTCTGATGATCTGACCGATCTTCGGTTCGTCCCCGTATTCGACTCACTCAGGCCGTTGGCCTGCTGAGCATTACCTACTGGGAGAAAGGGGTGATATGTGGCGAGACACAGGCGGCCGGGGCCCATTCGAACTCCTTGCGGCGCAATTGGATGCGACGCGTTGCAAAGTTCATGATCCTGATCGGCGGGGTGGAACTGAAGCTGGGTTGATGCCCCGGCCGTCGATTCGCCCCGCCGGTAGTGTTCCGGCTCTTCGTCCTCATCTCTGCTCATGTCGGCAATGATATACCCGGGTTGTGGATTGAGGCAGATCGGCTAGGAATCGATTATGCGAAATGAATGAATGATCAAACCAGCCCACGGTCGTCACGGCTGACTGGACGTAGTTACTCATGGACCGACTCCTAACCGTACACCGGGAGACCGAGCTGATTTCGAAGATTAGAACCAACGGGCTAGGAGGTAGCCGGGAGGGGGGAGGGAGGA
>JABEUN010000034.1 GCA_013044385.1 Acidimicrobiaceae bacterium
AGAGCTGGCTCCTCGCCGCAGAATTCTGCGATGGTGCTCTGTATGGTCGGTGGGTCCTGCTGCCATAGAACGTGCTCGGTGCAAAGAGTGGTGTCATAGGGACGGGGGACGGAATCTTCGATTGCTGGAAGGATGGTCGGATCACCGGTCATCCTGAATCGGGCTTCGCTACACAAGCAGGTCCAGTTGGTCGATGTAGCGGAACCGAGGTGTCTTACTCCGGCGGATCCTGACAATGTAAGCTCGAGAACCTTTCGTGCGAAGACATCTACGTGAAGCGGATTGCTCCGCCTGTCGCGTCCCACCCTTGGCACAGAGTCCGCCTGAAGAATCTCGCGTAGACCCACCTTGCCGTCGGGTCTTGAGCCGATGAAAGATCCCCTGATGACAAGACCGTCGTTAGCGAGCACGGAATCTTCGGCCACCGCCTTAGTCATGCCGTAGGTGTTGATCGGCCCCTTCGGGGCAGACTCCTTGTAGCCACCTAATTTGCCATCGAACACCCAATCGGTCGATATAAAGGTCATCTGTAGTCCAACGTCGGTAACGAGTTCTGAGACGATCTCCGTGATCTCAGTGTTCATCACCTCGGCGGCTCGAGGCTCCCGTTCGCATCCGAGAACACTAGTCATAGCGGCCGTGTGTATCAGATGTCCCGCCCCTTGTGTTGCTGGACGGATCGCCCGCTGCAACCAAGTCGGCGAAGTCCAGACCGACGGTGACGAACCAGTGTCACTCGCACTTATCACCCGTACCTCATGTCCCATGGAGCGAGCGATCCTCGTTAGGGTTTGGCCAAGGAGTCCATAACCGGTCACTATCAAGGTTGCGTGAGGCTTACTCAACATACTCTGGGCTCGGTAGCGGCATCAGGATTCGCGGCATCGGACCGGTCACTGTTGACCTGATGCGGTCGATGATGACCTCTTTGTATGGCCAGGCCGTGATAATCACAGTGTCCACCGGTTGGTCTGCCAGTGCCTCTCGAGATACAACGGGAATGAATACGCCTGGTATGTGCCTTCCGATTCGTTCTGGTGAGTCGTCAACTACGTAGCTGATTCGCTGCGCTGCATCTGGTATGCAGTTCAGCAACGTTACCGCCCGTCCGGCAGCGCCGTAGGCGGCGATCTGGTGTCCTTCTGGGATCTCATTTATATGTGTTGCCAAACGAGAGATGGTCGATTTGATTACCCGGCTGAAGTCTTCGTATTCCAGCAATCGATCTAGTCCGAGCGAACTTTCGAAACCCAGCTCGCGCTCGACCACCTCAATATTGGCCGCTTTCGCGGAGGCGAAGATTCTGTAAGACCCTCCGTGGGTTGAAATGTGGTCGACCTGTTGGATATGGAGCCCGTAGCGTTGGAGAAGTGGAACCAACGAAGTGATCGAGTAGTAAAAGCGGTGTTCGTGGTAGATCGTATCGAACTGGTGACCCGAGATAAGGTCCGCCAGCGAGTGAACCTCGAAGACGAAGTACCCATCCTCGTCAAGGAGATGGGCGATGCCATCCAGAAAATCGTTCACATCGGGAAGGTGTGCAAAGACGTTGTTGGCGATTATCAGGGATGGGCGACCCCGCTCGTCCCGAATCTGCTCAGCTAAGGACCTGCTGAAGAAGTCGTTCTTGACGGCGATTCTTTTATCAATCCGAGCGGTGATATTTCGGGCCGGGTCGATTCCCAGTAGATTTGTGAAACCCCGGGCGTAAAGTTCATGGAGCAGTGTTCCGTCGTTGCACCCGACCTCCACAACCAAAGACTGGGACTCGAGGCCAACTATCTGAGGTACCGTGTCGGCATACTGTCGGAAGTGCTCCAGCAACTGGACGCTCGATAGGTATCGATAGTCATCGAAGAGCAGGTGTGGATCGATAAGCTCGAGGACCTGGAGCAGGAGACAGTTTCGACAGATCGCTATAGTCAGAGGGTAAGCAGCGTTCTGTGGGCAGTGCGCCGTGGTTGGGAATGCGCCCGCGAGGGGTATGGAGCCGAATTCGTATACGGTCTCAAGCTCCTCGCAGTTGCAGGAGGCACACCTGTTTGATCGGCTCCAACCCGGAGTCCTATCCTTTGGAATTGAGTCGATCGAACTGTGTGGACTAACAGCAGGTTGTACGTCTCGGACGTATTCTTCTGTTGGGGATAAGGGCCGCAGTGTCGACTTCAAATCCCCTCCCTGGAACTTGCGGCGGTGGTCATCTGAAACTGCGTTTCTGGTTCGGAACTGTTTCCCATGTTCCAGACGTCAGTGATTTTTTCGGTGGGCATTAGTATCGGCTTCTTTGGCTTCTCAGATACGTGAGACTCCGTTGCGGCTCCAGGACCATTCGCTGTGGCGCTCCTGAACTCGATCAATTCAGATCCATGTGAGATGAGGTCTGCGATGTGCATCACGACCCTTCCGTACTCCGACTGGACCGCTCGGTCGCTGCTTAGGATGAGGTCTCTGCCTAGTTCCATGAGCGTTCTTGTCAATGCAACCGATAAGTCGACCCAGGTTCCGATGAAGTGGGGAATGGAGTCAGCGATCAGATCGACCCAATCCGAGGACAGCAGTTCGCGATTTCGATGACCTTCCTGCCCGTCGTGAATCCTGCAAGACGAAAGCACATCTGGTGTGAAGGCCACTCCGCCCTTGTCGAGAAGGGTGAACCAAGTGGAGACGTCAGAGATCCAGTTGTAAGTCTTTCCCCTGTATACGGCGAACTCGTTTGGCGAGAGGTCTGCCCTACGAAACATCGCTGTTGTGAGTTCTCCGATCCAGTTTCTATGGTCAACCAACACTGCGCGACCGACCGTGGCTGGTTCATGGTAGGTCTGTCTGGTGGCATTGAGTGGTCCGGAGTCCAAAAGTCCGACCACCTCTCCGGTTGCGGAGATGTGGTAGCGGGGCGAGGTGGCTATTGCTGCTTTCTGCTCGGAGCCGAGAATGTAGGACAGCGTCTCGGCGGCTCGATATTCAAGGAGGTCGTCGGAGCCCAAAAATTGAATGTATGAGCCCTCGGCTAACTCGAGCAGAGTCTGCATATTTAGTCGGAAGCCGACGTTTGACTCTTGCCGGTACACCCTGACTCGCGGGTCTGCGGCGGCGATAGCAAGGGACGGTGAAAGTGTCTCATCGGTGGATCCGTCGTCGCATATGACGATGTCCAAATTCTCATAACTCTGAGACACGGCCGACATTACGGCCTCGTGGACGAACTCTTCGCGTTGGAAAGTTGGGATGAGGACGCTCACCATGTGCTGCTGGGAGAGCAGCGGCATGCGGCGGGATACCAGCTGGGTCAGGCTCATATTGCTGACCTGGAGTCAATTGGAGCTTTGACAAGATCTATTAGAGATTCATTGTCTGACTCGCGACTGATGTCGGCTCCAGCGGATAGTTGCATATCTGAGCTTCTACGACGCGGCTCTTCTAGCCAACCGTCTAGAGACAGTAGGAGTTGAAGTTCTAGATTCGTTAGCTGCTGGGTGTTCACCGAGTTGAACTCCTCCAACGTGGAGCTCGTCAGATCCTCTTGCGAGTATCGCTCCGACAGGTGGTCGATCCCAATCTGTGGGAGGATGATGAAGTAGTTGTCCGTCTCAATTGTCCTACGAATCTCATATCTGGATACCAGAACCTCATAGAGCTTTTCGCCCGGTCGGATACCGATCTCCCTCACCTCGGTGTCGGATCTTCCGAGACTCTCGATCATGACCTTGGCAAGGTCCGAGATCTTGATGGCCGGCATTTTCATAACGTAGATCTCGCCTCCAACTGCGGCCTCGGTTGCATGGAGAACAAGATGAATTGCCTCCTCGACCCTCATGATGAATCGGGTCATGTTCGGATCCGTGATAGTGATGGAGTTTTGAGTCCGAATCTGCTCCTTGAAGAGCGGGACGACGCTTCCGGTGGTGCCGAGGACATTTCCTCCGCGTATGCAAACGAACCGGGTCTTGTCGCTCAGTAGGTTCGCCGCAATCATGAGCTTCTCGCCACAGGCTTTTGTGACTCCGTAAAGGTTGAACGGGTCTACCGCCTTATCAGTAGATACGTCCACTACGCGTTCTACACCGTTCTCTATCGAGGCCTCGATGATGTTCTGGATGCCGATGACGTTAGTTTGGACCGTTTCCCATGCATTCTCCTCGCACACCGGCACGTGCTTCAACGCGGCAAGATGGAAGATCACGTCCACGCCCTTTGTGGCTAGTCGGAGCCGGTCTTTATCTCGGACATCGCCGATTATGTACTTGACCCTTGGGTCTGACACGCTTCTGCGCATCTCGACCTGCTTGAGTTCCCCACGTGAAAAGATTCGAATCTCCCTTGGCCCGTGGTCTTCGAGAAGCTGGCGTGTGAGCTCCATTCCCCAAGAACCGGTACCGCCGGTGATGAGTACGGTCTTGTTGTCCAGGGCTGAGGCGCTCATTTGCAACCTCCATGCTCGAGCCGGATGTCAGCTGAGTTTTTACCTAAATCCTGTGCGAGGTCACTGGAGGATCTGTGCATGTACCTGGCGTTTGAGGCGTACCGGAGCGCTTGACTAGATGGAACCATGGCTGGTATCAGCCTGACTGTGTGGCGGTGGTCCGGCACCGTTGATACACGTGGTGCGGGTAGTGCAGTGGTTGTAATGTTCGCCATCGATCGGCGGACAAGAGCTTTGATCAGGTCGAACAACGTCAGGTACCTCACTCTTTGGCGAAACCTCGATTTGAGTCGCTTTCTACGGTGCTTCATGGTTTTATCGGCACGGTTTAGATGCCACTTAAAGGGAATTCAGCGAACGTTGAGTGCCTCTTTGTGGTCCCAGACCCACAACGGACCCGATGAAACTGAGCTTTGTAGTCCGAAATCTTTTACGTGGTAGGTGTGCGAATGTTTCCACAAAAAGTGGTCCGGAAAATGCCAACCTCATTAGCTCTTTCCGCTCGTGGTTGACGGCGTCAGAGATACTGATGGGACCTTTCCCCGATCCTTTATGGGGACACGATCTTGTGCCTGACACATTGAGTGGAGAGATGAAAGCGACCGTATGGCTGTGGATCCATACGGTCGCTTTCGGTTTACTCGATGACGCCAGGGCGCATAACTTTGGCGTTATGCCATCTGCACCAGCGACTGCAGTACAGTCGAAGAGGTGGAGACGACTTTGGTGTTCGCCTGGTACGCGTTCTGGGCGACGATCAGCTGTGTCAATTGGTCTCCCAAGTTCACATTCGAAGTCTCTACCGAGCCACCGATCAGCTGGCCCCTTCCTCCGGTTCCTGCAGTTCCGACTTGGGGGAGTCCCGAGTTCGGCGAAGAGGAGTAGAGGAGGTTGCCGACCTTGGTCAAACCCTGGTTATTGGAGAACGACGCGAGGGCGATCTGGCCTATCACCTGGCTCTGGCCATTCGAGTAGCTGCCCTGGATGGTGCCGTCGGAGTTGATGGTGAACTTCTCGAGTGATCCGGACGCATATCCGTTCTGACTCGATACCGCCACCGAAGACGATCCTGCTACCTGTGTAAGCGCGCTGAAGTTCAAAGCGGACGCTATTGCGGCTGCGGGGACCGAACTAGAGACGGATCCCACGGGGATGGCCAGTGCGGGGGCCGTTCCCGTAGGGGGGACGAATTGACCCGTCGCCGGGTTGAAGTTGATGGTCGTACCTGATGGCAGGACGTTTAGTGGAGACGCGCCGGTCGTAGTCGGCTGGACCGTGGCAGTCACCGTATAAGGGTCGGCAGTGCCTGACGGGGTGCCTGGGGTGAACGTAAATGTTACCGGTATGGCATTTCCCAGTGAGTCATAGATCGACACGGTGGCAGTGTAGGAGTTCTGCGTGGTGAGCGTCGGATCAAATGGCGGTAAGTTGCCGCTCAGTGAGACGTTCGTGGTGGGGTTCGCGCCACTTTGCTGGCCCTGTGGAATCGTTATGTTCGTGAGGGCGGAGTTGGTCGAGATCGTTCCAGTGGCGTTTGGAACCCAGCCCTGGATCAGTGCACCAGTGGCAGTTACCAGGTTTCCGTTTGCGTCTAGTTGGAGGTTTCCGGCCCGGGTGTAGTAGCTCTGGCCACCTTGGCTAGCGATAAGGAAACCCTGTCCGGAAATGGCTACATCAGTGGATGTCCCCGTCTGCTGCAAAGTTCCCTGGGAGAAGTCAGTCGGTGATGCTGCGATCCTTACGCCGGAGCCGACTACGACAGGGTTGGTTCCACCACTGACTCCGGCTTGGGGAGCACCGGCGGAACTCTGCTGCTGGTATAGAAGGTCGGCGAATTGGAGGTCCGTCGACTGGTACCCGACTGTGTTAACGTTGGCGATATTGTTCCCGATAGTGTCGAGCAGTGCCTGGTTAGCATCGATTCCGGTGATCGCCGATCCTATTGAGTTTCCCATTTGCTGTGGTTCCTTTCAGAGGTAATTTTTGATTTGCCGCACATTTGCGGCTGTATAGTTGTTCGAGAATTGGTTCGGGTATTAGTTGGTGATTCCGGTTATTGATGCAAGTGGTATCTGTTGACTGCCGACGGTCAGCAGAGGTCCGGTCGATGTCATGTTTACAGCACTTACAGAACCGGTAAGAGGATTACCGTTCGAGTCCGTGGCCGTCACGTTCTTGCCGAGCATTGACACGGCCGCCTGTTCGGAGGATACTCCGGTCATCGACGTCATCTCCTGCTGCATAGTCTGCATTGACTGGACCATAGTTAGCTGCGCCGTCTGTGCCATCAGCTGGGTTGGGTCGGCAGGGTTCAGCGGATTCTGGTTGGTCAGCTGTGCGACGAGCAGCTGCAGGAATTCCTGAGAGTTCATAGATCCGAGTCCCTGGCTCGTAGAAGACGTCGAAGATGTCGAGCCAGTACTGCTACTGCTCGGTACGGTACTCGATGTTCCCTGCCCAGATACCGTCGCTGAGGATCCTGACCCACTCGAGGTTGGGTTCGTGGCGGCTGCGAGTGCGGTGGCAAAGCTGCTGGGGTTCGCATTCGACGATCCATTTGTCGGCGAACTAATGAGCGGGGTGATAAGCGGACTGATCGTCGAGGTACTACTGGTGATCGGACTAATGAAACTCATCGGCACTCCTTTCTCAACTGAAGTTGTTGGTCCATACCTACTGGTTGCATGGTCAGACCCTCCTATCGAGTCGGTGACCGTTCGCACCGTCGGCGAGCAGGTCCTGTCCCGTAGGGATAGGGGCCGATGTAGGCACCGGCTGGGACTGGCTCACCCCAGCGTAAATCTGGGGCGCCGGCGCCTGCTGCTGTTGCTGACCCTGTCGGGGACCCGAGTCGAAACCGATCTGAACATTCATGCCAGAGGCCGAGGAGATCTGCGAACCTAGAGTCGTGACATGGCTGCTCAAGATGGCAGAAAGTCTTTGATCCGCCACACCAAGGACCATCTTCATATTCTGGCCCGAGGCTGACATGGTCACCACGATGGTTCCAAGGTCCTTGGGTTCCAAAGTCATTACCGTGACCTTTGGGAGCTCAGAGAGCGGTGGAACGGTGGCCGCAAGAGTCGTTCCGATGGTCGAGATCATTGCATCGATGGATCCGCTGCCATTGAGGTTGGGTAGCTGGATCGAAGGTCCAATCTTGGAGTAGGTCATCGGGGCAAGACCTGTCAAGTCGATGACCGAGAAGTTAGGCGTCTGAGATTTCGAACCCTCCGAGCTGGTCTGTGGGACCTTCGCCACGTTCAGTTGATCGAATACCTGCTTGGACTGCTGGCTTGTTACTTGAGCAATCTGGGTTGTGGTAGCAATCTGGGTTGTGGCGAGATCGGCAGAGATCGAGGCTGAGTTGGCTGATGGACCAGTTGGCTGTGTGGTGAGGTTCTCTACCTTAGCTGCGATCTCAGCAACGAGCTGAGATGCGGGAACTCCCGTGATAGCTTGAGCAATTGCTGCTACGGGCTTTGATCCTAACTCGCTGGTTGCGGCGGCTCCCATGGAAGCCACTGTCTGCTTGATCTCTGCTGCAAGTGGGCTGGACGCGGGGAGCTGGTCCAGCTTCGAAGTG
>JABEUN010000035.1 GCA_013044385.1 Acidimicrobiaceae bacterium
AGTTCATCCTCCGGCATGGCCTTGGCGAATACAAATCCCTGAAGTGTCGGGCACCCAAGCTCCTCAAGCATCTTTACGTGGCCCAAGGTCTCGACTCCCTCAGCTATCACCTCTATTCCCAGCATCCTTCCGAGGTCAATTACTGACCTCACTATCGCAAGACTCGTGGGGTTCTCCAGCATTCGCAGGACGAAGCTCTTATCAACCTTCAGATGGTTGACTGACATCGAGTTGAGGTGCATGATCGATGTGTATCCGGTGCCGAAGTCGTCAATGCCGATCAAAAATCCGGTACTGGCTAGTTCGTTGAGGCGCAACGCCACCATCTCGGCATTTCTGAAAGCTGCCGTTTCGGTGAGTTCGATCTGAATCAACGAAGGCGGTATCCGCTGTAGTTCGAGTTCTCTCAGTAGCAGTTGCATAAGCGCTGATGAGTTGAGCGACTTCGGGGAGATGTTGATAGCGATTGGGAACGGACTGATCAGGTTCGCTATTCGGGCCGCCGCTGCGGTCGCTTCCTTGATGACGAATTCGGTAATCGGGTGTATCAGTCCAATACGCTCTGCAAGTGGGATAAAGACGTCTGGCCCTATAGGGCCGAGCACACTGTCCTGCCAGCGGAGCAGTGCTTCTGCACCGACGACCTGCCTCGATGACGTGTCTATCTGTGGTTGATAGTGCAGGCGCAAGGTCCCGTTCTCGATCGCCTTTGTCAATGCACGTGCAATAGTTGTTTGGCTGTGTGGCTCAGAACTGCTTCTGGCACCGAGACTTCTCGTGTTGTTGAGTGGCCCGTTCGGCAATTCGGGCACGCCGTCGATGTACTCCCGCAGGGTCTGGCTTCCGAGGTCGAAGGATGAAAGGTTGAATACGCGGACGCCCATGGGGAGATAGACCGCGAGCCCGCCTATTTCAAAAGGCTCTGCAAGCACCGCTTCGACCCGGGAGGCCATCTCGCTTGCTTCTGAGGGTCCAGATGGTTTACCGAGCACCAAAAGGAGTTCGCCGTCTTTTGGGTAGTACGGTTCGGCTTCGGGTCCCAGTAACGCCCTGACCCTATCTATCACGGACAGATTGAACTTCACCCGTAGGTGTCTAACGAGTTCCCGACTGTAGCGTTCGAAGAGTCGGTCGCGACTCAAAGTAATCAATATTGCAGTGATTCCAGCCTCTTCGCCGCTGGATTGAGCGAGCCGTTCGTCTAGTGCTCTTAGGTTCGGCAGGCCCATCTCCAAGTCGGTTCGACTCAGCCTTTGTAGATTCTCGTTGGCCACGAGTCTTTGCAGCGATGCGTTCAGAATCGCTGAGACGGAGTCGAGGAGCATAGATAGGTCTCGGTTGTCGATGGAAGAGGCGAGGTCGCCAAGCACGAGGATGATCGGAGCTTCGTTCGCTGCTGGTATGGGAATGTAGCATGCGACATAGTCGGGCTGAAAACTCCACGCCAGTGCGTCTGCGAGTTTGGAACTGCGCTGCATCCGTTCAAGATGGGGTAGTGCCAGAGCGCCTTTGGCCTCAAACGAGAATCCAGCGTCGACAATTGCAGCCGATTTAGCCCTTACAACTTTTGCACCGTCGAATTTTGGCTCGAGGTAGGTACCCGGCTTTCCAAAGTCGCCTATGTACACTCTGCGGAGCGTCGGCCTCCACACGGCCAGGCTGGTATCTAGGTGACTTACCAGCTCCGACTTGTGAGTCGCTGTCATCGCCCATTTCGAGTAGTTCGCAAGTAGCTGGTTGATCGAGACCCTGTTCATAAGGTCGTGTCGGTCTCGTTCCAGCTCGGTAATGTCGATTGCTACTCCGCCTGAAACTGGAGAGCCGGATGATTTGGCTTCCAGTGCACTACTCCAGAATTTCAGGACGCGTCCGTTCCGGTTGACGATCAGCTCATTTAGCTTTCCACCCTGCCTTATGTCCTGCTGGATCCCCTCCGCCTTTGGTAGATCGGAGCTGTATGCCAGTGCGGGCTTATCGCCAACTTTGAGTCGTTCCCTACCTGGGAAACTTAACCCTCCCTCATTGAAGAGAATCCTGTCCTGTTCGTCTAGGCCGAAGATCATGACGGGGGCGTGCGAAGCGCCCAGCCGGAGCAGCGTCTGGGTCCGTTCCAACTCCTGCTTGTCGTGGAGCCAAGCCGTAGCGTCCTGAGCGAAGATTATGTACTCACAGTCGGAATTGTCTTCATCGGTTGAACCAAAAGACACCCTTACCCATTTGGTCTCACCGCCTTTGGTTGTAAAACTGAGAAGCGGACTCTGCCTCTCATCTGTCGGGGAGAATGACGCTTTGACCACGTCGGCTATCCTCAGCGTCGAGTTGGTGTCAAACAGATCGTCTATCTGACGACCAACAACCTCCTCCCAGCTCCGATGCAGTAGGTCCAGCATCGCCGGGTTGACCGAAACAACCCTGGACGACTGCTCTATGACCATCACGCCTAGCGGCGAGGATTCTGCAATCTTCTGATAAAGCCTGTTCCTGAGCCTCAGTGATTTGGAGCGTTCGGATACCTCCTCCATCTGGAGTACAGAGGACCCGCCGAGTGCGAGAATCTCGGCCACCCCTTTTAGGAGGGCTCTTTTTTCGGTGTCGAAGTACCCTTCGGTCTTTGCGTAGGCATTCATGACGGCGAGGTGCGATGGTGCGAGCTTCAGCGGAACGCTCAAGTGCGATGAGATTCCGTACGCGGCGGATCTGCTCTTCCAAGTCGCCGCGTGCTGTTCATCGGATTGATCCAATTCGTAGTAAGACACTTGGCCTCTTGCTGCGACGGAGGGAGTTTCCGGACTCTCTGTCGTGCCTTGGTGTGGAATTTTCAGTTCGGAAAGGTAGTCGACTGCCGGCCCGGCTGAGCCGATTATTCGAATACCTCGCTCTTGGTTATCATCCTCACCTATCCAGACGAGAGGGAGGTCCAATTCACCCGCTATGAGTTCGCAGACCTCTTTGCCGAGTTGCAAGACCGTCGTGGACCTGATGGCGGTAAGTGCGGCCTGCTGCAGTAGCCGTGTACCGTCGTAGGCCAAACCCACCTCCTACAACTTCGACCGCAAGGCGACGCGGAACTTCAACACCCCAATACTAGTTTATGAGAAAAGAGTCGGCCATGACCTCTGAGGGTAATGCGGACGCCGTGGGTCAAAGAACTGTTTGGCAGTCACCATGTTCGAGCCACTGCTCGACTCTGGGTTTCGGATAGTTCAGGTCAGAGACCATTAGGGTAGCTCCGGCTAGGTTCTAGCTGATGAGTCAGGGGTCTTGTGGCGGCTGTGTCGGTCCGCCCCGGCAATTTAGAGTTGTAAGGGGTGTAGTCGAAGTTGGCCCATAACGAAAAAGGTACCGACTGGCGTGCTTGGCTTGCACCCGTGCGCTATGCCGACGGGAAGCCGGTGCGCTTTTGGAATCAGCTCATTATGGCTGCAATCTTCTACTTCGGTTACGAATTCACGTCGTCCCTTGAATCCGGGTCTACTCCTGTCGCCCGTCGTAATGCACTTTCCGAGGTAAAACTGGAGCGGACACTTCACATATTCAAAGAACAGGCGATCCAGCACTACTTCCTCGCTTTCCCGTGGTTGATCAAGTTGGCGAACCTGTTCTACGTGACGGTCCACTTCATCCTTCCGGTGGTCATTCTGGTCCTGCTTTTCAAAAGGGACGCTTCGAGATTCCTGCGATACAGAAATGTATTTGCATGGATGACAGCGATCTCTTTTGTAGTGTTCATCGTCTTTCCGGTCATGCCACCTCGACTACTACCTCACGTGTTCGGATTCGTGGATACCCAGCTCAAGTATGGTGGTGCGGGGCGGCTCGACGCTACATTGATGGCAGAGGCCGGTAACCCTTATGCGGCTATGCCGAGCCTGCACTTCGCCTGGGCGGCGTGGTGCGCTATCGCTGGTTATCCGGTAATGCGGAGCCGCATTGCAAAAATGCTGCTTGCGGTAGATCCATTTGTGACCATCTTCGTGGTGGTTATAACAGCAAACCACTTCTTTGTGGATATCATCGGCGGAGCGTTGGTACTCGGCGTCTCTATGCTGCTTGCAGGCCTGAGACCCCGAAAGAGACACATGACGACCTCATGGGTGGGTTCAGACCGCTGAAATCGGAACTGCTTGACCAGCGGCCTGCATTCACTTACTCTATGTGACATGGCTATCGGAAAAGAGTTCAAGGAGTTTGTACTCCGAGGCAACGTCGTAGATCTAGCAGTTGGAGTAGTCGTCGGCACCGCCTTTAATGCAGTGGTGCAGTCCCTGGTCAAGGATTTGATCACCCCACTTATTGGCCTGGTGGGTGGCTTCAACTTTGCCGGGATGAGCGCAACTCTGAACAAGAGCGTTTTCCTGTTCGGGACGTTTCTGAACACCATCGTAAGCTTCATAATTATTGCGGCGGTGGTCTTCTTCTTGGTCGTGAAACCGTTGAACGCGATGGCAAATCGAAAAGCCGCTCGGACTCCAGTGGTAACCGAAGAGCCGACCACCAAGACCTGCCCATTCTGTATTTCGGAAATTCCGATTCAGGCCACCCGTTGCCCTAACTGTACATCGGTGCTTTCAGACAACTGAGGGTTCGAAGGTGAGCCGATACCCTACTTCGGTCATTGTTGATCAGCGGGCGCCCCTCGTTCGGTCATCGTTGCTAATCTTTCTAGGCGCAAGTGATGCTGGAGGAGCTTGATGTCTGTTGATTTAGCCGCCCTTCTTGGTGCGAAGTTCGAAGATCTAATGGAGCACAAGTGCCAGGGCGTACCTGCGAGTTCGCTCGTGTTGCCTGGACCTGACTATTTGGACCGGGTCTTTGCTGCTTCGGATCGATCGCCGACAGTGATGAGGAATCTGGCAAGCATCTACAACCACGGACGCCTATCGGGATCTGGGTATATCTCGATCCTTCCGGTGGATCAAGGCATTGAACATTCGGCGGCAGCGTCATTCTCGAAGAATCCCGCCTACTTCGACCCCAGCGCTATCTGCGAACTGGCAATAAATGCTGGATGTTCGGCAGTGGCGACGACCTTGGGTGGCCTTGGGATAGTCTCGAGACGGTTCGTGCACAAGATCCCGTTCATAGTCAAGATCAACCACAATGAACTCCTCAAGTACCCGAACCGCTTCGATCAGGTGATGTTTGGATCTGTTCGACAGGCAGCAGACCTAGGTGCTGTCGGCGTGGGTGCAACGATCTACTTCGGTTCTGAGGAGAGCACTAGGCAGATTGTCGAGGTCTCGGAGGCATTTGCCGAGGCACACCGGCTCGGAATGTTCACAGTTCTTTGGTGCTACCTCAGGAATTCCGGTTTCAAGACCGAAAATGGAGACTTCCATACAGCTGCTGACTTGACGGCACAAGCGAACCATATCGGTGTGACCATCGAGGCCGATATCATCAAACAGAAGCTACCTACGATCAACGGTGGCTTCAATGAACTCTCGTTTTCCAAGACCGATCCGCTCGTCTACAGCGAATTGACTACCGATCACCCAATCGATCTGACCCGTTGGCAGGTAACGAACTGCTACGCGGGCCGTATCGGCCTTATAAATTCTGGTGGGGAGTCCAGAGGCGCATCAGACCTTGTAGATGCTGTGACGACTGCAGTTGTGAACAAGCGTGCAGGAGGGGTCGGCCTGATCGTAGGGCGCAAGGCATTCCAGCGGCCCATGAAAGAAGGCGTCGCGCTTCTTGAGGCTATCCAAGAGGTTTACTTGGACCCGTCTGTAACAATTGCGTAGCTGCTTGGAGCTAGGGCAGTTGCTCTCCGAGTAACAGCCCACTCAGAGGGGCCGGAGTAGGCCAATTGTCAGAAACTGTTTCGGATCCTGTGCGCAACTTCGCCAACAGCTCATCGGGATCTAGGGCTGCGATGGTGACTGTGAGTTTCTGGTCGTCTGCAACCTCAGCTTCTATGGCCGACTTAGAAGCAGACTTAGCAGCACGATGGTGGATCTTGAGTCGAGCGTCTGCTGCTTTATTGCCGATCACAAACGCACCGTCGTTGCGGCCTGATGATATCTCTGGCTCTGCTTCTTTGTTGGCTAGCGGAATCTGATCGGTCTCGAGCTGGGAGCTTCTAGAAGGGAAACTCGGTAGTTCGCTGGTGGCTTCGGAGATCAGAAGTGGCGTCCTGATACGGTCGTCGGTAGATAAAAAGACGTTAGCTCCATCGATTACCAGCAGTTCAGAAGATGCCACCATCTCCGATATCTCCCTAATCAATCCACCTTGGCGGCAGATCCATACCCTGTGGTGGAACCCAAACCTGTCAGTGATCCGAGACGTCAGGTCTTTGTTGGCCCCGTCTATCAGATCGCCAATTCCGTTTGCGTCTACGACCGCCCATGGAAGTGGCGGGTGGTGGTCCGTGGTTCCGTAACGAATCAGCTGGGAGAGTTCGTGGCTGACAGAAGCAAGCGGTGCTCTGATCAGTGGGGGAGTCTGTGGGTCTGCGCGCTCCAGGATGCCAACTACCCCTCTTATCCGATGTGCGTCCCCCGAATGGGTGATCCAAGACATCTGGTAGATATACAGGCCGGGCTCGTCGTCTATGGTGATCTCGTTGTAAGCGGTGCTTTTTGGAGGAGATTCGATCCTCTCCAGTGGAGCTTCGAACGGGTCGTATCTGTATGCGGCGAAGGGATGGAATTCATGCACCCAACTATGCCTAATGGGCTCCGGCGATTATGCCTGCATTCAATCGCGGATGTGTTGTCGGCGAAGTGTCAAAGTTGTACAGGTCGGCTTTGGCTGTGACCGAGATCTGCTGGTGTCTGGATCTAGATGGCGTGCTCTGGTTGGCGGATCAACCTATTGCTGGTTCATCAGAAGCGGTGAAGATGCTAAGAGCGGCAGGCTTTGGTGTCCGATTTGTCACGAATAACTCAGTTCCGACTCTTGAGCAGTACAGGTCGAAGCTTGGATCTTTTGGAATCGAGATCGCCGACGGCGAGGTCATATCCTCCTCGATGGCCGCAGCATCACTTATTGCACCTGGCGAGAGGGTGTACGTGGTCGGAGGCGCAGGACTGCGTGAGGCGGTCGCTAGTGCAGGAGCTGAAGTCGTCGACTCCTCCGATGCAGACGTAGTGGCGGTCGGCTGGGCGAGGGATTTCAACTTCGAGATTATCTCCAAGGCTCTTTCTGCGATCCTCGCCGGGGCCCGATTCGTGGCCACCAATGATGATCCCACCTACCCAACACCTAATGGTCTTGTGCCGGGGGCCGGCTCCATGGTCAGATCAATTTCATATTCAACGGGCGTTGAACCAGAGGTATCGGGAAAGCCCAATAGAGCCATTTCAGAACTGCTCAAGCAGTCAGTTGGTTCGGGATCTGTGATGGTCGGTGATCGTTTCAGTACCGATGGCCTGTTTGCAAAAAGGGCCGGAATGCCTTTCTACTTGGTGCTTTCCGGTGTCACTAAGGATGTAGATCCAAGCTGGGATCCACCGCCTTCCAAGGTCGCTAGCGACCTGCTCACGCTTGTCAAGGGAGTTTTGAACTAGCGGTATTGCTCATGGTGACCTAATCTGAACCTGAAGTTCGTCTAGGTTGTCTCACTGCTGCAGTTCGGTGGGATTTAGGTTTGGGAGTGACATGCTGGAGATACAGTTGGCGGCCCGTCCAGTTGGATGGCCCAAGGAGTCGGACTTTTCGAAGGTGGATGCACCTACTCCGGCTGCCGGAGTTGGCGAGGTGCTCGTCAAGGTGGAATGGCTGTCGGTCGATCCCTACATGCGCGGGCGGATGAACGACGCCAAATCCTACGTTCCTCCATTTGCCCTAGACGCTCCGCTTGCTGGCGGTGGGGTCGGACGCGTGATTGCAAGTGATGACCCGACATTTTCGGTCGGTTCCATCGTCACCGGGATGTTGCGTTGGCGGGAGTTCGACAACCAGCCCGTATCTGCTCTGACGAAACTTGAAGATGACGGTACGCCGCTTGAATGGTACCTGGGTGCATTGGGGATGCCCGGACTGACCGCCTACGTCGGACTTCTCGAGATCGGTTCTCTCAAAGCGGGGGAGACTGTCTATGTATCGGCCGCTGCCGGGGCTGTCGGCTCGCTGGTGGGCCAGATTGCCAAAATCAAAGGTGCGAGGGCGGTAGGTAGCGCTGGTGGACCCGATAAGGTCCGCCGTCTCGCCGAGCTGGGATTCGATGCCGGTATCGACTACCGCTCGACGGATCTCAGGCGTGCGCTAGAGGCAGCTTGCCCGTCAGGGATAGACGTCTACTTTGACAATGTCGGTGGAGACCACCTAGAGGCCGCATTGTGGAATATGGCCGATCGTGGCCGGGTAGTGATGTGCGGCGCGATATCTCAATACAATGCCACCGCACCGAGTCCCGGACCCTCCAACCTTTTCGTGGCGATTCAACGGAGACTCAGGCTGCAAGGTTTCATAGTTTCCGACCATGGATCTGCTTTTCCTTCGTTTGTTAGGGACATGAAGGGCTGGATAGCTTCGGGGGAGATTGAGAACGACCAGACGGTGATCGAGGGTCTGTCTCGGACGCCGGATGCACTCGTTGCGCTGATGAGGGGCGAAAACCTCGGGAAGATGCTCGTAAAGGTCTCCTGAGACACTCTTTAGATGAGAGCTTTCTAATCTGGGGCTAATGAGAATCTAAGAACCAGGGTGCACTATGGGTGAAGGGTAAAGCTGCTTAATCGCCTCGTTGGCCGTTGGACTTTTTGGGTCCTCGGTACAGGACGTTGGTCTGGTGATTCGGGCAGCAGGAGAGGCAGCGAGTTGACAGTGGCAAATTCGAAGGCAGGCATACCGCCGTGGTTGATAGGTATCACGGTGCTGACTCTTTCGGTAACGGCCGGCTTCGCGATGAATCTGCTCGGCAGTTCAACTAACGGGTCGATCTCAGTGCCGATGGCTGCGGTCGTGAACCAGGCTGCTACTACCACGACGGTGGTTCTGCAACCGAAGACAGTGACCTCTGTTCCAGCACCACCCGTGGTGGGCTCTGGTAGTTCTGTGACCACAAGTTCTCTGGGGGCTTCGGTCTCAGCATCTACTTCGACCAGCGTCACTAGCCCTGATAGGGTGATGGAGCAGCCTAATAGCAGCACGAGTCCGACCGAGGTTCAGAAAAAGACTATCAGTTCCGTCCCCGAGCAGACGGTCGAGGTGATCACGCCATCGTTCCCGATCTCCCAGAATTCACAGGTAGTCGTCGCCGATAGGGACGGTGACGGTGCTCCTTCAAGCTCGACAACAACATTGTCCGCGCCATCCCAAGGCAGCGGAGGGGGCTCAGACTCCTAGGTGGCCAAGGCATATGGCCGGCTCGGTGCGTTTCTCGACAATCGCAGGGCGAAGATTGCACCGAGGGGTAGCCGGCGGCGCCTTTTGGGAACCGCTGGCAGACTGGTGTCGCTATATGCACTTGTCACGTCGGTTGTACTCGGGCTGTCGGTATATCAAGTGATCCACAACTTCTCCAACCACTCGATAAAAGTAGCCATGCTTGATCTTGGCGAGGAGGTGCCGGAGTTCGCTACAGCTGCTGGTACCAGACCAGCGGGAGAACCGCTGTTCAAGTTCTCCGAGTCATACCTGCGGAGCCACGGAACTGTCTCGAGCCATCACCTAGTAATAGCTTTGGAGCAGCACCCGATTCTTGTCTCCTCCGGAAGTTCATGGTTGCTCGACTTCAAGGACGTAAAGGCCTATCTCAAATCGCCTCCTACTGCGACGCACTTTGTGAATACCTCAGTAGTCGGTCAGGGTCCGATACTTTTGTTGGTATCCCCGATTATTCAGAATCACAAGACTGAGGGACTACTCTTCGCGGAGGAGGGCCTTACCAACCTGGACCAGCAGCGCAGGCAGGTCCTCCTACTTTCGAGTTTTGAGGCTTTGGTTGCGCTGGTGTTCTCGGTGCTGTCGAGCTACTACCTCCTCCGTCGGGTGATGAGGACCGTTGGTGAGATTACCGAAGCGGCCGTCGAGATCTACGAGGGTGATATTGACCGGAGAATAATCGACTCGGGAGATGACGACGAGGTCGGAGGGCTGGTCGATGCGTTCAACCGAATGATCGGAAGAATCTCTGATACGTTGTACTCCCAGAGACGGCTTTTAGCGGATGTTTCGCACCAACTGAGAACTCCACTTACGGTCATGAGGGGCAACGTCGAACTGCTCCAGAGGTCCAGTTCGGGCTCGGAGGATGTCTCTGAGACTGCAGCTGTGCTCCTTGAGGAGATCGAGTACATGTCCTCCATGGTTGAACGGCTTCTTATGTTGGAGAGGTCAACTGAACAGGACTTTCTGATGATCGATCCGATCGATCTCAGGAGCTTTCTGCTCGACCTATTTGCCAGCGCTCAGATGCTTGGGCCAAGAAACTGGAGGATGGGAACGATACCCGATCTGGTCTTCTACGGCGATTCTCAGAAACTGAGGGGAGCGGTTCTCAATCTCCTTGAGAACGCAGTCAAAGCCACAGAAGATGGGGCGCTGGTGGAGCTGTCGGCTGAGGCCGATGGCGCCCGGTGGGTGACTATTTCGGTCGAAGATGAGGGGAAGGGGATCGACCCTTCGCTCCAGGAGAAGATATTTACCCGATTCGATCGTGGGGAGTCCAGGGACAGCAGGGGTGCGGGACTCGGGTTGGCTATCGTCAAAGCGATCGTGGAGGCTCACGGCGGGAACGTGATGCTCAGGAGTAGTCCAGGTGTTGGTGCGAAGTTCAGCCTAATACTGCCGGTGACGCCACTTCTGGAACTAGATGACGACGGCGATGACGACGGTGAAACTATTGCGGGAAGCGGCGTGAGCTTATCCGCCGATACGAAGGAGGATGGACAAGCAGATGCACATAGCCGTGGTAGAGGATGACGAAAAGATCGCTTCATTTCTGAGCAAAGGTCTGAAGGCAGAGGGGTATGTGACCACCGTGGTCTCCGACGGTGCCCACGCAAGGGATTTCCTTCCGTTGATAGCAGAGGAGCTTGACCTGATCCTTTTGGATCTGTCGTTGCCTTCAGTCGGCGGTCTTGAACTTCTGACTCAGTGGCGCTCTAAGGGGATGAGTACCCCAGTGATAATTCTGACAGCGAGAGACGATGTCGGAGAGAAGGTGAAAGGACTGGACGCCGGGGCGACGGACTATGTCACCAAACCGTTTCACTTCGCCGAGCTCCTCGCCCGGATAAGGGCAGCACTTCGAACTACAGAGCAGACCGCTAGTACGACGCTGACGGCTGACGATCTGAGCCTGGATCTGATCACCAAGGTCGCCTGGAGGGCCGGGAGGCGAATCGACCTCTCGCCGAGGGAGTGGGCTTTGTTGGAGCTATTTCTTAGGAATCCGCACCAAGTCCTGTCCAGGACTCAGATATTAAGTCACGTCTGGGAGTACAGTTTCGACCCTGGCTCGAATGTCGTCGATGTATACGTCGGCTACTTGAGACGGAAGGTGAACTTTCCTGGACTCCGGCCGCTTCTCCAGACGATCAGGGGCGCTGGCTATAGGTTGCTTCCTCCCGGCTGAGCACAACTGAGAGTGCGTGGCACTCAGTCAGACGACGCGATTGACCCGGTCTTCGACTCGAGTCGTCGGTCAGGAACTAGCCATAACAGAGCCACGGCCACATAGAGTCCCAATCCGATCCAGCGCGAGACGAAGGAGAGCGGAATTGCGACCGCGTATATCAGAGGCGAAACCTTGCCCTTTAGGTCTCGTCCCAAAGCCGCCGCAAGCTTTGAATCTGGACCTTGTTCGGCGATGATTGCTCGCTGAAGGAGAAAGTAAGCGACCGCTGCGAGCAGCAGTGCGACTCCATAGGCGGCGGTCGGTAGCTCGGCGAAGTGGTTCTCGCCCGTCCAACCGGTTAGAAACGGGAACAGTGATAGCCAAAACAGAAGGTGCAGATTTGCCCAGAGGATCGTTCCATTTACCCTCTCGGTGCTCTGCAGGAGGTGATGGTGGTTGTTCCAGTAGATGCCGATATATACGAAGCTGAGTATGTAGGTAAGAAAGACCGGATAGACCTGCTTAAGAGCCTGGAGTTTGGCAGAGTGGGGGACATGCAGGTCGAGCACCATGATGGTGATCAGGATTGCTATGACTCCATCGCTGAAAGCCTCGAGGCGATCCTTGTTCATCAGTCAAACGTACCGGCCGGCCGATTGTGCCACATAGAGTTTCGTGGCTTTCTGATCTGCTGCGCGCCAGAGTCACCACAAAGTGTCTTTGCCGATTTAACTCTCGAACTCGGGAGTTTCATGTCCCAGCTCGAGATGGTGCACCCTAGCTCGTATGTGGGCAGCTAGGTTCGATCACGCCTCCGAGCCGGCTGCGATTGTGTCTTCCACCTGCATCTTGCGCTGACGGTCGATCTCCTCTGCTACTGACTCATCTTCTTGCATCATCGCATCGACGTCAGCGTTCGCGAATCCGATCACGCCCATCTTTTCGAATGCGTCTTGCATGGTCTGTCCCCATAGTCCGATGTCACGGAGTATCGGAACGATCCTCATGAATAGGAAACTTCGGAACTGGATCTGGCCCTCGGCGTTTTTGACCCAATCCTTGCACGACTCGACGTCTAGGTCGAGTGTCTCCCATACCTCCTCAGAAAGGAAGCGGTTTTGCATCTGGAAGCAGGCTTCGGCAGCGAACTGTTCCCGCTCTTGCCTCTCTTTAGAGGTGAGCTGCGGGTAGTAATCCTTGAGTGAGTTGCGACCGAAAGCGACGTGACGGGCCTCGTCTTGCATTACATAGGCGGTGACGGTCTTTCCGAGCTGGTTGGTGGTGAAGTTCCTAATCAGGCCGAACGCTGCCAAGGCTAAGCCCTCGATCAGCACCTGCATGCCTAGGTATGTCATGTCCCATCTTGAGTCATGCAGAACGTCTTCAAGGATCGACTTGAGGTTGTAGTTGATTGGATAGGCGACACCTAACTTGTCTAGAAATGTTGAATAGACCTCAACGTGTCTAGCTTCGTCAAATACCTGCGTGGCAGCGTAGTATTTGGCGTCGATGTCTGGTACGGATTGCACGATCTTCGATGCACAGATCAATGCACCCTGCTCGCCGTGGAGGAATTGAGAGAACTGCCAGCCAACGAGATGGCGCCTCACCTCGGCCTTTTTGGCGTCCGATAACTTGTTCCATATCGGCGAACCGTAGAGCGGTCCGAACTCGTCTGGCCCACCCAGTGGGTCGTCTGGGTCGATTCCCTGGTCCCAGTCGATTCTTATCTTTGCATCCCACTGGCGCCGCTTGCCCTTTTCGTAAAGGTTTAGCAACTTCTCACGGCCGTTGTCATAGTCCCAGGTGAACCTGACCATACCGCTTCCATCGGCGACTTTCCAACCAGTCTTGTCGACCGGGATAACGAACTCCTTGACGCTCACTGCGGACCTCCAATGCTTCGCCACCGCAATCAGTGTGTACAATTCTCAAGTTATCAGTGGTTGCGATCCATGTCCGGTCAGTACGAACTTGACTTTGTGACAGCTGTCAGCTGTCAGCTGTCTCGGCATCGGGCCGGTTCACCTCGACGGACTCAGCTGGAGTTGGAATTGCCAATAAGAGGCCGACCAAGATTCCGAAGATTCCATATGGCATTAGCGGCCTAACGCTCTTGGTAAGGAGAATGTCGAGCCCGGATCCGATTGGACCTGGCTTTGCAGAGCCGAGGAGGACTACGTCGCCCGTCGAGTCGATTAGGTGCAGTCCGGTAGGCCCATCAAACTTGATTGCGAGACGGGCTCTGCCATCTGCGGATTCGACCTTGGCAACGAAAGCCGAATGTCCGTTGGCCGGTGGCTCAAAAACCATGGTCGTCGTCGGTTGGAGAGACCGGTTCAGTAGGGCCGCTGATGTGTGGCCATCCTGACGGTGCGTGATCAGATAGAACTCTGAACTCTGTGACGCCGAGTTCTTGATCTGCCAGACCTCTTCGAGCTTCGTAGCGACCGCGACGTCGGCACACCCGGCCCGCCAGATGAAACCATCCAAATTGCCGATCAGCTCATATGAGCCGGTCCCATCGGGAGATAGTCCGCAGTACGGGCATTTCGCCGAGCTTTTCGGAAGGGGGAGGCCACAGGCCAAGCATGATTCCACCACCATTAGATCGGTATTGTGGTCCAAGTGCTTTAGTCAGCGGGCCGATATCCTATCGATTAGCAGCCTGAGCCGGCCGTATGACCTCCTGTTGAACAGGAGTGAAATCCTTGGTAGTTCGACTCTGTCCTGGTCGGCAATCTCCTGCGGTGATGGTGGTACCGCCCGAATCCTACCACTGGTGATAATGTCGGAGAATTCAGAGTTGAGTTCGTCCAGCTTGGATTCATCCAGAGGTTCCTTCAGCCTGAGAATCAGCCGCGATCCGATCCAGCGGAGCGAGTCGTAGTTGGAGTAAAAGCCGGTAACTTCGTCCACGGTCTCTTCAATTGAGTGGAGAATCCGATATAAACCTAGGTCCTCTTCGGATACCAATCCCCTCGCCAAGGTCTGACTCTTCAGAAAGTGATCCAGCGCATCCCAGTACCCAAAGCCGGCGGGATCGACCAGAACCAGCGGTGCCAACTGGGCCTTTCCCGTCTGCATGAGGGTCAGTAACTCGAAAGTCTCATCGAGGGTACCGAGGCCACCCGGAAAGGAGATGAACGCATCGGACTCTTTCATGAGCATCAATTTCCTCGTGAAGAAGTACTTCATCTCGATCAACTTCGTCTCCCCATCAGGCTCCACGAAGGGAGCTTCAAAGGGTAGGCGAATATTGATTCCGAATGCATTGCGAGATCCCGCACCGCTCATTCCGGCCGCCATGATCCCCGGACCGCCACCGGTGACCACCATCCAGCCTTGGTCGGCGAATTTGCCGGCCACGTTCTTAGCCATCAGGTAGCTGGGTTCATCGGACAAGGTACGGGCCGAGCCGAAGATAGTCACCTTCCTCGTGTCCCGGTAGGGGGAGAATAGCGCAAAGGCGTGATTTAGTTCTGCAAGTGTTGCGTTCACGATCTTCAGGTCGAGCTTGGCCAGCCCCGAACCCGCAATTAGCAGGGCCTCTTCAACCAACTTGAGCGCAAGATCGCGATTTGGCAGGTCCCGATCGATTCTCGATTCCAGTCCATCGATACCGTGTTTGGGTAGTTCAGCCCTTGACACGTCTGATCTGCACCTCGACCCCTTCATCTGAATACTGTGGCAACTGCATCGCTGGGTTTTCGTCGACGATCTTGTAGAGGGTGTTTCGCTGGTAAAGCGGCCTTGAGACTGAGTTTGCAATCTCGAGGAGGTCGGCCACTCCGGCGGATCGGCCATGTTCTGAACCAGCGGCGTGAGATATATTCTCGTCCATCAGAGTTCCACCCAGATCGTTGCATCCAGCCCGTAGCAGCTGTGTTGCACCTTTCGGTCCGGCCTTCACCCAAGATGCCTGGATGTTGTCTATGAGGCCCCGGTAGGCAATTCGGCCAACCGCATGCATCAGGAGAGTCTCTCTCCAAGTCGGACCCCTCCTGGCTTTCCCGGTCAAATAGATCGGCGACGCCATATGTACAAATGGAAGCGGTACGAACTCAGTGAATCCCTTTGTTCGCCTCTGCAACTCTCTGGTCCTGACGATGTGATCGACCCAGTGCCTGGGCTCTTCAACTGAGCCGAACATGATCGTGACATTTGAATTCAGGCCTACTTCGTGGGCTGTCTCGTGGACTTCGAGCCACGTCTCAGAATCGATCTTGTCTGGGCAGAGTATTGCCCTAATCTCGTCGTCAAGGATCTCGGCAGCAGTGCCGGGCAGGGTGCGCAGACCGGCCGCCTTCAACATTCCGAGATACTCCCGCAAGCCGGTTCCGAGTCTCCTTGCCCCTTCGTTCACCTCTAGGGCCGAGAATCCATGTATGTGTATGCTTTGAGAGACCTCTCTGATTGCTCTAATTACGCTCAGATAGTACTCACCATCAAAGCTCGGATGGATGCCGCCTTGCAGGCAAACCTCGGTCGCTCCTACGGCCTCAGCCTCTAGGACCCGACCCTGTATCTCCTCCATGCCGAGCAGGTACGGTTCACCCCTCAGGTTGAGCGACAGTGGTCCTTTGGAGAAGGCACAGAATCTGCACTTGAAGGTGCAGATGTTGGTGTAATTGATGTTCCTGTTGTTTATGAATGTGACCGGCTGGCCTGATTTCTCCTGTCGGATGGAGTCGGCGAGTTCGCACACCTGATCGACCTCGGCCCCTCTTGCGCCGAAAAGGGCGAGAATCTCCTCCGGACCAGCCTCTTGGCCAGAATCGATCTCGGCAAGGAGTGTAGCAATCCTTCGGGTGGTTGCCGGCCCAGGTATTCCAATTTTGACTCCCGCTGAATGTCGCATAGGAGGTTCGGCCGATCCCCCTGAGACCCAGCCGTTCTCCCTGGCGTGTCCGGAGGAGTCCGAGTGGTCCAGTACTTTTCGTACCAGCGTTGCATCCACCCACTCTGTTGGGTTTTTTGCATATCGTGGCTGCAGTGCGAGCCGGGGTGTGAGCTGAAATCCGTCGACCTCCAGCTCCTTTGCCAGTATCTCGGTGTTTGGCCAGGGTCGCTCTGGATTCACGTGGTCCAGCGTGACGGGTGAGATTCCGCCGAAATCTGATATGCCGGCGGAGATCAGTGCCATCGGATCACCAGTGAGGTTTGGCGGTGCCTGGAGGACTATCTCATCGGGCAGTACCAGTCGAGCCAGTGCAATCGAGCGCAGGTAGTCCTCCTGTGCTGGTGGCTCGGCTCTCGACATTCTCGTACCCGCCTTGGGGAGGAAGTTCTGTACGATGACCTCCTGAATGTGTCCGAAGCGGCGGTGCGAGGCTGCGATAGCCAGAATCGAATCCATTCTGTCTCTCTCTACCTCTCCAATTCCGACGAGAATTCCTGTCGTAAATGGGATCTTTGCATCTCCGGCCGCATCGAGGGTCTCGAGCCTGCGGCTTACATCTTTGTCCGGAGAGCCCTTATGGCAATCGAGACCGGGCGCAGTGCTCTCGAGCATCATCCCCTGGGACACGCTCACGCTTCTTAGGGTCTTCATTTCTGCGCCGCTGAGGGCTCCCGCATTTGTGTGTGGTAACAGATGAGTTTCAGAGATCACCAGTGATGCGGCGTATCGAAGGTAGTCCACTGTGGATTCGAATCCCTTGGATTCCAGCCACCTCCTTGCTACGGGGTATCGTTGCTCCGGGCCCTCGCCGAGGGTAAATAGCGCCTCGGTGCAGCCGGCCCTCTCCGCCTGCTCGGCCAAGTTCAGTATCTCCTCCTCGGCCATGTACGGAGAGGAGATCCTTGCTGGAGCCTTAGCAAAGGTGCAGTATCCGCAACGATCCCTACAGAGCATCGTCAGCGGAAAGAATGCCTTCGGTGAATAGGTAATTGTCGACCCCGAGATGGAGTCTCTTCTCTCTGATGCAAGGCGGAGAAGTTCGCGTGTAGGTAGCTCAAGAAGTTCGTAGCTCATTATCTCCAAACCTATCGCAGTTAGCGCAACACTCGTAGCTCGCCCATCGGATCCCGGGTTATTTTGGTCAACCGTTCAGCAGTTCGCTGTCGTCGAGTGTCAATAGACGGACTGAGCTTCGGCCTACCCTTTTCATACCCGCCACCTCGATATCTGCGAGCGCCATGTTGACCTCTCCGAATCCGAACGACTCTCCCGGTATCGGCAACCTATTGGGTTTTCGGTTCGGCATCACCTGAAGGACTAATGGCCGAGCTGGACCCGACCGGAACATGGGGCTGAGGTTCGTCAGGTGGCCGGGACCGTTGCATACGAAGGTCGGGATCCGATCGAACCTATCGCTCCAGGCTCGCATGACCGAATTCTTCATCTTGTTGTCGAGTGGCGGACCCCAGTTGACCACGGCAAGATAGGAGTCCGACCTCCGTTGCCTAGATATCCATTCATTCGCTGCCTGGAGACTGATTCCTGACGGAGCCTCAGGCGGATTTGCGAGGATCTCCCTTAGCTGTTCGTCCTCGATATCTGTCCTTTTAGCTTCCATAAATGGATCGATGCCCAGCTCGCTTGCGAAAAGGACCGCAAAAATCTGCCACGCAAGGACGAACCTTGCAATCGAGGCGGGATCGCTACCGCCTTGGCAGAGACTGGTCACGCCTAAGGCGGCATCCAGGGTCACAGATTTTGTAGCAACTAGGCCCCGAGCTGTCCTTCCGAGCGTGGATGCCAGGAACTCCTCTAGCCAGTCAGATGCCGCCTCGAGCGCTGAGGCACCCGATACCCCGAAGACATTGACTCCCTCGCGTGCTAGCAGTGCGTGATTGAATGCAGCCGCTGCGATCTGATCGAGATCGATATCGGAGGTGATTATTACGGATTGAGCTGCGGTCCCTCCCAGGAAAGAGATCACAGCTGTATTGGCGGGATCGAGGGTAGAAAAGGCCGTTCCCAGTTCTGGGTCAAGGTGCAGGGATCTCCAAAACCCCTCCTCGGTTGCGAGACGGTCGAGGGAGGATCCGGAGTGCGAGATCGCTGCAAACCTCCTTGGAGTGCGGATCCGCTCTCGCAGATAGCGTAGCAGCCACTGACTCTCCTTCTCCAGGCCTGGAGGTGCGGTAAAGACTACGAAGCTGTCCGAAAGTTCGAGCTCGTCGAGGAGGTCCGTATTTGTGGAGTCCACGAAGGTGATCTCGCGTCCGTTGCCGGTTCCAGTGCTAAGTACGGACTCGGCAAGCATCTTTGTGGACGAGCCCATGCCAAGTCCCACCCAGAGAATTTTTGACTGGTCGACTGTATCAGTCCACCGTTCTAATTCAGATATCTTTTCTGACCTAGATGCCTGTGGGCCGATCCAACCGAGTCGCAAAGCACTGCTGTTGGTGTTCGGCCAGAGCTGTCCGTCAAGGGCTAGAAGGCGCTCTACCTGGTCGTTCACAGTCCCCTTCCGACTTCAACTGCTAACTGGTCGAGAAGGTTGAGATGGGCGCTTTCAAAACTTCGCAGCCCCTCCTCTTCGAGCTGCTTGAACACGGCGTCAAAGTCGACACCCGCCGCTTCAACACTTTTGATCGTGGCGGCCGCCAGATCTGAGCCTTCCAAGATCGTCTGGGCCAACGTCCCGTGATCAAGGTATGACTGCAAAGTCGCGTCTGGCATCGTGTTTACGGTTCTGGGTCCGATGAGTTCATTCACGTAAAGTAGGTCGGAGTAGGCTGGGTTCTTCGTCGAAGTCGATGCCCACAGTGGACGCTGTATCGTCCCCCCGACGGCCTCGATCTCCCTCCAGCTGTCATCGCTAAATACGTCGAGGAACTTTGCATAGGAAAGCCTCGCTAGGGCTACGGCCGACCTTCCCCGCAGTTCGCTTGGCGCTCCCAACTGGTCGAGCAAACTATCGACGAGGGTGTCTATCCTGCTGACAAAGATGCTGGCTACCGAATGGGTGGTCCGTAGCTTCTCGGGAGAGTCAACTTGAAGCCGTCTCATGCCTAGCTGATATGCCTCCATAACTTCCACGTACCGATTTAGGCCGAACACGAGGGTGACATTGACGGAGATTCCGCTGGCAATTGCTTCTGTGATGGCCGGCAGGCATGCTGCAGTTGCGGGGATCTTGATCATTACATTTGGCAGCGATAGCCGCTCTGCGAGCTCCTTAGCGGATCGGAGCGTGCCATCTGGGTCCTGGGAAAGCCGAGGATCTACCTCCACAGATACGAATCCGTCTGTTCCGTTTGACCTTTGGTGAAGTGGTAGTAGGTGCTTTGCCGCCCTAGCAATGTCTGAAAGCACCAACTCCCAATACGCGCTTTCTGCGGTCTGTCCCCTGAGCTGTTCGATCTGCTCTCGGTACTCGGGGTCTTGGCCTATCGCTGTGGCTAGGATCGACGGATTCGAGGTGAGTCCCCTAACTCCAAGTTCGATCAATTCGTCCAGCGTTCCGTCAGAAAGCCAAGAGCGACGCAGGTTGTCTATCCATGGGCTCTGTCCACAGTCGGAATAGAGTCTGGTAAGTCTGCTCACTAGTTACCCTTCCGGAAGAATAAGGGCAGTCTAGCTACCCGAACCCATCCGAATCAGCGCCGAGGTCAACGATGAACTTTCGGAGCTTCCAGCGGGGAAGTGCTTGATGCGGTCGGCGACAAGTCGAACAGCGGCCGTCTCTGCTTCACTAGATGTAGCTCGCGTCTCAAATGCGTTTCGTGCGTCACTACGTTGCCATCGTCGGGTTACCAGAAGTCCGTCGTGGACCTCAGAGTCAGGTCTCAGGATCGACAGTGGACTGTAACGCATGAACTGGATCACGTCGCCGACATCGAAACTGTCGGCACTGCATATCGACTCGTCAGAAATGACCAAGTCAGTGATTGGGTGGATGCTGAATGGTCCATCCCGGTAGTCCGCAGAGTATGGATCCGTTGGAACCCCGATCATCAGGTCGGACAACTCTAGCGCGTCATCTGGAATGCCGTTGTCGATCACAGTGCGCATGAGCGCAACGGCGGCTGGGACGCCGCCTAGTTCAAAGATGGAAACCCCATCGGCCCTCGTCACAGTCATCGGATCTCCGACCGGGATAAGGCCCTGCTGGGCTGGTGTCGCAGTGGCAAAACTGATCGACTTTTCAGACCAGAAGATGATCAGGATGGCGCCTTCACGAACGGTCTCTCCGAGCACCGAAGCTACCCGGGGTCGGTCTCCGGGTTCGAAGCTCAAGCTAAGGAGATCCCCACTGGAGTAGATGGTTCCCCACACGGAGGCGAATTCATCCTCGAAGACCTGGTTGGATAGCGAAAGGAGTATGGCCGTAGGATTTCTGACTTCTGGGTAGTTCTCGCCTGACTCCCTGAGTAGCTTCTCCCATGCCTGGCGGTCAGTAGGCGAGTTGGTTGGGGGAGGTAACCACAGACTGCTGACACCGGTAGAAGCCGCACACAGCATTGCTGAAGTGGGGAAAGAACCCCCTCCTACTGCGATGCCCGGAATGGTCTCTGCTGTCATGACCACAAGATTCGAAGGTTGCAAAAGCACCTGGGCGGCTTTAGTGCAGTGGTCAATCGAATCGGCAAACGCTGTTGGCAGAATTAGCAGACTCAGATCGGGAGCGGATCCGATTGGCCCCGCAGTCTCGCCGATGAGTTCGCCAAGGGCCGCCGCCGGATTCGATGCGCGCGAAAGGAAGATTGCCATATGTGATGCGTGGTCTTCCAACTTCGCAGTGACTCCTCAATTATCTAGACCAAAAGTCCAGAAGTCTGTTTCGTACTCTTGGGAGGACATATTTAGCAGATTAGGCCAGATGCCAAAGAGCAAGGAGAACTACTTGGATACGCTTTGCGCGATCAGGTCAGTGTCTGGCTCTTGAACTTTGGCTCCTTGAGCCTCACATTTGCGAGGCCAACTTTGGCAAGCGCAGCAATTAACAACCATGCGGGGTCGAACTCGCCAGCATGAAAGGACAGTTTTGCAGCAGTTGGGGCCGCGTGGTGGTTGTTGTGGAGACCCTCACCAAATGTGATCATCGCCAACCAGCCGTTGTTCGTCGCTAGGTTCGGGTAAGGACGCTTTCCAAATGTGTGACCTATTGCATTTACCGCAGCAGACAGTCCGAGATAGGAGATCACGTGGACGACCGAGCCGATCAAAGCGACTTCCCATCCGCCGATTGCGAAAAGGATTGCGATACCGACTGCGAGTCCCAGCAGCGCCCTGTCGAACAGCACCTTGTCCCATCTGTCCGGTGGTAGGTCCTTGGCGTACTTTGCAATAGTTTCCGGCTTTGTCGCCTCTTTGCGGTAGAAGTAGACGTTACCGAACTGGATCTCCTTGAATCCCTCGATAATTGGCGAGTGGGGATCACCTTCAATATCGGTGTATGCGTGGTGCTTTCGATGAACGGCGACCCATTGCCTTGGACGGATTCCGGTTGTGATCCACAGGATTGCCCTCATTATGAATGCAACTTTTGCGTTTAAGGTCAATGCCTTGTGGGAGAGCCCACGGTGGAGATAGACGGTCGTTATTAAGATTGCGACCTGGCTTGTCAGTAGACCGATGATCAGGCCCAAAGTGGCATTGTGCATTAGGGCAGCCTAATGGCCCCGCGTGGATTATGGCAATATATAGGCTTATGCAAATCACACCTCAACCTTCAATTTGCTATCTGGGCGGCCAAGATGTCCCAAGATGAGCCACCTTCGCTAAGGCGAATACAGGTTCCACCGCCATGCGATCTGACCCTTGGACTGGTATGTACCGCAAAAGATCAATCCGTTACAACCTGGACTATGAAGGCTGACGAGCGTTTCTCCAATCCGGCCGGCGTGGTCCAAGGTGGTTTCATCGCGGCAATGGCTGACTCGGCGATGGGAGCGGCTTCGGTTCTGTGGGTGAAGGGGCGGAAGGTTTTTGCCGCAAACACAGACCTACAGATGTCATTCCTAAAGCCGGCAAGAGTTGGCTCGACGCTCACCTGTACGGCGCGCGTAGTTGGAGGTGGTGATCGAGTCCTCTTTGTAGAGGCCGAGGTTTGGGACGATTCGGGTCGAAATGTGGCAAGAGGGAGATCGACCTACCTGTTGACCGGGAGAACCGATACAGACGCAAAGGCGCCAGTGCACTCTGGAGAGGATCTCTGATGCGGAGCTCGGCTAATCTTTCTCTTTGAGTGCGAGGCTGTACCTGGAGGGTCGACTTTGGACAACGTTGCTCATCCGTTACCCATGTTCCCGCTCTCGTGTGTCACTTTTCCGGGCGGAGAGCTGGCACTTCAAGTCTTTGAGCCCCGCTATCGGGTCCTTGCACGTGACCTATATCGTGGCGGAGGGAGGTTCGGGACCGTGCTCATCTCCAGGGGGTCAGAGGTCGGCGGAGGCGAGAGAAGGGTGCGTGTTGGTTCTTTGATGCGCAGCGTCGAGATAGCGCCACTTCGTACCGGAGAGTTCTTCCTACATGCAGTTGCCGAGGAACGCCTCGACGTAGTTAGCTGGCTCCCAGACGATCCATACCCGATAGCACTGGTGCAGAGGTCTGAGCTGGCTCCGACCGTGGAGCCGCCCGACATCGACGCGCTTTTGGGTTCCATCTCCAACTATCGAGAACGAATAACCAGCAGAGGCGGCGACGGTCAGATCTCTAACCTCGTCGACCTCCCGATGCAGGCCGAGGAACGGCAGATTTGGAGGTTGCTGGATGCACTTCCTATCGGCGTTTTCGAGAGGCAGGGACTGCTTGAGTCGCTCGATCTTAGGGAGTTGGTAAAGCGTGGATGTATCGCCATCGATCATCTAGTCGCCCTGATGGACTCTTATGACTTCGATGCATGAGAAAAAAATCCCGGCAATGGACCCGACATGTGGCTGATTGCCTCCAAACACTATCAATGGCAGGTGAATCCAGAAAGTGAATCTCCGTGTCAAGGTGCCTATGCTTTAGCCGGAGAATTGTCTCAGACTGTTGGTGTGCTTTGATGGTCGACTTTTTGGTTTCTCGTGGAGTTCGACGGTGGGGGAATCCGTGTGGCGTAAGTCGGTAAGCGAGCCAAAGGCGCTCGTAGGTGAGATCAGGGGACTTGTCGTCGCCTATCTTAAACAAGAGACTGTTGGACCCCTAAAGGGCCTGGCAAGGTATCTTGCTTTCGGTGTCGCGGGTTCTATTTTCGTAGCGTCGGGATCCATACTGATTCTTCTCGGGGTGTTGCGCACTTTGCAGTCGGAGACTGGAAGCACATTCACCGGTAATCTAAGTTGGGCGCCTTACCTTCTGACGGCGGCTGTCGCTATCGTGAGTCTTGCCGTGGTCGGGGTCGCCATCAAACGCAAACCAAAGAAGTACTAGACGGGAGTACTGACAGATGGAAAGTGACTCCAAGCGGATTACGCCTGCGGATATAGAGGCGAAGCTTCGTCAACTTCAGGGTGGACTCGACAGGGCGAAGGATTCCGCGAAGCCGGCGATTACCTCAACTACGGCAGTTGCAGGAGCGGCGTTCGTCGTCATCGTCTTCCTCCTGGGTTATAGGTTTGGAAAGAGCAAAAGCGCCGTCATAGAAGTCCGCCGGATCTGATAGTCGATGAAGGATAGATCCAAGTCAGTGCGACCCTCGACCGGAATCTTCAAAGCCAAGAGTCCGCTGAGTCTGGAATCCCTGCTCAGGCGTGGAGCGCGTGCCCCCTGGCCCCCTGTAGCGTCGGCGAGCATGGCGCTGTTGGCGATCCGTTGGCTGCGAAAGCGCCTTGCACCCAAGCCGCTCTCGTTCAAGGTAGTTACCGGCCAGGAGTATCAGATCTCGGTGCGACCTAAGCCAGATAGTGGTCGAAGCAGAAGGCGGGCAGGTCGGAGTGGACGCTGAGTCACATTCCGATTATCTCCACGAAGCCACAGAGCAAAATGATCGAGCTGGTGCGTCTGGTAGTTTCGTAGTCGAAGAGGGTCAACTGGTCGTTCTGGTGGATGCCAGGCAGCGCAAGACACTTGCACGGATCCACTCCGGTGACTCCACCCACACTCACCTCGGTTCGCTTAGGCATTCGGATCTTATTGGCATTGCTTACGGTAAGACGGTTCTGTCGATGAAGGGCAGACCATATCGTGTCTTTCCCGCAACAGTCTCGGATTTCGTCCACGGAATGCCGAGGAGCGCCCAGGTCATCTATCCGAAGGACCTAGCGCAGATGTTGTTCAATCTGGATCTGTTTCCCGGCGCAAAGGTACTCGAATCTGGTGTCGGATCGGGTGCGCTTTCGATCTCGTTGCTTAGGTCGGGGGCGGTGGTCAAAGCGGTCGAACTTCGTGATGACTTTGCCAGAGTTGCACTAAAAAACGTACAATCCATAACTCCGCCAGAGCTACTCGGGAACTACGAGATCGTCAGAGGAGACGCCTACAGCGATGATCTTGGTTCCGGCTTCGACCGGGCAGCACTGGACCTACCTGAACCTTGGAGGGCGCTGGATGGGGTCCGGGCAGCCATGGTCGACACCGGTATCATCTGCTGCTTTACCACGAATGTGTCTCAATTGATGGACCTGCACGAGGCACTTCCAAGAAGCGGCTTCACCTTGGTAACCACTACCGAGACGTTGGAACGAGAGTGGTATATCAATGGACGAATTGTTAGGCCGCAGCATCGCATGGCTGGACATACGGGCTTTATCACCACAGCTAGGGTGGCGCCGCGAAGAATCGGTAGTGAAATCCTGGCTGAGACCGAGGCAGTTCCGAGTATCGAATCGATATAAGGAATCCTTCGGTAGGGGAGTTTGGGGGGAACTTCGTGAGCCCCGCCTACGCAGGGCTCACACTGTTCCTTAGGTCAGTCGTTTTCTACGAAAATACACTCGCCGGGGCACTCTTCAGAGGCTTCGACCACTGCATCTTCTAGTGCTTGGGGTACTGAAGCCATCTGTGAGGCCCCGCCGGGTGAGTCCATTACTGTGTCACCCTCTTTGACGTACGCCAGACCATCGTCCAACAGCGTGAAGACTGCTGGAGCAATCTCCTCGCATAGACCGTCTCCGGTGCAGAGATCTTGGTCAATCCAGACCTTCATACTGGCGTTCCTTTCAGACTGTTCCAAAACCGCTCGGCAGAGCTGAATTCGAGTGCTACTTGCATAAACCTTTGCTGAAAATCTAGTGGACCTGTATGAAGATGGGACTCCCCGGAAAGTGCAGCCTGAAGGTGTTACTTTTCTAGGTTGGAGTAAGGCGTTGGATTCGGTGTAGCGTGAGTCTAGGAGGTGGTCATGCCCGAGGGAATTGATGACTATGACCGTCTGGATAATCTTGGAAACCTGACTGCAGACGAGAGGGTGCGCCTTCTTGAGACTGAGGTCGGGGAGCTCAGAAGGAAACTTCAGGATGCTCCAGTGAGGGTCAGGGCCCTAGAAGAGCGACTGCTGGAGGTGTCTGGCCAGCTTGCCCAGACCGTCTCTAAGAACGAGAAGCTCACATTCACTCTGCAGCAGGCCCGCGAGCACATCTCGACACTGCGAGAGGAGGTTGAAAAGCTTACCCAACCCCCGTCGGCCTATGGAGTCTTTGTGGGCGTCAACGACGACGATACAGTTGACATCTACTCATCTGGAAGAAAGATGAGAGTTGCAGTGCATCCCGATCTCGAGGTCGACAAGCTCGAAGCTGGCCAGGAAGTTGTGCTGAACGAGTCCTTCTCGGTGATACTGGCGAGGCGTCCTGACCTGTCCGGAGAGGTGGTTACGGTCAGGAATGTCATGGAGGATGGACACAGGGTCCTAGTTGTTGGCCGAGCCGACGAAGAGCGGGTGGCTGAGATGGCTGGGGCGCTCGTTGGGCAGAAGCTGAGATCTGGCGATAGTGTTCTTTTTGATCCTCGGACCAACCTGTTGCTTGAGAAGCTTCCTAGGCCAGAAGTCGATGAACTCGTTCTCGAAGAGGTCCCCGACGTCACATACGACGACGTTGGCGGACTCGATCGACAGATCGAGGAGATCACCGATGCCGTGGAACTTCCATTCCTGCACAGGCATCTCTTCAGCAACTACAAACTACCGGCACCAAAGGGGATCCTCCTTTACGGCCCCCCAGGTTGTGGCAAGACTCTGATTGCCAAAGCCGTTGCCAACTCGCTGGCTAAAAAGGTCGCCGCATCGACCAATAATCAGGCCGTGCGCTCATACTTTTTGAACGTGAAGGGTCCGGAGCTGCTGAATAAATATGTCGGCGAGACGGAGCGACAGATACGGCTCATATTCCAAAGGGCTCGAGAGAAGGCCGAGGAGGGTGTACCTGTAATTGTCTTCTTTGACGAAATGGACTCGCTCTTTAGGACCCGAGGCACCGGAATCAGCTCGGATATGGAGTCGACCATAGTGCCGCAGCTGCTCGCTGAAATAGATGGGGTGGAGGCACTAAGGAACGTCATCGTTATCGGAGCTTCGAACAGGGAGGATCTGATAGATCCTGCGATACTGAGGCCGGGTCGACTCGACGTAAAGATCAAGATTGAAAGGCCGGACGAGAACTCGGCCCCAGCAATATTCTCGAGATATCTGACCGCCGAGCTGCCCTACTCGGAAGCCGAGGTTCGAAGTCTCGGAGGTGGCGACCTCGACAAGGCTATCAGGGTGATGATTGAGCGGACCGTGTCAGAGATGTACCGGACCGACGAGGACAATCGATTCCTTGAAGTCACCTACCAAGGTGGTGACAAGGAGATTCTTTACTACAAGGACTTCTCTTCTGGTGCCATGATCGAAAACATCGTCCGAAGGGCTAAGAAGCTTGCGATCAAACGTGAGATTGCTGGTCAGGCCGGTGGCATTACGACGGACGACCTAATTCAGTCGATTGCAAAAGAGTACAAAGAGCACGAGGATCTGCCCAATACGACCAATCCCGATGACTGGGCGAAGATATCGGGCAAAAAGGGTGAGAGGATCATCTATGTCAGGACCCTGGTCACCCAGGGCAAAGAGGCAAAAGGTGGCAGATCTATTGAGAGGGTGGGGACTGGTCAGTATCTGTAATTCCGTGTTGAACTGCTGTCGGTAGCGTCAACCCCGAGTCCGGTTGAGGAGAGTTGAAATGGCGATTCCGAAGGTTTGCGGAGTCGAGACTGAATATGGGATCTCCATGGTCGGGGTCCCAGATGCGAATCCGATAAACACATCATCGATGCTGATAAACGCGTTCGTGAACGAACTTTCCGGAAAGGTAGGCTGGGACTTCATCGACGAGGCACCTGGAAGAGATGCGCGTGGCTTTGCGGTGGATGGTTCACTTCCACCAGAAGTTGAGACCAATCTCGTCAACACCGTTTTGACCAACGGGGCCCGGTACTACGTGGACCATGCCCATCCTGAATACTCCTCACCGGAGTGCCTTACACCAAGTGAGGCCGTCCTTTACGATAAGGCCGGAGAAGTTGTCCTAAGGCGCTCCATGGCCGCAGCTAGGCGGCTGCTTCCTGCGGGCCAAGAGATCGTGGTGTACAAGAACAACTCCGACCGAAAAGGCAACTCCTACGGCTGCCACGAGAACTATCTGATGGATCGTCAGGTACCTTTCCAGAAAATTGTCAAGCAGGTGACGCCGTTCTTCGTCACTCGACAGTTGTTCGCCGGCTCGGGAAAGATTGGAAGCGAGTTTCCCAACCAGAAAGTGGGCGAAGTCCACTACCAGCTCTCCCAAAGGGCAGACTTCTTCGAGGAGGAGGTGGGACTTGAGACTACGCTCAAACGCCCGATCGTCAACACCAGAGACGAGCCCCACGCAGATGCGACAAGATTTCGACGGTTGCACGTGATCCTCGGGGATGCGAACATGTCCCAGTACTCGACCTTTTTGAAGGTCGGTACGACGGCCATGGTGCTTGCGATGATTGAGGACGGCTTCTTAGACGATGCCGACCTAGCCGTAGTCTCACCAGTGGAAGCACTTCGCCGAGTCTCATGGGACGTGAGCATGTCCTTGCCGCTGACTCGCGTATCTGGAGGAACCATCACCCCGCTCGACCTACAGTGGGAGTTTGCATCTAGAGCCAAGAAGTACCTAGTTTCGCGGGGCGGCGACGCGGTGGGAGGTCAGGAAGAGGCCGAATCCATCGTTTCCAACTGGGAGTCGACCCTTGAGGCTCTTGAGACCGACCCGATGTCTTTAGCGGATCGACTCGATTGGGTTGCAAAGCTGCAGCTGCTCATTGGGTATCGGGATAGACATCAAATAGCCTGGGACGACCCAAGACTCGCAGCTATTGACCTTCAGTACCACGATATCCGCCCAGAGCGTTCAGTGTTCGAACGACTCGCGATCCGCACTATCTTCAACGATGAACAGGTCCAAGAGGCGGTTACCGAACCGCCGCATGGGACCAGAGCATATTTCAGAGGTAAATGTTTGGAAAAATTTCCACAGAATATTGCCGCAGCGAACTGGGATTCACTCATATTCGACCTTGGTAGGGATCCGCTTAGGAGGGTACCGATGATGGACCCACTTAGAGGTACCGCTCAACATGTCGATAAGTTGTTGAGTAGCTCGAAGAGTGCTCAGGAACTTTTGGATGCTCTAGGAACTTAGGAGAGGTAACTATGGCTGAACGAGAATTGAAAAAGCGCTCAGCTCCTGCCGAGAGGGAGTCCGAAACTAATGAAGATCAGGACTCCGGGGCCAAGGCCAAAGAGGGCGAGGAGTTGAAGGCGAAGCTCGATGCTGTGCTGGATGAGATCGACGAGGTGTTGGAGGACAACGCCGAGGAGTTCGTGAGAAATTACGTCCAAAAGGGCGGCGAATAGGGTCGAATAGTTCGACCGGTAGTAGCTTGGGAAGACACTTAGGAAGTAGCCGGAATTGAATCTGCCGATTTTCAAACCACTGGACGATCCAGGTCCCAGCTTCGTGAAGCTGTTGGGTCGCATAGACCTAGACGAGACCAAGTCCGCTGGATCGATAGACCCGATGAAGTACGCCTATCAAAGCGAGACCCATCTGAGCGTGCCCCATGGCACCACTATCGCCGCTGTTCGCTTCGCCGACGGCGTGGTGATGGCGGGGGATCGTCGTGCGACGGAGGGAAACTTCATCGCACACAGACGGATCGAGAAGGTCTTCGCCGCCGATAGGCATTCCGGAGTTGCAATAGCTGGAGCAGCGGGGCCCGCTGTGGAGATGGTTCGACTCTTCCAGGTGCAGCTCGAACATTATGAGAAGGTCGAGGGATCAGCGCTATCTCTTGAGGGTAAGGCGAATCAATTATCCCAGATGATCAGGGCAAATCTACCTATGGCAATGCAGGGGTTAGCCGTTGTGCCACTCTTTGCAGGCTGGGATACGCTCCGAAGACGTGGAAAGATCTTCACCTATGACATCACTGGCGGGCGCTACGAAGAGGTCGACTATCACGCTACCGGTTCTGGGGGCCGCGACGCCAAGGCGACGATCAAGTTGGGATTCCGTGAGGATATGGATGACTCATCTGCAATCAAGCTTCTCGTTCAGGCCCTACTAGAAGCGTCGGAAGAGGATTCAGCGACTGGCGGACCCGATCCCATCCGGGGGATATACCCCGTGATAGCAACGATCACCGAGTCCGGCTTCAAAAGGATTAAAGACGACGATATCGCCTCGATATCTGAGGCAGTAATAGCTGAGCGTCGGCAAAGGGGTGGAAGTCAATGACGATGCCATTCTATGTGGCACCCGAGCAGGTGATGAAGGACCGTGCTGATTATGCTCGCAAGGGTATAGCCAGAGGACGTGCTCTGATCGGAACTGTGTACTCCGAAGGTGTGCTCCTTTGTGCGGAGAACCCGTCGAGGTCGCTCCACAAGATTTCAGAGATTTACGACAGAATCGCTTTCGCCGGAGTAGGGAAGTACAACGAATTCGATCAGCTCCGGGTAGCTGGAATCAGGCACGCTGACACAAAAGGTTACGCGTACTCCCGTGATGATGTTGATGCGCGTGGACTAGCAAATATCTACGCACAGTATCTGGGGCAGGTTTTCACTCACGAGATGAAGCCGCTCGAGGTTGAAATACTGGTTGCGGAGCTGAAGGCTGAAACCAACGTGGGCCAGCTATACCACATCCTTTACGACGGGACGGTCATGGACGAAGACAGCTTCACTGTCATCGGCGGCGACTCGGAGACCATATCTGACAGATTCTCAGCTGGCTTTAACCGGACCTGGGACCTCAAAGCCGCACTGAGGGCATCAGTTGCGGCCCTGGCCGGACCAGACCGGATCATCCCACCAGAGGAGCTCGAGGCCGCCGTATTGGCCGTCGGCCCTGATAGGAGAGCTTTCTCACGGCTAACTCACGCGCAGCTATCCGAGTTTCTCGGAGAGTAACGAAGAGAATTGACTGAAACCGTAAATTACGGTCCGCCTGAGAAGCGGATATTCGGTTTGGAGAACGAATATGGGGTCACTTGCACGCTCCGCGGTCAAAGACGTCTCTCTCCTGACGAAGTGGCCCGCTATCTCTTTCGCAAGGTCGTCTCTTGGGGGAGATCGTCCAACGTTTTTCTCGAGAATGGTGCGAGACTCTACCTAGACGTCGGAAGTCATCCTGAGTATGCGACACCCGAATGCGACAACTTGACGGACCTAGTCTCCCACGACAAGGCGGGAGAGCGGATCTTGGAGTCGTTGGTTGAGTCTGCTGAAGCGCGAATGCGAGAAGAGGGCATCAGGGGGACCGTCTACCTTTTCAAAAACAACACTGATTCAGCTGGGAACTCCTATGGTTGTCACGAAAACTATCTGACCACACGTGGCGACGAGTTCTCCCACTTCGTTGAGGTTCTCATACCGTTTTTTGTCTCACGACAGATATTTGCCGGGGCCGGAAAGGTTCTGGTGACGGCCCGGGGTCCTCTCTACTGCATATCCCAACGTGCGGAGCACATCTGGGAAGGCGTTTCGTCGGCGACGACTAGGTCTCGGCCCATCATAAATACCAGAGATGAACCCCACGCAGATGCAGAGCGCTACAGGCGACTGCACGTGATCGTTGGTGATTCGAACATGAGTGAATATACGACATTCCTCAAGGTTGGTACCGCTGCAATCATGCTTCGGATGCTCGAGGATAGTTCTGTGGTTCTGCGCGATCTGACTCTAGAGAACCCAATCCGCGCAATCAGAGAGATCTCCCACGACATTACCTGCACCCGAAGGGTGCGCTTGGCCAACGGAAGGGAGCTAAGTGCAATCGAGATCCAAACCGAGTATCTCGAGCGGGCCATCAGGTATCGCGATCTGAAGGGCCTTCCTGACGAGGAGTCCCTGGCCCTAGATATGTGGGCCGAATGTCTCGATGCCCTCAAGAGTGACTTCACCAAGTTGGCCGGCAAGGTCGACTGGATCATAAAGCACAATCTGATCGAGGCGTACAGGGCAAAGCATGAGATTCCCCTTGCTCATCCACAGGTGGCGCTAATCGACCTCCAATATCATGACGTATCTAAGACTAGGGGCCTCTTCTATCGCCTTCAGAGTGCGGGTGTGGCCGAGAGGGTTACTACGGATGCGAAGATCGAACACGCTGTCGAATTTGCTCCGAGCACGACGAGAGCGAAGTTGCGGGGCGAGTTCATCAGAAGAGCGAAGGAGAAGCGGCGGGACTTCACCGTCGACTGGGTGCATCTGAAGCTGAACGATCAAGCCCAAAGAACCGTTATGTTGAAAGATCCGTTCAAGGCGGAAGACGAGAGGGTAGACAAGCTCATAGAGAGCCTGTAGGAGAGATTTTTGACTATCAACCCAGAGGAATCCGCGCAGCAACCTTTGGCCGCCTCGGCCGTTGACCAGGGGCTTGCCACCAGTGACCAAACCTTGGGAGGTGTCGAGGACTTAGTTGGGCCAGCTGGGCGGAGCGAACGGCGTAAGTCCCACGCGAAACCGCGAAGCGGACGTCGGCTAGCCCTTGAATGGGCGATACTGGTCGTAATAGCTGCTGCGTTGGCGATCACGGTCAGGCTATTCGTATTCCAGTCGTTCTTCATTCCGTCGGGCTCCATGCTCCCGACCCTTCAAATAGGTGATCGGATCCTCGTCGACAAGCTGAGTTACGAGATGCACCCGATTCACATTGGTGACATGGTGGTTTTTGCCACCCCGCCGAAAGATACTGGTGATCCGAACATCAAGGACTTGGTGAAGCGCGTAATCGCTGTAGCAGGAGACAAGATTGCTTCGATCAACGGGCAGGTTTATATCAACGGCCGACCACTCGCAGAGCCTTGGCTCCCAAAGGGTGTCCTCACCTACTCAATATCCCCACAGACGATCCCAGCGGGCGATATCTTTGTGATGGGGGACAACAGGGGCGATTCCAAAGATTCCAGGGTCTTTGGCCCCATATCGGACAGCCTGGTGGTGGGAAGGGTCGTGATGATCTTTTACCCGCTTTCCCAGTTCCATATCTACTGGTAGCACCGAGAGCGGAGTTGTAGAGGCTTTTTGGGGCCTCGGCATGCAAGTTGGCCGCGTCGTAGTTCCACTTGGATTGGCTGGATTGCTCCGTATGCAAAGACGTTTCGGAGAACGAACTGATTCGGATTACCTAGTTACATCTTCGCAATGTGCAGTCACTGCTCCCGCTGCTAAAGCATTAGTTTCAAGCTCAAATTATTTCCGCTAAGTAGTTTGAGTTTGCTGCCGATAAACACATATCAGTATGGATGCAGTATGGCGAAGGGAGTCGCAATGCCCATCATTAGGGCGACATGCCCAACGTGTGGAGACGTTGAGCTTACGCCAAGAGATTTAAAGGTGATGGTCTGTTCGACTAACGGCGAGGCCACATATGGGTTCAGATGCCCCGGATGCAAGTTTCTTGTCTCCAAGAAGACGGATAAGCAGGTCGTTGAGGTATTGGTCAGTTCCGGTGTGAGCATGTCGTTCTGGAGACTTCCAGCGGAGTTGAATGAGTCTCATGACGGTGAGCCAATCAACTACGACGACCTAATCGACTTCCACTACCTGATCAACTCAGACGATTGGATTATCCGACTTCGCGACGAACTCAACGAGGTGGGTAAGGATATAGAGTCCTAACCGAAAATTATCCCCGACTTGTGCCACAGTTTGTAAGCTTGGAATTCGGATAGAATCCGTGAGGTGAGTTTCGATCCGGCAAAGCTTCTGATAGTTCTTGTAGTGGCGCTCATAGTCCTTGGACCAGAGAAACTCCCAGGGTTCATGCGTCAGGCTGGAAAGTATCTGAATGAGATCAGAGCGGTTCGAGACCGTCTCAAGGCTGAGATGGATGCTGCCTTTGGTGGCGTGACTGACGTAGCTACCTCCTTGAGGACCCAAGTCAATCAGTTCAGCCAACTCAGTCCTCTGAGGGATACACTCGGCCAAGTGCGAGACCAAGTTGTTGGGTTGGGGACGCTTTCAAGCCAGGTCACTGGACAGGTTGGCACAGGTGCAGCGGCGGGGAGTGGAAGTGCTTTCACACCCGCTGAACCATCTGATAGCCAGAACCGATCCTTTTGGCACTCCAAAGACGACTCTTTGCCGTCTCAGCCGACCTGGTGGGAGGTAAGAGGTGGTGAGGACTTCTGGGAAGGCAATCCGGTCCTGAATTGAGAGACCTCCGCCGTTGATATTTAAAAAGCAACAGAAGGCCCTGGGAGACGGGTCAGACAGCTCGATGAGCCTTCTGCAACATCTGGCCGAGTTGCGTAAACGCCTCGTGATCTCTGCTGTGGCTGTGACGATTGCGGCCATATTGGGCTACGTCGTCTACCCGCATATTCTCAATTTTCTCTTGCACCCACTTTGTGCGGCCGAACCTGCAAACCACTGCGCCCTTTTTGTTACATCCCCTCTGGATGGCTTTGCACTTAGGATCAAAGTTTCGACCTATTCGGGCCTCTTCTTTGCATCTCCGATAGTCCTCTTTCAAATCTGGCGTTTTATTGCACCGGGTCTCAAAAAGAGTGAGAAGCGATACTCTGTCGCATTCGTGACGGCATCGATGGTTCTGTTTAGTCTCGGCGGAGCGGTGGCCTACATATCATTCCCCCATGCCCTGCGGTTCCTCCAGGGTGCTGCTGGGACGCTCGTGCATCCGATCTACACGCCGCAGAGCTATCTGAGCCTACTTATGGCGTTGATGGCGGCGTTCGGTGCGGCGTTCGAATTCCCTGTTGTGCTGGTATCTTTGGAGCTTCTCGGAGTGGTCACCCCTCAGCGGTTGTCTAAGTCCCGCCGCTGGGCCATAGTTTCGATCTTCGCTGCGGCGGCAATATTTATCCCGAGTTCAGACCCGTTCTCGCTTTTCGCACTGGCGCTTCCGCTGGTTTTGTTCTATGAAGTTGCGATTCTGATCGGGAGAATACTGCAGAAGCGTACCGCTCGGCCGTTGGCAAACTAGGTTTGGAGTAAGTGGAGCCGACATTTCGTGAGTCATTCATGGTTCAGATCGGTTTCGAGTTGGATGAGTTTCAGCTCTGCGCAATGGACTTAATTGACAAAGGTGAGTCTGTTCTGGTGGCCGCGCCCACTGGATCGGGCAAAACCATCGTCGGCCAGTATGCAATTCAGCGTGTGCTTGCAGCTGGATCGAGGGCCTTCTATACAACCCCGTTGAAGGCGCTCTCGAATCAAAAGTACGTCGAGTTCTGTTCAGCTTTCGGTACGGGTTCGGTAGGCCTGCTCACTGGAGACAATTCCATCCGTCCCGATGCACCGGTGGTTGTGATGACCACCGAGGTCCTTAGAAATATGCTCTATGCCGGATCTCGAGATCTGGATAGGCTCGACGTAGTTGTACTAGACGAGGTCCACTATCTCCAGAATCCCTACAGAGGTGCTGTCTGGGAAGAGGTAATCATCCATCTTCCGCAGACTGTCGGTCTTGTGTGCCTATCGGCGACTGTTTCAAATGCGGAGGAGTTTGCCACCTGGATGAAGACCGTTCGGGGGTCGATGGAGGCAGTAATCGAGGAACGCCGGCCCGTGGTTTTGAACCACTTGTACGCTTTCGGAGACAAAAGGTCGGGCCTGGCGGAGATCATCCCCACTTTTATCGATCACCGTCCTAATCCAGATGGTGCAGCGTACGACGCTCCTTGGCTCTCCGACCAGATCTTTCGGCGTAGGTCGAGACCGAGGGCATTTACGCCTTCGAGGGCAGATGTGATCAGGCTCATGATGGCGGAGAGCATGATACCGGTCATCTACTTCATCTTTTCGCGAAATGGATGTGACGAGGCGGTCAGAGAGCTGTTGCAGACAGGCCTAAAGCTCACGAGTCAGACCGAGAGGAGGGCGATCAGGGAGATTGTCGCTGAGCGCACCAAAAACTTGGACGAGGAGGATCTAGACGTACTCGGTTTCGACCACTGGCTAGCTGCGTTGGAAGCGGGGGTGGCTTCTCACCATGCTGGAATGGTGCCGCCGTTCCGGGAGGCGGTGGAGGCATGTTTTGAGAGATCCTTGGTCAAAGTGGTGTTCGCAACAGAGACACTCTCACTTGGGATCAACATGCCAGCTCGCTCGGTAGTGATTGAAAAACTAACAAAGTTCAATGGCGAGAAGCATGACATTCTTTCTGCGGGGGAGTACACACAGCTCGCCGGAAGGGCAGGTCGAAGAGGGATCGACGACGTAGGTTACTGCGTCGTGCTCTGGTCCGCCGCTACCACCTTTGAGCAGGCTGCCTCTTTGGCATCCACCCGCTCGTATCCGATCACGTCATCGTTCAGGCCGAACTACAACATGGCCTCGAACCTGATCAAGGGTTTTGAACCCGACACGGTTCGGCATCTTCTCAACCTCTCCTTTGCGCAGTTCCGGTCAGACTCCGAGGTAGTAGAGACTGAGGCGGAGTTGGCCAGATTGCGTCGAAGACTCGACGAGACTAAGAGGGAGGCGGAGTGCGGTTTCGGCGACATCTTCCGCTACCTAGTGCTCAAGTCAGCTAAGGCCGAAGTTGTTATAACCGAGCCAAGGTCGAAACCGGGACTCAAACTGGAGTCGTTGCGACCGGGTGACGTGCTTGCGGTCGACGGCGGAGGCGGTAGGAGAATGGCGCTCGGCGTCGTGCTTTCCACCGGGGTCAGGTCGAATGGGAACATAAAGGTTTCCATGGTCTCTGGTAGTTCAAAGATCCACAGGCTCACAGTCGCTCACGCAGAACGGTGCGAGCTGATCGGATCGATCGCCCTTCCTCGACCGTATGTTCCCTCGGATCCAAATTTCCAGAGGAAGCTGTCACAACTTTTGACTCCGTTTGCGTCGCCGCAGTACTCCTTAGAGGAGCCGAGGCTCCCCAAGGGTAAGCAGTCAAGGCCAGTACGGAACAGAGAGTTGGCTGAATTAGAGCAAAACTTGAGTGAGTGCGCTGACTTCAAAAGTCACCTGTCGTCTGCCCGGCGTGCCGAGAGGCTGGAGTATCGGATTTTGGAGCTCTCCTCAAGGGTGAGATCCAAGTTAGAGAGTCTTGCTATCCAGTTCGATCGGGTTACAGAGGTGCTCGACAATCTTGGCTATGTCCAGAATTGGGAGTTGACGCCAAAGGGAGAGCGACTCTCTCGGCTGTACACCGAGAGCGACCTACTCTGCTCGCTGGCACTAGAAGAGGGACTTTGTGACGAGTTGGGGCCTGAGAGCCTAGCTGCGCTTCTGTCAGTGTTCACTTACGAGGCGCGACCACAGTTCCGTGGTCAGCCGGACCTGCCGACCAAATCCGTCGCTTCTCGATTCAATCGTGTGAAAGAGATCCGTCGAGGGCTGGTTGAGATGGAGGCGAAGGCGAGACTTCCCCTTAGTCGTGAACCGGATCCGGGATTCGCCCGAATGGCATTCAGATGGTGTCAAGGTGGGAGTTTGAATGATGTAATAGCCGGTGAGAGGCTGCCGGCGGGTGACTTCGTCAGGAATATGAAACAGCTACTGGATCTGCTCAGGCAGGTTTCTGAGGTTGCACCAAGTGACAAAGTTCGAAGGTCAGCACGCCAAGCCTCACAAAAGATGTTCCGTGGCGTCGTTGCCGCATCTTCGCAGGTTTACTTCGATCTCGAACCGCCAGATGATGACGATCCCGGTGTCGTAGAGGATATAGGGCTGGATCCGACCGGATCTTATGACTGATTATCTACTGGCTGGGCATTGATTGGCCAAGTTGCTCCTAGTATGGCGCGACTATGTCCCAGGGTGATTTCAAATCTAGTCAGGCGATCTCCTCGAAGGATGAAGCGAAGATCCTGGAGCGCTTCTTCACGCAGATAGATGGACCCGTATTCTGCTTGGTGAATCTATCGGACTCAGTAAAGGCCGCCCTCTTCTCTCGATATTCGAGGTCGGCTAAGTCAATGAGGAGGATCTTCCTCGACGAGTTCTACGAGTCCGACGCTGAGGCCCACGCAGATGGTGGGGCCGTTGGCTCTAGTCGGGCAGATCGCCTCTTCGCTAAAGTGATCTCAGACTACGGTGACGACTCTGTAGCCCAGCTCGCTGGAGTTCACATAGCTTTCGAGGGCGTCTCCAATCTAGCGACCAAGGTCATCGAGCGACCTCGTCTCATGTCTTACCTAGAGCAATCCACCAGATATCTCGATTTTGGAAGGCGCGCCGATGGTAGCTATCCATATATGGTGCCAAAGGAGCTGGACTCACCTATCGAGGCGAAGTACCGGAGCTCGATGGATCAGATCTTCGGGATGTATGAGTATGTCACTAGTCACGTCGGCGAGTATCTGACTTCTCAAGCGCCTGGTGCTCCGTCTAGGGAAGAGGTTCGAGCCATAAAGGCGGCTGCTTTTGACGCTGCCCGAGGAATTCTGCCCGCATCGACGGTGTCAAATGTTGGTGTTTTTGGTTCGCCTCAAGGTCTTGAGTCATTGATTATGCACCTGCGTGCTTCCGAGCTCGTGGAGATAAGGCAGTTAGCCGAACTCGCTCGAGTCGAACTGGAGAAGGTGATTCCGACATTTTTGACTCGTCTCGACCAGCCGGATCGAGGTGGTGTCTGGGTTGACTATATTGCCAAAAAACGCAGCGCTACTGGGGCTCTGGTCGGGCCGATGAAGCACCCACCTCGAGTCGCGAGTTCAATGCCAAGCGTCTCACTTTATAGTTTCGATCCCGACGGTGAAATCAGGGTCGCCGAATCCATCATTTTCGATGCTTCCAACCTATCTGCCATAGATGTCAAGGCGATTGTTGCAGAGATGACTTCGGACGAGATTGACGAACTTTTCGTGACTTATGTTGGTAATCGGAGCAACCGAAGACACAAGCCCGGACGGGCATTCGAGTCGACTGAGTACTCCTTTGAGGTGGTCTCAGATTATGGGTCATTCCGTGACCTGCAAAGACACCGCCTGCTGACGGTCGAATGGCAGATGTTGGGAACGGATCTCGGATATGTAGTCCCTGAATCGGTGATTGCGGCGGGAGCCGAAGAAAACTACAGAAGCGCCATGGCGATCTCGGCGGAGCTGTATCAGGATCTGAAACAGGTCGCAGGTGAGCAGGTTGCGAGCTACGCGGTTTCGATGGCCCACGGGATAAGATACCGCTTTCGCATGAACGCCCGCGAGGCGATGCACATTAATGAGTTGAGATCCCAACCTTCTGGCCATCCGAACTATAGGACGGTCGTGCAGATGATGCACGATCAGATCCAGAAAGTTGCCCGACACAACCGGATAGCGACGTCTATGCGATATGTTGACCACGAAACCGAGGTGCTGGGACGGCTGGATGAGGAGCGGAGAATGGCTTCAAAGAGAGAGAATTTTGGCCGCAGTCGGTTGGAATGAATTAGATAGCTGAACGGGTTTCGGTGCAAGCATATAGTATGCCCGCGAACAGGTTGCATAGAGGTTGAAATGGCGCGTAAGAAGAAGTCCGAAGAGTCGATAGATGAGATAGACGCTGAATTGGCGGTGGACGGTTCCGTAGATGGATCGCTCGTCGATCCCGACGTGGAAGAGTTTATCGAGGAACCTGAGTTCGAAGATGAACTCGAGTTCTCAGACGATGAGTTCTCAGACGATGAGTTCTCAGACGATGAGTTCGCAGATGACGAGTTTGCCGACGATTTAGAGGACAGTCTGGAAGTAGATCTTGATGTCGAGCTTGTAGATGATGAACTAGAGCACGATGTATTGGCGATAGTCCCGATTGTCGATGATGACGACGAAGCCGACGAGGAGGAGCTCGCCAGCAAGGGCGACGATTCCTCGGAATCCGAAGATGAAGAGGACGACTACGACGACATCGACGAGGATGAGGTAGAGGCCAGCCTTGACGATATTCTCAGAGAACGTCTGGTCGTGGTGGACGATGATGACGACGAATCGGAGCTTGACGACAGGGGAGACATCGTTACACGGGTGCTCCCTCGTCAACCGGATGAATTTGTCTGTCAGTCCTGCTTCTTGGTGAAAAAGAGGAGCCAGATGGCAGACCCAGCTAGAAGCTTCTGTAGGGACTGTGTCTGACAATAAAATTCCGGTTGCGGTTACAGTTAGAGGTGTGCCCTCGCCAGAAGTGGCGTGATTTGCGACGCTGAGACATAGTTTTCCCCTAGTGAAATGGATGGGTTGCCTGTGATGACCAACCAAGTGGGAGATCCCGGGCCAGAAGAGCGGCACGAAGGCGGTGAGGAGATACTCAAGAATCTGATCCGGTTGACGGTCGGATTGGGATCGGCCGTCCTGAGTGCTCTTCCTACAGCCATTGAGGAAGGCGAGAGAATCATATCTCAACAGTCCCAGACTGCAGAGATGGTGGGGAAGATGGCTGTTACGTACCTCAAACACAGCTACGGGACCAAGGTTGAATCAGGCGTTCAGAATTTGATGTCCAACTTGGGCCTATTCAAACGGCCTCAGGGAGAGGGATCTTCATCAGAGGGAGCGGAAGCTGTAGCTCGACCATCCCGGGTACAAGAAGCTCGAGCAGATGGTGATGGCTCAGTGGGAACTATTGCAGATTATGATCTGCTGACTGCAGCGCAGATCATCTCAAAGCTTCCGCATGGCGATGCTGAGTTGGCTGAGATTGAAAAGTACGAACTGGCGAATCGGCGACGTAGGACGATACTTAATCGGCTCTCTGAAATTCGTGAGAGCCGCATCAGTCCGCAAGGATGAAGTGGAATCATTCCCTTTGATTACAGCGCGCCTAGCGTCAGATCATGACGAGGTCGAAGTTGACGGAATGAAGAGGCAGTTCCTATCTGAAATTAGGGACCTGCGGGGTGCATCAGCGTACCTCGAGATGCTCGAGTTTTCAGGGCGTGCGATTGGGTCGTCAGCCGAGTTTCGCCTTGTGGCGGAGATCGATATGGCCGTAGTTGGGTACGCAGATGTGAAAGTTGCTACTTCGAAAGTTGCAACACTCCTCGAGTTTTTCGTCGACCGGAGAGCCAGGAAGATCGGTGTCGGTCAGGAACTGTTCGAGCTGATCCTCGTTGAACTGAAGCGCAGGTCCGTCTCTAGGCTCGATGTGCTCTGTTTGCCTGGTATGCGAGACTACAAGAACCTTCTGGAACGGAACGGTTATAGGACCCGCCTGCTAATCGCGAGTTCAGAACTCTAATGCTTAGGGAGCGACCTTGCCTTCTGATTCCAACGGGAGGCATCTATGGTCGCTAAGCCCCTCATAATCGCAGTAGGAGCAGTCGTGGCTCAAGACTCTAAGCTCCTTCTGGTCCAACGGGGCAAGGAACCCGGGGCTGGCACATGGGCACCGCCCGGAGGAAAAGTTGAGCCAGGCGAGACACTTGAGCAGGCCGTGGCTCGAGAACTGTTCGAAGAGACTGGACTTGTGGGACTACCGACCAGTCCGGCTGGCTGGGTCGAGGTTGAGTCGAGCAGTGCGCGATACCTCATCATTGACTACTTCGTTAATTTGGATGCAGCTTCGTCACCATTTACGAGCGTGATTGCCGGAGATGACGCATCTGACGCACATTGGTTCGAGTTGAGTAGTGTCTCCGCTCTACCTCTTGCCGACGGAGTAGCAGAGTTTTTCGAGAGGATAGGACTTATCTCCCCGACCAAATAGGGGCGCGCTTTTCAATGAAGGCTCGGGGGCCCTCCTTGAAGTCCTCCGTTTGCATGACAGACATCATCGCAGCTCCGCTAGCTTTGAAAAGCTGTTCATCCCGGTAACGGTCTACGGCGTGAATCACTCCTAATGATTCCCAAACTGCTACCGGCGCGTTGGAAGCGATTCGACTGGCGAGTTCGTGGGCAGAGTCAAGGGCCTTATTGGGCTCACAGAGTCGGTTTACGAGTCCGTAGCGGTGTGCATCCTCGGCAGAGATCGGATCTCCCGTAAGTATTAGCTCTGTTGCAACATTCATTGGCAGACGGGAAGCCAGTCTGAAAAGCCCCCCGGCTCCAGCCACCAGAGACCTTTTCACCTCTGGTACCCCAAATACGGCTGAGCGTGAGGCAACGATAAGATCGCAGGAAAGTGCTATCTCGCAACCCCCGGCCAGTGCAGGGCCGTCTACTGCAGCAATCAGGGGCTTGGTGCGATTCCGGTAAACGAGACCGGCGAAGCCACCCCGCTTTGTCGATAGCTTCGACGCGTTACCAGCAGCGATTTCTTTTAGATCCGCACCAGCAGAGAATGCCGGAGGGGTGCCCGTCACTATGCCGACCCACAGATCATGATTTGACTCTAGGTGATCGATGGCTTCTTCTATTCCAGCTGCTACATCGCCGTTTACAGCGTTTCTTGCCTCTGGGCGATTGATAGTTATTACCAAAACATGCTCAGACCGCTCGTAGTTTACGACACCTGTCACAGCTGACCTCCGCGAGAACGAATCGGAGCCCTAATCTAACAGTATGAGCGAGGGTTTTGTGGTCAGACCCTAGCCGTTTACCCATTTACCCGCCGATGCGGCTTCGTTTGAGTGCAATCAGTTCGTCGGCGCAGCCGGAGCCTCTGTGACAACGTCTGTGACGGCAGCCTCAGCCGGAGCCTCTGTGACAACGTCTGTGACGGCAGCCTCAGCCGGAGCCTCTGTGACAA
>JABEUN010000036.1 GCA_013044385.1 Acidimicrobiaceae bacterium
AATAGGTAGAGGGGCATCGGGAGACGTCTACCTTGCTCAGGATAGGACACTCGGCCGGAAGGTCGCGATCAAACTCCTGCACGCCAATCTCGCCGGCGACCCGGTGTTTACCAAACGGTTCCGCGCTGAGGCGAATGCAGCGGCGGCGCTGAATCATCCGTCCATCATGAGAGTGTTCGACTGGGGTGAATCGTCGGGCACACCATATCTGGTGCTCGAGTTCCTGTCTGGCGGGTCACTTCGAGAGTACATTGCGCAGTCGGGCGTACTAGATCCACCTCAGACGGCGACACTTGCTTTGCAGACAGCGCAGGGGCTTTCATACGCCCATGCAAAGGGGTATGTGCACAGGGACCTGAAGCCGGCAAATCTCCTTTTCGATGAGGAGGGGAGGGTTCGCATTGCAGATTTCGGGCTCGCACGTTCGCTGTCAGAAGCTGCTTGGACAGAGCCGGTCGGTGTCCTGATTGGGACCGCCCGCTACGCCTCCCCCGAACTTGCGTTAGGTCTGGAGTCGAGTGCTGCGTCGGACATTTACTCGTTTGGCCTTGTCATCTATGAGGCCATGGTTGGACGGATTCCATTTTCGGGAGACACGACAGTCTCTATCCTGATGTCGCGGATCGGTGCGAATGTGGAGCCTCCTGAGGAGACATCGGTCCTAAGCGACCTCATCCGTAGCTGCTGCAGGGCTGAGCCGTCCGAGAGGATATCTACTACAGAACTCCTTGGCGAACTCGAACGGCTTGTGCGAAGGCTGGATCCGCCAAAGCCACTATCGCTCATCCCCCAGATTGGCCTAATACTTCCGGGTTCGGATCCGGAGCTTACGACCATATCCCCGGCAGATCCTTTGGTGGTCGACGGAAGTCCCAACCTTATGACCCCCTCGCTAGTTGCAGCAAACGCAGGTCCGGATCTGTTTGATCTGGAGGACAGGACTGACGTCGGGGGTTCTGCACTTTCCTTAAATTCATCGGAGGAGCCCCCCACACAGGAGCGAGAGACGGCTTCAGTTGAAGCCGCAAAGACTGCCGGTGTCCGTCGTCGACGCAGATGGCGCGTTCCAGCGCTGATAGCTGCGGGCCTAGTGATCGTCCTGTTCGCTGGCGCGGTAGGTGATGGCCTGATCAAGATCTTTCCTCCAGTGAAGGTTCAGGTTCCTTCGGTTTCTGCAACCGAACTTTCCTTTGCGAAGACCGAGCTGGTCAAGGCCGGTCTAGTCCCTGAAGTATCCTCTCGCATCTACTCGTCGACGGTCCCAGATGGTGCCGTAATCACCGAGCAACCTAGGGCGGGGACCTATGCAGTAAAAGGGTCGGCAGTCCAGTTGGTCGTATCGCTCGGTCATGGGCCAGTCGAGATCCCCATAGTCTCGAATCTGACCGTTTCCCAGGCAGAGAGCAAACTTCGCTCGGCTGGACTCGGCTACTCCCTCACACAGGCCTACTCTGAAACGGTGCTAGCGGGTACCGTCATCTCCTACCAGCCATCTTCGGGCTCGGCTCCATACAGGTCAGTGGTTCAGCTGACAGTCTCGAAGGGTCCTGCGCTTCGGCAGATTCCTGACCTTGGCGGAATGAGTTCGCAACAGGCGACCCAGGAGCTTCAACAACTTCGGCTGGTCGCTGTCTTAGTGAATACCTATTCCGACACAGTCCCGGTCGGGACTGTGATCTCCACTTCTCCACCTGCAGGTGCCTTTGCGGCCAGGGGATCGACTGTGACGGTATCGGTGTCTCAGGGGCCCCACCTTGTGCAGGTGCCAAACGTGCTGGGAGATACGATCGCAGCAGCTAAGGCTGCCCTAGCAAATGTCGGCCTTACGGTATCTGTCATCTACGGTCCTGCTAATGCGACGAGGGCACTTGGGACCAACCCACCGGCGGCAACCACGGTACACTACGGTACGTCTGTGAGCCTGTACGCTTTCTGAACCAAATGGACACAGGGTATCACTCGGTGATCTCCTTGATCAGGTTGCCTGTAGCGTCTGCGCTGCCCGTGGGTGCCATGACGGACTGCAGTGCGAGGAGCTTTGTCATGTCTCCCGTCACCTTGATGCGACCGGAGAGGAACGCTTCCATGCCCGCTTGCGGATTCATATCTACGAATAAGGCTTTAGCCGTTAGGTAGTCGAGGGAGACCGTCACGTCAGGCGACTCGAGTTCGCCTATCTCCATGTCGAGGAACCCGGCACTTGTATCAATGTATGTCCTGAGTTCAGCCTCTCCGAACGGCATCTCGGTCACTATCTGATTCATTCGGATTCTCGCCGCTATTGCCGGACTATCTCCTAGGTGTTCCTGGCGCAATCTCCTCGCCTCTTCAATCCACTCAGCGCTCAAAAAAGGGTGCTTTGCCAAAGGGGGACTCCTCGATATCGGGATAAGTTGACCTTACGTGCTCTTCAGAAACACTTTAGGCGGTAAGTCGGGCTGGCAGCAGCAGCCCTCCCTCTGGACCCGAGCCTCCGAATGGTGCATAGATTGGGCGGAGAAACTTTGATTGCAGGGGGGGGTGCTTTGGATCACGCGTCACTTATAACTCTCGAGCAGGCTAATGAGGAGATTGCAAAGGCTCCATTCGTAAGCTGGTGGGATCTGTCGGTAAAATCGGTCGAACACGGTTGTGCATCGGTTCTGCTTCCATTTCGCAAGGATCTCCTCAGGCCAGGTGACGTTCTGCACGGCTCGTCATATGAGGTTGCCTCAGACGTAGCAATGTGGGTGGCGATCATGACAGTTGTCGGTATTGCTCCTATGGCGGTCACCATCGAGATGAAGACTTCGTTCTTCAAAGGTGCTAAAGCGAACCTGATCGCTGAAGCAAAGGTGCTCAAACTCGGACGTAGGGTGACCTTTGGACAGGCCGAGGTCTATTCAGATGGCGTGTTAGTTGCGCATTCGACACTTTCGTACGCTATGCCAGCCAACCAAGGCGGCTAGAGGATCGTCGAATGGCGCCTCGGCGGCAACGAGATCATCTTCTTGGAGTAGAGGTCCAAGTAAGATGCTATGACACTCCTCATCGATGACGGGTCTATGAGTTCATCTACCACCATCTCGCCGGCGAGCTTGAAGATGTCGTAGCCCTGTCGGTACTGCTCTCTTAGTTCTTCTGTAGCGACTTTTCGTTCCTCGAGATCGGAAATCTGGGCGAGCTTGTTGAAATAGACGGCGTTGATGGCGGCTTCGGGCCCCATCACTGCTATCTCTGCTGATGGTAGGGCTATAGTGACGTCCGGATCGTAGGCGGGGCCAGACATGGCATATATGCCTGCTCCATATGACTTCCTGACGATTACGCAGACCCTGGGCACGGTGGCAGAGGATGTTGCATATATGAACTTCCTGCCTCGTTTGAGGATCGACGCCCGTTCAACTTGTGTTCCTACCATGAACCCCGGGGTATCTACCAGATATACAAGTGGAATTTGGTAGGCATCGCAAAGCCACACAAACTCTGCCCCTTTATCAGAGGAATCTGGGAAAAGCGCGCCACCTTTGAATGCGGGATTGTTGGCCACTATGCCGACGACCCGACCCTTCATCCTGGCGAATCCAACTACCAACTCCTTTGCAAAGCCGGCTTTGAGTTCAAGGAAACTGTCAGCGTCGACTATCGCGCTGATCAACCGGTGAATGGAGTAGGGGCGATTTGCGTCGTTGGGAATTATGTCGTCGATCTCATCAGGTGGAGTACTTGGTTCCACCGATGGGTAGCTTGGCGGTAGCTCGTCGCAGCTCTGTGGGAGGTAGCTAAGTACTTTGCGCGCCAGATCTGCTGCCTCTGTCTCAGACGATGCGACAAGGTGGCAGGAACCGCTGATCTCGGAGTGCATCTTTGCACCACCCAGTTCCTCTGGCGTTACCTTTTGGCCGATCACCATCTCCACCATTCTCGGCGAAGCTATGGCCATCGAAGAGTCGTCCATCATGATCAAGACGTCGCAAAAGACCGGCGTATATGCGGTTCCGGCAAAACATGTTCCGTAAAGTACGCCGATCTGTGGTACTGACCCGGACATTATTGAATGGAGGTAGAAGAGTTGGCCGCCACCTCTTTTGTCGACGTGGTGTCCGCCGGTCTCATCTATCCTTGCGCCAGAGGAGTCGATCAGGTAGAGGATTGGGCGTCTGGCTCGGATGGCGGCCTCCTGTGCGCGCACAAGTTTTTCGGCATGGTACGATCCGATCGAGCCAGCTTTGACCGTGTAGTCCGATGCCGTGAAAAAGATCGTGCGACCCTCAATATTCGCGGAACCGGTCACGACACCATCGGCGGCGAGTTCGGAGTCCCAATTTCTGGCGAAGCTTCCATATTCGGTGTTAATCTGCCCGTTGTCGAAGAACAGCTTTAATCGGTCCCGGACGAACAACTTGTTCGCGTCTGTTTGACGAGCATGACCTTTTTCTGGGCCACCCCGTTCAATGCGAAGCTTCTCGGCTCGGACCCGCTCCTGTCTCGCTCCCAATGTCGGTACTTCCTATCTACTCGGTTATGGCTAGGTTGAGTTAGGCGATTCGTCATTCGCCGCATGGCAAATTACCGCTGGTTGATGATCATGGCGGGTCGGTGAACAGCCCATTGCGCGCATTGGTTGGAGAGGATGGATGTAAACCAGGGGGCAAATCACCTAGCTTGCCGACAACACACCTCGGTGCATTCTCCTTACTCCGGTTTCCTGACATACTTACTCGACAACCGCGATCGTAGAACCTTCCTCTATGAAGTCCCCTTCGGCGACCAGGTAGCTTTTTAGGACTCCACTCGCATCGGATTCGACGGGGATTTCGAGTTTCATGGATTCGATTAGTGCAAGTTGCTGGCCCGACTCCACTGGGGAGCCGATCTGCGCCAGCAGCTTCACTATCGTCCCAGTCATGGGGGACTTCACATCTGACAAGTGATCTCCTTCGGATTGGCTGATTGTCTACACCGGTCTGGCTGCGGGGATCGACCCGAGCCGGTGCCTCGCTAATAAGATCGCGGTAGTCCGAGCTCATGCTCGGCTATGAAATTGAGAATCATCTCATTGTTGATAGGCGCCGTTTTGGACAGGCGTGCTGGTGCAAGCATCTGTATGAGTCCATAGTCCTTGACGAAACCATTTCCGCCATGTGTCTGAATGGCCCGGTCTGCGGCCTCGAATCCGACCTCCGATGCCAGATACTTCGCCATGTTGGCGTAGGTGCCAACTACCTGACCCGGTGCGTGATTGTCGAAAGCGTGAGCGGCTTGATAGGTCAGTAATCTCGCTGCCTCCTGTTGGATTCTCAGCTTTGCTAGTGGATGTTGGACAGCCTGGTAGCTTCCGATCGGACTGTCCTTGAAGACCACTCGCTGTGTTGCATATGAGACGGACTTTCTGAGGAAGTAGTCGATCAAGCCGACGCTGAAAGAAGCTGCGACAATTCGTTCAGGGTTTAGTGCCTCAAAGAGGACCTGTGCTCCGAGGTCCTCCTCACCGATCCGCATGGTGTCGTCAACCTCGACGTTTTCAAAGAACAGTTGAAACTGCTGGTAACCTTCGATTCCCACCGTATCCATCTGGTTCTTTGTCAGACCCGCCGCTCCGGTACCGACCAGGAAGAGGCTCATTCCGAAGGATTTGGGTAACTTGGCCTCAGTGACCCTGCGGTAGCTAGTGGTTCTAGCCACTACTAGTAGATAGTCGGCTCGGTTGACCCCAGTTATCCAGGCCTTTGTGCCATTTAGTAGGTAGCGCCCCTCGCCTATTGGCTTGGCATCGAGGGCGATTTTGAAAGAGTTGGTTCCGGCGTCGGGCTCGGTGATGGCGAATGCCATTTTGGCTTTTCCCTCGGCTATCTTAGGCAGCCACGTCCTTTTTTGTTCCTCCGTTCCTCCCCTCAGAATCGCCATAGTGTCCATAGTCGTGAGCAGGGCCATCGTGTTTGACAGACCCCAAGCAGCGAATCTCTCCATTGCGAGTACCATTCCGAACAGCCCAAGGCCGCTTCCTCCGAACTCCTCAGGTATGAGGGCACCGTAGAGGCCGAGCTTTACCATGGCCTCACTGAGCTCGTCCGGATAGGCATTGTCGTCAGATATTTGCCTCAGGAGACTCTCTTTTCGGTCTCCGAGTCCATTTAGGTATCCTTCGACGGATTCAATGACGGCCAGATGCTCCTCGGCGAATGAGAACCCATTGACTGTCGCAGTGGAACCAGCACCCATTATTCCCCCGATGGTTTGATGTCCATCGCGAAGATAACACAATCTGCCGTCAGATTTGATCACCCCATCACAGAGGCATTGAGATGACGCGATCCCCGTTCAGCTGAGCGCATTTGGTCGGGATCGAAGCCAAGAAGAGTCTGAATCCCTTAGGCGTTTGGCTGATTCGGCATGATTCGATCCGATCTATTGAGACGTACTGCATTTGCAAGGTTGGTACTACAAAATCGGACCAAGGCAGCCAAATTTTGGCGACTTGGGGTACTAACGCGGACTTTCGGGCGAAGTGTTTGGTTATAGCTGATCCAACAGAGTCGGACAGGGTCGACCATCTTTATCGATCTGCGATCCACCGAGGTTCTGCGACAGGAGGTTTCGTGATCTACTCCAACGGGACAGGTGTCAAATTGTGCGAGGGAGTCGGCGTCGTGGTCTCAGCGACGATGGAGAGCTCCGAACCGCCTCAACCCACTTAGCCTTGGCGGGAGCGGCTATGCAACCGGCGAGAAGGTGGCAATAACATTGGAATCCCAATGTCCCGTAGACGGATTGAAGGTTCCTCCACAGGTGACGATGACCAGCTTGGGAGAACCCGCTGGCGAATAGAGGTCGTTTGCGTACTTTGCGAGTGAAGTCTTAAGCAACACGGTAAGCGACGTAGCGGAATAGGCAATTGATTGGCCACTTGGCCCGTACACATAGGCCAACGTCCCCTGCTTCAGCCCCCATAGCTTCTTGGCCGGCCCGTTTCCGTATATCGCCGAGTCGTCGTGACCGGCCAGAAGCACGGCCCCAACTGACGAGCCGGGACTTGCACCACCCGTCCACCACGCCCACTTGTTTAGATTCGACGGAATTATCAACGAGCCACTTGGGTCCGTTTCGGGGATAAGTGGCACCTGTATGTCCATAGACGGAATCTTGATCAAGACCGGTTGAAACACGGAGTTCGACTGTGGACGCTGCTTCAAGGTGAACCCATTGCTCGGAGTGATTGTTGGTCGAGAGTTGGTCGAAGTAGCAATGGTCAGGTTGAAAGGAGCTAAGTTCGGACCAGGCGAAGGGTTGAACATACCGAGGGCGCCCGCTCCTCCTAAGCCAGCCAAGGCCAAGCCAACGACGATCACGCCGACTCGGACTGCTCTTACGGCCTTTTTGTGAACGCTAGATTCGATATCGCTGGAACGCCCCTTCGAATTGGAGCGTAAAGCCCTCCTGTGAAGCGCTTTTGCCATAGAACTCTCCGTTTCGAAGCCCGACGCGGCGACTGAAGTTTGGGCCCAGCTCCCTCACATATCGAACGGCCAACCATCGGTTATCAACGCTACTGAATTTTTGACCCGACCTCATTCTAGCCCTCGACCTATGACTTGGGAATTGCAAGCGTTGAGCTTGAGACATGAGGTGCGTCTTGGCCCGGCACTTGGCTGGTTTTCTCGCAACTACAATTATGAGGTCGAGACCCAAGCTCCTCTGCAAAAGCATTCAGTCGGGTCACAGCAGCGTACCCCGATAATGTATGCATCACTTTTCGAGCAGAAGGTTGTCCCTGTGAAGCATTCCACCAAATTTCGTGACGAATCAGTTATGAAGTCAAAGAGGATCTCCAAGTTTCTCTGGGTTGGAGCGCTCGGATCTGTCGTGGTCGTGTCCGGTCTTGCGGAGAAGGTGTACCCTGGTAAGGTCGCCCCCTCAAGCCCAGCTCAGACGACTAATTCGGCATCGACGACTGGCACCTCAGGCTATAACGTCACCAGTTCCACGCTTGCTCCCCCTCCCGCCAGCGCTACGGCTCCATCGGGGCTGTCGGCAACTTCAGGTTCTTCGTCGTCTGGATCAGCCGCAGCCGCCGCTCCGACGGCCGGCTCGTGATGAGGCAGGTCCTATTCCGTCAGGACACGCTCGGGACGAGTTGTTTTCTGACCTCCCGAGTAGAAGGGGTTGATTTCGAACGTCGTTTTATCGCTGCATGCGAGACCTTCTCGGAGCGACTTTTCGAGTTAGACCAGGTCGCGAGCCGGTTTCGCCAGGACTCCGAGGTGATGAGGCTGAGTGCTGAAAACACGGGAGAGCCGGTAAGTGTCTCAGAACTGCTTTTCGATCTTGTCGAGGCGGCGATGCGGGCCGCAACGATTACAGGTGGTTACCTCGACCCTACGGTCGGCAACAGTATGGTCGGCCTCGGATACTCCAAGGACTTCGAGCTGGTAAGGAGGGACAGTGCTGATGGGATGCACTTTCGAGTTGTGCTGCCAAGCGGGTATCGAACTTTAGTGCTGGACCGAGTAACTCGGTCTATCTCGGTTCCCCCCGGGACAATTCTGGACCTGGGAGCCACTGCGAAGGCATTTGTGGCCGACAGGATCTGCGCCGAGTTGGAGCATTTGTACTCGTTGACCTGCCTCGTGAATCTCGGTGGCGATATCTCTTGTAGTTATGTGGGCCAAGAGGTTCCTTGGATGGTCAATCTGACCTCCGATGGTTCGCTGGATCCGACCAGCGATGGAATGCTTTTCGGGATAGCAGGGGGTGGGTTGGCCACTTCGTCGGTTCGTAGCCGGAACTGGTTGGCAGGTGGCACTCCTCATCACCACATAATCGATCCCACAAGCGGAGAGTCAGCTGTGGTGGATTTTGAATCGATTACGGTACTGGCCGGCTCGGCTTTGGATGCGAACATAGCATCTTGCGGAGCTATGGCTATGGGTCACAGAGGAATTATTTGGTTGCGAGGAACGGGTCTGCCTGCAGTGGTTAAGCGCACGAACAGAACTCAGATGGACGGGATTGCACGCCCGTGGAATGGGAGTGAACTGGAGTTCATCGGCGACTGGCCCGAGGAGCTGGTGCAGCTTAGCGGTGGTGTGGCGTGCTAGCTGTCGCCTCGATCAGTCCTCTTTGGTATCTCTCACGTGGCGCCGGATTTGTCGGATTGGCGCTACTTGGAATAATCAGTGTTCTTGGGGTCATGACTGCCTCGCAGCTGAAATTGAGTGACCGATCGGCCAGGTTCGTCACCACCGAAGTCCATCGCAACCTATCACTTTTGGCAGTAGTCGTGTTGGTGCTCCACGTCGGGGCCGCGATACTCGATCCCTTCGCTCATCTCAAGCTGGCAGACGCATTCATCCCATTCACCGCCGCATATCGCTCGCTTTGGGTCGGCTTAGGAGCTGTAGCGATCGACCTCGGCATAGCGGTCTTGGTGACCTCCTTGATCAGGGTGAAGATGAGCCAGAAGTCATGGAAGCTCACCCACCTAGCCGCGTATCCGATCTTCTTCCTCTCAATAGTCCATGGTCTTGGAACCGGTACCGATTCCCGATTCTGGTTGGGCAAGCTGTTCTACGTCGTGGTCGGACTTATGTTCCTGCTCTCTGCATGGTTGCGGATCCTGAACTCACAGCGAAACATAGGAAGGTTCAAGAATTACGCGTCCATATCGGCGGTCGTAGCGCCCGTACTGGTTGTCGCCTTCGCCTTTGTCGGACCACTCCAGATCACTTGGTCTAAAAGGGCAAACGCCGGATTGTCGGGCGTCCTTTCGAACAGCGCTGCGTCTTTATCAGCGGTCAAGACGGGCAGCACTTTGCCAACAGCAAAGGCATCGTCCATCGATATGCCGGCGAATTTCACCTCCAGCTGGTCCGGACAGATCTCTGAGTCCTCCCAGAACAACCAGGGGGAGCTGGCTCTAAGACTCATGGGACCCCTCGATTCACTGAAGGGGTACAAACTGATTGTGACGCTCATAGGGTTTCCATCCGAAGGTGGGCTGTCGATGTCCTCCTCGATCGTCGAAGTCGTGTCCAACTCTGGTCAAGCCGTTTATAACGGGACAGTCACCGGCCTAAATGGCGGAAGCATCCAATTTCAAGCTACAAACCTCAGCGGCAAGGTGGAGCACTTTCAAGCCAACGTGAATCCTGGTCAGTCCAGCTTCACCGGCACTGTGACGAGAATCTAATTACAAGGTCTGAGAAGACAAGGGATTGAGAATGGGCAGTATGGAGATGACAGAGTTTTCGAGTTGGCCCGGCTTGGTCGTGCCCGACCGAACCTCGGATGCCGCCTCGATCCGGAGAATGACACTACGCACGCTGTCACTGGAGGAGCATGGCCGGGTGAGGGGGGCTGTTCGACCTCCCAAGGTGACCTACCAGGAGCTGGTGCGATTGGTCGAGACAGCTGGGCTTTCAGGCAGGGGCGGAGCGGGGTTTCCGACGGTGCGGAAGTTGACCTCTATGGCACAGTACCGAGGCAAAGTCGTGGTGGTGGCGAACGGTTCGGAGTCTGAGCCGCTAGCTCACAAGGATGAAACTTTGATGATTCATCAGCCCCACCTCGTGCTCGAGGGGGTAGCGATTGTTGCCGATGCCCTCCAGGCAACAGCGGCGTTTATGGTGGCAAAGACTAAGAACCAGCTGGTTGTGGATTCAGTCGAAACTGCGCTCAAGGAGAGGAGACGGGCCAGGCTGGACCGGGTACCTGTCCAGCCCCGTATCGCGGACCCTGGTTACACCTCTGGCGTTGAGACTTCGGTAATCCAACAGCTAAATGGCAAGGGCGCCAAACCGGCATACTTCCCGGTCCGCCCGATCACTAGGGGGGTTGCTAAGCGTCCCACCTTCGTCTCCAATGTGGAGACATTTGCTGCGATAGCTTTGATAGCCCGTATGGGGGCTGAGGCCTTCGCGAGGATGGGCACAAGCGAGGCACCAGGCACGCAACTTTTGACAGTAAGCGACCCAGACGGGCATTACCAGATTCTGGAGGTGAGGGGTTCGACGCCCTTTACTGAGGTCGTCAGTTTCACGGGTATCGACATGTTGAGAGTCTCTACCGTGCTTTTAGGTGGATACTTTGGTCAACTTATTGCACCCGGCGTAGCCCTCGGATTGAGAGTGGCGCCGGCGGAGATGAAAAGGCAGGGGATGAGTATCGGCGCTGGCGTCGTAGCCTTCTCGTCTGCCTGCCCGGTGGCGGAGGCATCTGCTATCTGCTCATACCTGGCCACCCAATCCGCCGGACAGTGTGGACCGTGTTTCAACGGTCTACCTGCAATTGCTAAGGAACTCGGGAGGTTGGCTCAGGGAGCCACCTTGCAAAGAGGTGTTGCCGAGATAGGTCGTCTCGGTGACCAAATCATCGGCAGGGGTGGGTGCGCGATGCCAGATGGAGCCGTCTTAATCGCTAGATCTCTGTTTAGGAACTTTCCCAATGAGGTTGCATTGCACGAAAAGGGCCAGTGTACGGCGGTGAAGATGCGTCCTGTATTCGTGGCTCCCGAATACGCCAAAGTCGCGTCATGAGTCGATCAATAGGGAAGATCTCTATAAACCCAATCGCGTGTGATGGTCATGGTATATGTGGCGAGCTTCTTCCGGAGCTTATCCAGCTAGATGAGTGGGGCTATCCTAAGGTGACGAAGAATGATCTGCCACTTGATCTGCTTGAGCATGCCCGCAGGGCAGAACGACTCTGTCCGACGTTGGCGTTCATGGTCCTACTTGCCGAGCCGGCGACCCAGAGGTGATTCAGCGGTCGCGTGACCTAAGACGGTCGGTCTGAGACCCGAATTGCGCCAACTTTCGAGCGAGTACGGCGTGACCGATTCTGTTCGGACGTGTGAGACTGTGTCCGATCGGGAGTACAATCTGCTCCTCTTTAGGAGTGACAATTGCCAAGTTATATCCCACCCGTCCCCGGCGAGTGGCCAGGAGCGATATCTCTTCGAATCTGACTGTCCTAGCACGAAAGGCCCAGCCCTTTTGGAAACGTACCCCTCCAGGAACAAACTCGACGGTTTTCGAGACGGTGTTGCTGAGGATGAACGCGGCGAAGGCGAATCCTGCATAGGCACCTAGTCGTGGCGAGCCGAGCAGGGTTGCCAGTCCGGTGAATAGCAGAATAAACCCAAGCAGTGCCCCCGCTACATCGTGGGAGACGTCGCGGTGGAACTCGGATTGCAACGGTGTGCAGAGTGGTCCTGAATCGGTTCTCATCTAGTCCTTCACCCACTCGCCTCCGGCGCCGACTTGAGCCCGAAGCCGACGACGGTGGTTCCGACCAGGTTCCAACAGAATTGTTGGAACCTGGTCGGCAGTCTATAGAGCTAGTTGTACAACTACAAGGACCCGGTTCAGTGTGGCGGTCACGCTGCATATGATTCAGCAGGAAAGTCGAAGCATCTGTAGATGGGGTGGTAGTGATGGGCATCGGTTTTGCTGAAGGTGGGAGTTTTCCAGGAAGCGCCGTTTCAATCATTGTGATCCACGGTTTCAGTGGCTCGCCTGCAAGCTTTGTGCCGCAGGTCGAGGCTTTCTTGGATAAAGGTTGGCGTGTGGAGGTTCCACTTTTACCGGGGCACGGCACCACTCCTGAGGACCTTGCAACCACTAGATATGCAGACTGGTGGAGAGTTGCGGAGACGAGCGTAAAGTCGGTGCTTGCTGAGGGTCTCCCGACCTACGTAATGGGGTTGTCAATGGGCGGCACCCTGACGCTGCAGGCGGCAGGAACTTTCCCAAGCCTGTCTGGTGTTTTGGTTGTGAACCCGGCTATCGAGCGACCAGCCGACAGCTTCATGGAATTGGGACGGATGATGGTCGAACAGGGGGAGGATTACCTTCCTGGGGTCGGATCTGATATCGCCAAACCGGGTGTTATTGAGCCATCTTACGACCGGACACCAATAGCGGCCGCCCTGTCCCTCTTTGACGCAGTAGAAGGTGTTTCGACTCTGATCAGAAGTACCTCCGTTCCGGCGATCCTCTTCTCTTCAAAAAACGACCACGTCGTACCGCCATCAGCCAGTGACTTCCTTGTCGACAATTATGGCGGAACCATCGAGAGAATCTGGATGGATAGGTCATTCCACGTGGCAACCATCGATTTTGATGCGGAATTGATCACACAAAGAGCGATCTCGTGGATCGAAGAGCATCTCGGCTCCGCGAAGGTGCACGCATAAGCGGTGAGATAATCGGTGAACAGTATGCAGCTAAGTGCTCCTACACGTAGATGCGGAGGATTTCGGCTTTAGGATCAGTGTCATGTCAGGCAAAATCTCTCCTATGGAAGTGGCACATGTGGCAATGCTTGCGCGCCTCGAGTTGACAGATCAGGAGGCTGAACTCTATGCCGAACAGCTCTCCTCGGTGCTGGACCACGCTTCCGATATCGAATCATTGGACCTCGGGGATACTCCGCCGACGGCGCACCCATTGGGAATGGTAAACGTAGTCCGGCAAGATCTACCCCGATCCAGTTTGACCAGTGAGTCGGTCCTACGATGTGCGCCGGATCAGGCCGAGAACATGTTCTCCGTACCGCCAGTCCTCGGAGCTGACTGATGGGAGGATCATTGGGAAAATCTGCGTCTGAGATAGCAGAACTCGTAGCATCAGGAAGACGTTCGGCGGTCGAGTTCGCAGAAGAGGCACTCGACGCGATTGAGAGATCTAACGGCATACTCAACGCGTTTTTATCGGTGAATCGAGATCTGACTCTTGAGGCGGCGGGTCGTATCGACGCAATGGTTGCTGCTGGTGAGAAGGTGGGCCGACTTGCCGGAGTCCCAGTTGCGCTGAAAGACAATATGTGCCAGATCGGTTTTGACACGACCTGCGCGTCGAAGATTCTCAACGGCTGGTCCCCACCTTACAGCGCCACAGTTGTCCAAAAGATGATTGCCGAGGGGGCTGTTACGGTCGGAAAGACCAATCTCGATGAGTTTGCAATGGGCTCTTCGACCGAGAACTCTGCATTCGGCCCAACTAGGAATCCGATAGATCTTGAGCGTGTGCCGGGTGGGTCATCGGGTGGCTCGGCCGCCGCAGTTGCGGCATCTATTGTCCCGCTAGCCCTTGGCTCAGATACCGGTGGATCGATTAGGCAGCCTGCCTCGCTTACAGGTGTCGTTGGAGTGAAACCGACCTATGGAGTTGTCTCCAGATATGGCCTAGTTGCCTTCGCATCCTCTTTGGACCAGATCGGTCCATTCAGTCGCACAGTTGGTGATTCAGCCTTGGCACTGGAGGTCATCAGCGGGTGGGACAATATGGATTCCACTTCATATGACGGAGCAAAATTTAGTCTGGTCAGCCAGCAAGGAGTACCGATGGACGGGGTCCGCATAGGAATCGTAAAGGAGTTCATGGACGGTTGTGACGAGGAGGTCTTAGCAGCCGTGCGAGCCGCCGCTGAACAGCTTTCCAAGGCCGGTGCGAAGGTGGATGAGGTCTCAATCCCCGAAACGAAGTTGGGCCTGTCCGCCTACTACATAATTGCACCGGCTGAGGCCTCATCCAACCTGGCCAGATTTGACGGAGTCCGTTTCGGCTTGAGGGTTGAGGGCAGTGATATAGCTGAAACGAACGTGAAGACCAGGACTGCAGGATTCGGCGATGAGGTAAAGCGTCGCATAATGCTCGGTACTTATGCACTTTCCTCTGGGTACTATGACGCGTACTATGGCAAGGCTCAGCAGGTAAAGACCATGATAAAGCGCGGCTTCGAGCGAGCTTACCGAGACTTCGACGCACTCATCTCACCAGTTTCTCCTACGACAGCGTTCCGCTTCGGCGAGAGGGCCTCTAACCCACTCGCTATGTATCTATCTGACGTTTGCACTATTCCCTCCAACCTCGCGGGACACCCAGCTATGTCTGTACCGTTTTCGGCGGACTCTTCAGGACTGCCGATCGGGATTCAGGTACTTGCGCCGGCCCTAGGAGAGGAACTCATGTTCAGAATTGCATTCTCGATAGAACGTTCATCTGGAGGCGGTGGATTTGGCTCGCTGGATCCCGCACTTGAGGAGGTCATGACCGGTGGTCGATAGCGAAACGAACCAGTCGCCGTCGGCGCCTTCTTTCCTTCCCGAAGGTTGGGAGATTGTGTGCGGCCTCGAGGTACATACCGAGCTTAAGACCAGGACCAAGCTCTTTTGTGGCTGCTTGAATGAGTTTGGGTCCTATCCAAACACGAACATCTGCCCGGTTTGCCTTGGTCTGCCTGGCGCTCTGCCGGTTTTGAATGGTGAAGCGCTCGAAATCGCGGCCAGGATCGGCCTGGCACTCAATGCGACGGTGCAGGCGTCCATCTTCCACCGGAAGAACTACTTCTACCCTGACATGCCCAAGGATTTCCAGATCAGCCAGTACGACATTCCGCTGAATGCAGATGGCTATCTGATTCTTCCCTCTGGAGTTCGCATAGGAATCGTCAGGGCACACATGGAAGAGGACACTGGCAAGATCACCCACCTTGGTGGCTCCTCGGGGAGAATCCATGGGGCCGAAAGAGCGTTGATCGACTACAACAGGTCTGGCGTGCCCCTTGTCGAGATCGTGTCTGCTCCAGATATCGCCTCGCCAGACGAGGCAAGGCAGTACGTTACGGAACTCCGGGCCATCTTAATTGCGATCGGAGCGTCGGACGGGAAGATGGAGGAGGGCTCACTTAGGGTTGATGCCAACGTCTCGGTGCGTCCGATTGGTGAGTCGGAATTTCGTACGCGGTGCGAGATCAAGAACCTTAATTCGCTGAGATCGCTGGTCAGGGCTATCACCTATGAGGCACAACGACAGGTTGAGGTGTACACTGCGGCTGGCGAAGTGCTGCAGCAGACTCGCCACTGGGACGAGGATCGTTCGATCACTGTGGCCTTGCGCACCAAAGAGGAGGCGGAGGACTATAGGTACTTTCCGGAGCCGGACCTTGTACCGCTCGAGCCGACGGAAAGTTGGATCGGCGGGCTGAGAGAGTCGCTCCCGGAGCTTCCGCGACAGAGACGGTTGAGGCTTTGCGATCTAGTCGGTTTGGACAGCGCCAATGACCAGATCGAGACGGCTATCTTGCCCGAGCTTTACGGATTCGTTGATGCTGCACTCAACGCAGGTGTCGATCCTAAGCTCGTGGTTGCCAGGGCGTCGAACGAATTAGCCAGCCTTCTTCCGATACCAGATGGGTACGAGCTCGAATGGTTCAGCGATCTTTGCCGAATGGAGATGGAGCGCAAGCTCAGCTCGACTCAGGCCAAGGCGGTTCTTCAGGAGTCCGTAAAGAGCCTTACCCCACCCGCTGTGGTACGTGACAGGTTGGGTATCACACAGCTAGATGATGACGAATTGATGATTCAGATCAAGAGTATTGTCGAGGAGAACTCGGATGAGTGGACGAGGCTCAAAGCGGGCGAGATGCAGCTGAAAGGGTTCTTCATCGGACAGATTATGAAGAAGACCGGCGGCAAGGCGGACGGCAAAATAGCCGCAAAGATGCTAGCGGTGCTGCTGTCAGAAGATTAGCCAGGTGGGCTTTGGCTCAGCGGCGGATGACAATTTTTTGAGGCGTTCTAGGCGTGGTCTTAGGTCGTCAGAGCGAACTGTAGATGGGAGTTGAAGTGGCAGAAGAGCGGAGCCTATCGGACATGAGGCCCAGGAGCAAAGAGGTTACTGAAGGTTTCAGGCGTGCCCCTGCGCGGGCCATGCTCCGAGCGGTGGGTATGCAGGACGGCGACTTTTCGAAACCGCAGATCGCTGTGGCGTCATCACATAACGAAGTGACTCCTTGCAACTTACCATTGGGTGCGTTGGCAAGGGCCGCCAAGCAGGGTGTGCTTGAGGCCGGCGGCTTTCCACTCGAGTTCACCACCATAGCGGTATCCGATGGGATTTCAATGGGCCACGAGGGGATGCGCGCCTCGTTGGCGTCCAGGGAGATTATTGCCGACTCGGTGGAGGCGATGATGCACGCGGAGCGCTTTGACGGCGTAGTCACACTTGCAGGGTGCGACAAATCTTTGCCGGGCATGCTAATGGCGGCTGCCCGATTAGATCTGCCGTCGGTTTTTCTCTATGGCGGCACAATTTTGCCAGGACATGTGGATGGTCGTGCAATTGACATAGTCGATGTCTTCGAAGCAGTGGGAGCCTACGCCACCGGCGGACTTACGTCCGAGGAGCTTTCATTGATCGAAAAGAACGCTTGTCCGACCATCGGAAGCTGCGCGGGTATGTTCACAGCCAACACGATGGCTTCAGTAGGAGAGGCACTTGGCATGTCACTTCTGGGGTCGGCCTCTGCGCCAGCAGTCGATTCCCGCAGGTCCGATTTCGCAGTCGAGGCCGGCCGCGCCGTAGTAAATCTGCTATCCAAAGGGATCACTTCACGACAGATAATGACCAAGCAGGCGTTCGAAAATGCAATATCGGTCGTAATGGCTCTCGGTGGATCGACAAATGCGGTTCTCCACCTTCTAGCTATCGCATATGAGGCGAGAGTGGAGCTCGAGCTAGACGATTTCAACAGGATCGCCAAGCGTGTTCCGCATCTGGCAGATACCAAGCCCCACGGCAAATTCCATATGACCGACATTGATGCAATTGGTGGCGTACCCGTAGTTTTGGCGGAGTTGGCAGAGCGCGGCTTGTTGCATACCGACGTCATGACCGTTTCTGGGCTCAGCATGGGCGATAATCTTTCGGCGTTGAAACCCCCGAAGCCAGATGGAGTGGTAATCCACAACTTCGACAATCCGATCAATAAGATCGGTGGCATCGCCGTTCTTACTGGGTCGCTAGCACCAAAGGGGTCTGTCGTCAAGGTAGCCGGAATCGACGCAGATTATTTCGAGGGTGTGGCCCGGGTTTTTGACGGAGAGCAGGCGGCTCTTGACGCGATTCTTGCGGACGAAATCAAGCCGAATACGGTCGTCGTCATACGCTATGAGGGCCCCAAGGGTGGACCTGGCATGCGGGAGATGCTCGCTGTTACGGGTGCGATGAAGGGTGCGGGTAGAGGGTCGGACAGTGCTCTAGTCACCGACGGTAGATTCTCCGGCGGAACCCATGGACTCTGCATCGGACACGTGGCGCCCGAGGCGATTGACAATGGCCCGATTGCTCTGGTCAGAGATGGTGACCGAATTGTCGTCGACGTCAAGGCGAATCTCATCGATTTGAAGGTGAGCGAGGCCGAATTGGCGGAAAGGGCGCAATCAGTCAACCATCCTGCTCCCCTCTACACCTCTGGATTCCTGGCCAAGTATGCACGTTTGGTTAAAGGAGCAGAAATTGGAGCCGTTACGGAGGCTTAGGTTGGAGTTGTTCGGACTATATTCTGCACTATGGCATTTTCGGCCCGACTGATTGTAGTACTTGGTATGTAGCGTGGCGGAGTTCACTCCGGTGCGCTACGAGACCTCCCCTTGGGGAGGTCTTTTGTTTTATCCGAGTGATTCCAATTGTCCAAGCTGCAGAACTCAGACTCCCGGGTTCGGAATGACTGTCGCTGGTAATCAGTGGGTGGGAGCTCTCTGAGTAGCCATGGCGAGTGTCGAGGTGTTTTGGCCGCAGATCGGCGCCAACTAGGGCGTCGATCCTAGAACTGGGGAGTCGTAGCGTGAGACTTACTGGAGCTCAGGCGCTAATCAAGAGCCTGGAAATGCAAGGTGTCGAGGTCATTTTTGGCCTGCCAGGAGGAGCTATCCTTCCGGTGTATGACCCGTTGCTCGACTCGTCGATACGGCACATACTTGTACGGCATGAGCAGGGTGCAGGACATGCTGCAGAGGGATACGCCCATGTGACTGGAAGGCCCGGAGTGGCGATGGTCACTTCTGGACCTGCTGCAACGAATGTGGTTACAGCCCTTGCCGACGCCTACATGGACTCGATCCCCCTTGTGATGATCACTGGCCAAGTGGCTACGTCCTCTATTGGAACAGACGCCTTTCAAGAGGCAGATACAACCGGTATTACCATGAGCGTCACCAAACACAACTGGCTGATCACCACTGCAGCAGACATACCGAGAGTGATTCGAGAAGCTTTCCATGTGGCTACCACCGGCAGGCCGGGCCCAGTTCTGGTCGACTTGCCAAAGGACGTGTCCAATCAGATGATGGATTGGTATTGGCCCGATTCGGTCGACCTGCCCGGCTACAAACCTACGATCAAGGGCCACCCAAAGATGATCAGCTCGGCCGCAAAGATGATACTCGAGGCAAGAAGGCCGATCATATACGCTGGAGGAGGGATAATCAGATCCGGTGCCTCGAAGCAGTTGCTTGAGTTGGCCGAACTGACCGGGATACCGGTTGTCACCACCCTGATGGGTAGGGGGTGCTTCCCTGATCGTCACCCGCTCTGTCTGGGGATGCCCGGTATGCACGGCAACTACACCGCGGTCACCTCGATGCAGAAGGCGGATCTTCTCATCACACTCGGCGCCCGGTTTGATGATCGTGTCACCGGGAAAGTGGACGGTTTCGCTCCTTATGCAAAAGTGATCCATGTGGACATAGACCCGGCCGAACTTGGCAAGATCCGAAATCCCGATGTCCCGATCGTCGGAGATCTCAAGCAGGTCATAGCTGAGATGGTGAAGGAACTGAAGAAGTCCAAGGTCGAACTTCCGGACCTGTTGCGGCCTTGGCTCGCACAGTTGAGGCAGTGGCAGGAGCAGTTCCCACTCAAATATGACCAGGAGTTTGAGGGCGGTCCAATCAAGCCGCAGTACGTCGTGGAGCGTCTCAGGGAGCTGACCCCTCTCGACGCGATAGTCGTCTCTGGCGTTGGCCAACATCAGATGTGGGCCTCTCAATTCTGGAAGTTTGATCATCCGAATACCTGGGTAAATTCAGGCGGCCTTGGCACAATGGGCTTTGCCATACCTGCGGCGATCGGTGCGAAGGTCGGACATCCAGACAAGGTCGTCTGGGCGATCGACGGTGACGGGTGCTTCCAGATGACAGCGCAGGAACTCGTTACGGCAACGGCCGAGAGGATTCCGATAAAAGTGGCGATACTCAACAACGCATACCTAGGTATGGTGAGACAGTGGCAGGAGATGTTCTATTCTGAGCGCTACTCCGAGGTTTACCTTTCTCCGGACCTACCTGACTATGTGAAGTGGGCAGAAGCCATGGGATGTGTCGGTATGCGGGTCGACGATCCGGGTCAGGTTGATGTCGCTATAGAGAAGGCCAACCAGATCGTGGATCGTCCCGTCGTAATAGATTTTCGTACCGATACGTGGGAGAAGGTCTTCCCGATGGTTCCGTCGGGCGCTAGTAACGACGAGATCGTGGTCGGTCCGCAGAATGAGGGGGAGCAGTGAGTTCGACTAACCACGGCCTTGTGCCAATTGGTTCCATTCGTGGGGTCCCAAGGGCTCGACATCATGTGCTATCGGTGCTGGTGGAGAACAAAGCCGGCGTGCTCGCAAGGGTTGCCCAACTATTCTCCCGACGGGCGTACAACATCTTTTCTTTGGCGGTAGCGCCCACAGAGGACGAACGCTTCTCAAGGATCACCATTGTGGTCGACGTGGACTCATCACCGCTCGAACAGATTACAAAACAGCTTCACAAACTTATTAATGTGATCAAAATCTCCGAGATAGACCCCGTGGAGGCTGTCGAATACGAACTTCTCCTGGCGAGTGTCGAGGTGACCACGGAACAGAGATCAAATCTTGTCGAGCTGGCCACCATCTTCGGAGCCAAGATAGTGGATGTCGGTTTCGACCGCCTGACAGTGATGCTCGCGGATCCGCCTGATAAGTTGGACGACTTTGAGGATCTGTTGAGGCAGTTTAAGATTGTCGAAGTGCAGCGGACTGGTAGGGTTGCTCTGGCAAAGTTGGACAGGGTACCACCTAATCGCGCAAGATCCCAGAGAGGAAAGGCTTCTTAGATGGCGAAGATGTATTACGAGGTAGATGCCGATCCGAGCCTCGTTCTTGGCAAGAAGGTGCTGATAATTGGATACGGTTCGCAGGGCCACGCACACGCCCTGAACCTCGCCGATTCCGGCGTTGACGTTACGGTCGGCCTCCGGGAGAATTCTCCGTCGACAGACAAGGCCAAGGCCGCAGGTCTCAAGGTCAGCACGGTTGCTGAGGCCGCTAAGACCGCAGACCTGATCATGTTCTTGTCGCCAGATACGGTTCAGAAGAAGATCTACGAAGCTGAGGTAGCACCGCAACTTCGTCCAGGTGTCGCTATTGCATTTGCCCATGGTTTCAACGTCCGCTTCGGACAGATCGCTGCACCCGCTGACGTCGACGTGATCATGATCGCTCCAAAGGGTCCAGGTCACCTGCTCAGAAGGACATACCAGGAGGGCGGGGGAATTCCGTCCCTGATAGCGGTGGAGCAGGATGCAACCGGGATTGCTCACTCCATCGCCCTGTCGTACGCCCATGCGATCGGTTCTACCAAGGCCGGAGTTCTCGACACGACCTTCTCCGAAGAGACCGAGACCGACCTCTTCGGTGAGCAAGTTGTCCTGTGTGGAGGTTTGGCGTCACTGGTCCAAGCCGGGTTCGAGACATTAGTTGAAGCCGGTTACCAACCGGAGTCGGCATATTTCGAATGCCTCCATGAACTCAAGTTGATTGTCGACTTGCTTTATGAAGAGGGACTGTCGGGAATGTGGTTCTCGGTTTCGGAGACTGCTGAGTACGGAGGGTTGACTCGTGGGCCGAGAATTGTCACCTCTGAGACCAAGACCGAGATGAAGAAGGTTCTCGAGGAGATTCAGACTGGCAAGTTTGCCGATGAGTGGATCGCCGAGAACGAGGCCGGACAACCGCATTTCAATGCGTTGAGGAAGCAAGCTAACGATCACCCGATCGAAGATGTCGGCAGGCAGTTGCGAGCCATGATGCCGTTCTTGTCGACCGGAAAGCCTGGCATCCGCGACATTTCCGGAGGCTGATCCAAATATCGGACCCATTCTCGGACCTAAATGCGGCGAGGCGAACCCATTTCAGCCATAGAGTCGAGCCGCTTCAAGCGATATATAGAGCGTACTTAGCCGCTGCATCTCTCGGTGTAGCGGCTGCGTTCGTTGCTAGTGCCACCACTTCGATGGCTGCAAATGTCGCCGACAGAAGGCTGGTTGGGTCTTATTTGGTACCTGTGGCTACGACTCTGTGGCTCCTTTCGATGCTTTTTGGCATACGCAGTGGCCAAAGAGGGGGCCCACTCAGTCTTCAGGGATCTGAGATACGTATGGTTCTACTTTCGCCATACCCACGCGAGAGGCTGTTTCGATCAAAACTTCTGCGTACATTGCGACATTGGCTGTTCATGGGCTTGGTGTTCGGTGGACTCGTTGGAATCTCGATCGCGCACCTCCTTGGCTCAACTAGGGGTGGCCAAGGTAGTCTCGCCGGTGCACTATACGGGGCACTTGTCGCACTGACGTATTGTTGTTCTGCGGCGGTGGCGTCGGGGGCTCAGCTCTCCAAAATGGTTGGCGCCCTCGTTGGCATTCTGATTCTGGCGGCGGCGGTCGTCGCTCCGTTCGACTCCGCACACCATATTGCCGGGTTTCTGCCTGGCGGACTCATGTTGATGGGAGACTTCGGGGCGACAGTTTCCGGCTCCACTATCTCTTACGCCATAGCACTGGCACTCGGAGTCGTTCTAATTCTCTCTGCCATCTTTTTGGTGCCGGGCGTGGACCCTGAAATGCTTGAGCGTAGAACTCGGCTAATAGGTCTGATCCGTTACGCAGCAACATTCAGGGACTTCCGCTCTGTGGTACTGATACGTCGCGCGCTTATAGGCGACAAGGTCCATGCACACAAACAGATCACAAAACCGTTCGAACAACATCTCATGACTAGATTTCCGGCCTTCTGGAGGGCGATTGTTCCAATGCTCAGGTGGAGCTGGATTCGGGTCGCAAGGGTCGCAGGATTGCTCGCCATCACGCTGCTTTCAGCCCGCTATGCAGTTACAACATCGGAGCTATTTGTAGTCCCAGGAGTCGTCTGTTCCTGGCTGGTGGGGCTTGAATTGACAGACGCATTGGGCCAGGACGCTGACACCTCTGAGATCCTCTCACTCAGTGGTACCAGTAGGGGGCCGTTCCAAAGGGTCCTCGCCTTGGCTCCTTCGGTGGTGGCGATACTGCTCGCCATTCCAACCTTGGTCCTCGTGCTGATTCTCCCTGACGGTGTGAGGGGGATAGGTATCGTAGGAATAGTACTGATACCCATTCTGGCCTCGGGACTCGTAGGTGCAGCGGTTTCTGTCGTCCGGGAAGCTGGATCTAGTTCTCAGATTGCATTCTCCATGTCGCCAGATACGGTTCAGATTGTTGTGCTTGTTATTGAGCTCCTCCCACTGATTCTCGCCGGCGCAGGCTTCATTCCGGTTGTGGAGGCTCACGGCAAGATTGGGTCCACCGTGAATCTCTACTCGACACTAATCTCATCAGGTACGTTCTCGCTGGTAGTACCACTCGCAGGTTCGGCCTGGATCGCTAGGAGGACCAGCGCACAATGACATCCAAGAGTACCGGTTCGTCGGAGAGGCCACTTGGGCGGACCGCCGCAATAGCCATGAGTGGTGTCACAAAGGCATTCGACGATACTCCTGCGGTAACAGACGTGGAGTTTTCCATTTACCCTGGAGAGGTTGTCCTACTCGTAGGACATAACGGTTCAGGCAAAACCACGCTTCTTCGCATTATTTCTGGACTTGCCAAGGCGGATCGGGGCTCCATTCTGATCTACGGCGCGAAACCTGGGTCTCTCGATGCTCGTAGTGTTCTATCAGTGGCCTTCGATACTCCGGCGCTATATGACGATCTGACCACGTTCGAACATCTGAAGTTCTCTGCGACACTTTCACTCGCTGACGACGCTGAACAGAGGGCGAATCGACTGCTAGAGGTCTTTGGGTTAACCAGCGTGGCTGATCGATTTCCGGCGACCTTCTCAAGAGGGATGAAGCAAAAAGTATCACTTGGAATGGCGTTTGCTCGGCCGCACAAGGTCATGATGATAGATGAGCCGTTCGTGGGACTGGATCAGTCCGGGAAGCTAGCTCTGGTCAATCTGATCTCCGAGGAGGCCCGAAAAGGCATCGCATTCCTCGTTGCATCCCACTCCACTGACCTAGTAGAGGTGGCTTCGAGGAGCATTGCGATTTCGTCGGGTGAACTCGTGTTCGACGGTGATCCGGTCAAAGGCAGAGATTACCTCTCCTAAAGTCGACGGTCGATGAAGCTAGTTGGCGGATGTGGTTACCTAATCCCCGGCGTATTGCTCCGGCTCTCCTGGTTACACACGGGTGCCTCAGGAGACGATGTTGGCTCGCAGCAAGCTGACCCTGCCGGTCCCGACAGTCCCTTCGGACAAAGCGATGCTCCCTTGTACCGCACAGGCTCTGGCTAGGTCTTCCATGGCTGTGCCGATACTTTCTAGGTAGTCGGGTTCGACCAGCAGTTCGACTTGTGTCAACGGGGTCTTGACTGACACCTTCGCCTCGGTCTTGACACGCCGCAGAAGCGAGAGGACTTCGGAAGTGATGTCGAGCAGATTGTCGCTACTGTGCGATGAATTCGTGTCGAGACCCACGCCTAATAGGGCAGCTATCCTTTGTGCCTCCCGCAGCGGTTCCCCCGGTAGTGGCCAAGAGGTGGCGTGGATCGATTCTGCAGACCACCAGCTCCATGCTTCTTCAGTTGCGTAGGGGAGGTAAGGGGCTATGAGCCTAAGCAGGATTGACGTGCCGGTCAGGAGTGCTATGCGTGCTGAAATAGATTCGGAATCAGAAGCTATGTGGAGATTCGACTCGGTCCCACCACCGTAGGCCCTCAGCTTGACGAGTTCTATGAAGTCGTCACAAAAAGTCCAGAACAGCTTCTCAATCAGTTCGATGCCCCTGGTGTGGTCGTACTCGTCCAGAGCTTCGGTGGCCTGCTTTATGAGAAGGTCTAGCTCGCTTAGCAGGGCTAAATCGATAGGTTCAAGCTGAACTGGCCCCAGACCGTCTTCCAAGCTGAGATCCTGAGAGGCGATTGAGAAGACGAACTTGGCCGAATTCAGGATCTTGATGGCTAGCCGTCGACCGACCTTCATCTGGCCAGGATCCGCTGCGGTGTCGACTCCTGGCCTACTCCCGGCAGACCAGTACCTCAATGCGTCTGCGCCGTACTCCTCGGCGAGAGGCATGGGGGTTACAACGTTACCCTTGGTTTTTGACATCTTCTTTCTGTCGGGATCGAGTACGAAGCCTGATATCATCGCCGTTTTCCACGGCGATACGCCGTGCTCGAGCTCGGACCTTAGCACCGTATAAAACAGCCAGGTCCTGATGATATCCTGACCTTGGGGACGCAGATCCATAGGGAAGAGTCGAGCAAAGTCCTCGTCGTTTCTGAGCCAGCCGGTGGCGATCTGTGGCGTTAGGGAAGATGTCGCCCATGTGTCCATGACGTCTGGATCAGCGGTGAAGCCATTGGGTTTGTCTCGCTGGGTCTCGCTGTAACCTGGTGGCGTTGAAATCTGAGGGTCGATCGGTAGCATCGATTCATCGGGAAGTATCGGTGAACTAAAGTCTGGATTGCCGTCGGCATCGGTTGGATACCAGATCGGAATCGGAATGCCGAAGTACCGCTGTCGAGAGATGTTCCAATCCGAGTTAAGCCCCTCCACCCAGTTCTCGTATCTGACCCGCATAAATTCGGGGACCCAGTTCAAGCCTTGGCCGAGCTGGACGAGCCTCTCCTTCTTGTCCATGGTGCTGATGAACCACTGTCTTGAAGTGACGATCTCGAGCGGACGTTCACCCTTTTCGTAATACTTGACCGGGTGGGTTATCGGTTTTGGTTCACCTATTAGGTCGCCCGACTCTTCCAGCAGTTCAACTATCCGTTTTCTGGCACCGTTTGCCGCTTTTCTTGCGATTTCGTGATAGTTGGCGTTCGCCTTTTCGACGTCGCTAGACAGCCAGCCCTCTGATCCGAAGGGGATCTCGGAAGCGAACCTGCCGTCTCGGCCCATGAGTGGCCGTGTAGGTAGTGAAAGTTCTCTCCACCAAGTGACATCGGTCAGGTCTCCAAATGTGCAGACCATGGCGATGCCACTTCCCTTGTCGGGGTCGGCAAGTGGGTGCGGGTGTATTTCGACGGGAACTTCGAACAGCGGCGTCCGAACGGTCTTGCCAAATAGCGACTTGTACCGCACATCATCGGGATGGGCAACGAGGCCGACGCAGGCAGGGATGAGTTCAGGCCGAGTCGTTTCAATCTCAACGAAATTACCGTCGTCGGCGCTAAATCTAACGCGATGGTAGGCGCCGGGGGCCGCGCGGTCCTCAAGCTCGGCCTGGGAGATTGCCGTTCTGAAGTCGACGTCCCACAATGTCGGTGATTCGTGGGAGTATGCCTGGCCTACTCTGACCATCCGCAAGAAGGATGCTTGGGATATCAACTGAGATCGATGTCCAATGGTGGTATATGTCTTTGACCAGTCCACCGAGAGTCCGATTGTCCTCCAGAGGTTCTCGAATACCTTCTCGTCCTCTTCGGTCAATCTCTGGCAAAGTTCGATGAAGTTGCGACGAGAGATTGGTATCTGCTCTTTGCCCGGGTTGGCAGGGGGGGTAAAGTCTGGTTGATAGGGAAGTTCAGGTTCACAGCGAACTCCAAAGTAGTTCTGCACCCTCCTCTCGGTCGGTACTCCGTTGTCATCCCATCCGATCGGGTAGAAGACGTCATATCCGGCCATCCTCTTGAAGCGGGCGATGATGTCGGTGTGGGTGTAGGACAGCACGTGCCCGATGTGCAAGGTACCTGACACCGTCGGAGGAGGCGTGTCGATCGAGTAGACCGACTTAGATAGATCTCCTTGATATCTATATGTGCCGTCTGACTCCCAGCGCTCAGCCCATTTTGCCTCTAATCCGGCAAGGCTGGGCCGTTCGGGTACTGAGAAGCGCATTTTCTGAAGTCCTTTGTCTGTATTTGTCAATCGAGGGTTCCATGCGAACTGTGAGCCGGAAGGCGAGGCCAGAGTATCGAGCGCCGGTCCAACGGTTGCCCTCAGCTTCCTCTTCATCCATGCAGGAGTGCCGTCATTCCAGCATAGGCAGGTTGGATTTTGGTGCTAACGGAAAGCGTCACCTTTGCGATCAAGGTCATAGTTTGTGCGATTCGGGCCTTCTACTAGCCTTGAGTACATATGATTCGGCTTTTTGATACCCAGTTCTCAGAGATTCGCGAGATTGAGCCAAAAGAGGCCGGGAAGTTCTCCATCTATGTCTGTGGCCCTACTGTCTATGATCGGCCCCACCTGGGCCACGGGAGATTTGTTCTGGTCTATGACATCCTCCGTCGCTTTCTTGCTTACCAAGGCTTCGACGTGAGATTCATATCCAACATCACCGATATCGATGACAAGATTCTCGACAGAGCCAGTAAAGAGGGTATCTCTCCGAAGGAGGTCGCTGACACATATGAGCAGGTGTGGTGGGAGACCTTGGATCGACTAGGCGTGATGAGGCCGGACGAAGCACCTCACGCAACCGACTGGCTGGCTGAGATGGTCGAGTTGATCGAACTGTTGATCGAATCCGGAGCAGCTTACAGCACTCCTGAAGGGGTATATTTCGAGGTCGAGAAGGCGCCCGGGTATGGACTTCTAGCCAGACAGGACTTAAGTGAGTTGCGGGCTGGAGCGAGGGTGGAGGTAGTCCAGACAAAACGGTCACCCTTCGATTTTGCACTTTGGAAGCTGGTCGAGTCCGACGAGTGGGGTTGGCAAAGCCCATTTGGTTACGGGCGCCCGGGCTGGCACACTGAGTGCGTCGTGATGGCTCTGGGTCTTCTCGGTGAAGGATTCGACCTCCATGGCGGAGGACTTGATCTCTGCTTTCCTCACCATGAAAACGAGCGGATCCAAGCAGTTGCCTCTGGACGGGAGTTTGCCCGCCACTGGATGCACAACGGGTTTGTGATGGTTGGTGACGAGAAGATGTCCAAGAGCCTAGGAAACTTCGAGACACTGGAAAATCTGCTCGAGAGGTTCGATTCCCGCTCTTACCGCCTCCTAGTTCTCAGGTCCCACTACCGGTCGCCAATGGACGTAACGCCCGAAAACTCCGAGGACGCTGAGCGCGCTCTCGAGCGTATCGATGCATTTGCCCGGCGATTTACAGACCTCTGCGAACGGAATCACACTGTCGGAGCAGATGAAGGTGCGATGAGTCGATTCGTGGCAGCTATGTCGGAAGACCTGAATACCCCGGTAGCTCTGAGTTATGCATTTGAAGCAATTACCGGGGCCAATGGGTCCATGGATCGGGGCCAGCGCGATAAAGCAGTTGCCTATGCTAAAGCCGCTCTGGCACAACTGGAGATACTCGGACTCGTCGTTGAGTCGAAGATCGATGTGCCCGCCGATGTAGTGGCGCTTGCGGAGTTGAGGGTGGCGGCTAGACGGGCAAAGGATTATGCGCTGGCTGACAACTACCGACAGGAGATACTCGATCTCGGCTACGTCGTCGAGGATGCAGGGTCTGGTTTCGGGTTCCGACGAGCCTGAGAATCTTCGAAATATTGTATTGCAAGAAGGAACTAAGTTACTGACTGGTAATATATAACTCGGAAGCGCTTTAGTGCTCTTGAGAGGGGTACCGAGATGGCCGAATTTTCTATGGCCCTTACTGAGGATCAACTTCAGATCCAGAAGTGGGTCCACGACTTTGCCGAGAATGTCATAAGACCGGCCGCGCACGAATGGGATGAGCGCGAAGAGACACCTTGGCCCATAATCCAAGAAGCAGCCAAGGTGGGACTTTACTCTTTTGATTTCATCGCAAATGCGTACTCCGACAAGTCCGGTCTTTTGATGCCAATAGTGAATGAGGAGATGTCTTGGGGCGATGCTGGTATTGCTCTGGCGATCTTCGGTACATCACTGGCTGTCGCAGGTATTTTTGCAAACGGTACTTCAGAGCAGGTGGGAGAGTGGATTCCGCAATGCTTCGGCACTCAAGAAGACCCTAAGGTCGCTGCGTTCGCAGTGACGGAGCCCGACGCCGGTTCCGATGTCAGCTCCTTGAAGACTAGGGCCGTTTACGACGAGAAGTCCGACACCTGGACACTGAACGGGACTAAAACCTGGATAACCAATGGAGGCATAGCGGGCGTGCACGTGGTTGTTGCCAGCGTCGATCCATCGTTGGGATCCAGAGGGCAGGCGAGCTTCGTGGTCCCGCCCAACACACCTGGACTTTCGCAGGGTCAGAAGTTCAAGAAGATGGGAATCAGGGCGTCCCATACCGCCGAGGTTGTACTTGCAGATGTGAAAGTGCCTGGCTCCTGCCTACTAGGAGGCAAGGACCGCCTCGATGAGCGGTTGGCTAGGGTACGCGAAGGCAAGCGATCCTCCTCCCAGGCAGCGATGGCAACCTTCGAGGCGTCAAGGCCGATAGTCGGATCTCAGGCGATTGGTATTGCCCGAGCGGCATACGAGTATTCGCTGAACTATGCGAAGGAGAGGCAGCAGTTTGGTAGGGCGATCATCGAGAATCAGGCGATCGCATTCAAGCTAGCCGACATGGCCACTCGGATCGAGGCATCCAGACTTCTCGTCTATAGGGCTGCGTGGATGGCGGCCAATCGGATCCCATTCACGCAAGGCGAGGGATCCATGTCCAAGGTCTTCGCTGGCGAGACTGCCGTCAAGGTCACTGAGGAGGCTATTCAGATACTTGGGGGCTATGGCTACGTCAGGGAGTATCCAGTGGAGAGGTGGCACAGGGACTCCAAGATCTACACAATCTTCGAAGGGACTTCGGAGATCCAAAGACTTATCATTGCGCGCTCCATTTCGGGAGTCCATATCAGATAGTGGAGGCAAGAGTCAACAGTTCATGCGGCAGTCATCTTTTCGATGCAGCCAAAGAACGTACGTGCTGCTGCTGCGTCAGATGGCGCGAGTCGTGTTGTGCGAGGAGCATTTGACCATGGGGAAGTTGTCCGTTGAAATGTCACTTCCAAATTCAAATACTCATCTTTAGAGATAGAGAATTGCATATCGATTGGCTCTTTGTCTCACGATCGCTTGCGGAGTTGAGGGTTCGATAAGTCTCTGCCTGCTCCGGAATGAAACAAGTCTGAGAGCTGCGGTGTTCGGAATCATATGACCCAAGTTGATATCCCAACTCCGGTAGCTTCGATCAGCCGTGAACCGAAGAGTCGGTTTGGATGGCTAGCTCCTGTAGTGGTTGTGGTGCTTGTCGACAGGTTGACTAAGACCGTGGCGCTCCACATGGCCGGATCTGGGCGCTCGACGATGGTTCCCCGACTTCTCGATCTAGTCATTTTCCGAAATCCGGGGGCTTCTCGGGGCCTTCTTGCAAACCACCCAATTGTTCTGGTGCTACTCGAAATGCTTGCCGTGGCCATCACCGTGTATCTGGCCCACCGGTTTCGTGGAGGGCTAGGTGGTTTCGGATTCGCAATGATCGCCGGTGGCGGAATCGGTAATCTGGCGGACCGATTCATCTATGCGGGATTTAAACCGACGTTCCACCTAGGTCAGGTGGTCGATTGGATCTCTTGGCACGGTTCGCGGACTGTCTTTAACCTTTCGGACGTTGCGATCCAATTGGGATTGGTACTTATCGGCATCTCGATTGTTGCCAACGCAGTGCGAGGCCGAAACCACAAGCGTAGGGTCGACCGTACGTCAATCCGGAGTTCGACGAGCGCTTCACTTGGAGTGTCGGCTTGACGGAGACCTTTGAAGGGCTTGCCTACTCTCTATAGACGTATGAGTCATGTTCAATCGGTTTGAGTGCTGATGCTCCTTGTTGAAGTGGTTGAAGTGTCTGCGTGATTGTTCCGAGTCTGCTGCTGTGATGCAATCGAATAGTGCAAACCCAAAACCGACCGCTCATCCGTCTTGAAGCTACGGTGATGGAATCGGGCCTCGTTGCGGCCCGAATAGGAGTGACTTCAGGTAGGAAAGGAGCCGACAGGTTGAAAGGTTGCTACATATGGCTCTAAATTGGTCGATCTGGTGGCGCCCAATGGCAATGAGACCGCCGCGGTAGATCCAAGTTGCTATTCCTAGCCGTTTTCAAGAAGACAACCCAAGGCCATAACATTTCTCCCTAGGTCTCCCCTAGCCGAACCTCGCTCGGGGTGCGGCGTCGTGGGGGGCTTTTATTCCACTGGATCGACCTCTGTGAACTGCTTTTTGTCGCTTCGAACTGCTGGGGGTTGTCTGGATCTCCTGCTTTGGGTATAGATGCTCAAGAGGTTCCGCTATGTTTTCGACTCAACCCGCTTGTACAGACCGCAAGGTTGCAGAAGCAGACAGTTATGTTTGGTTGCACAGCTGAATGGGGGTGGTGGATCAATTCTGGTGCCTGATGACTCGTGACTGGATTCGCATTTCACCTCTGCGGCGATGACCCGGATATGAGCAACGCTGTTGTCCAGCCAAGTCATTTAAGGGTATCTACCGAAAGGTAACTCGAAAGATCAGAGCTTTTCATTGGATTGAAGGTGAGGAGGTTGTATGGCTCTTCGCGCTCCACTGGCATGCCGTAGCCCCGATAGTTGGGCGCACCCGTAGGGATCGTCATATTTTGGCCGGTTCGCGTAAACTTCATACGCTGGTAGTCGGCGTTATGTCAGCTGTTCTCGCTGTGTCGTTGTGTCCTGGCGACTATGACCCTGGCAAGTACGATCAGAAAAACTACTCCCAAAATGAGCAGGAACGCTGCATCGTATGAGAGTTGGACGGCGGACTTGGACGGCTGATTGAAGAAGGTCCAGACGGCATAGGTGAGGTATCCGAGGGGGGAGTGAGTAATGGTCAACTTGGGTAGACCAGCAGAGAAGCCCGCAGTATAAAGTAACGGAGCCGTTTCTCCGATCGCTATTGCAATCGCTACTATCAGGCCCGTAGTGATGCCGGGCAGGGCGCTTTTAAGGGAGATTTTTCTAAGTATGTAACCCTCCGAGAGGCCAAGTGCTTCGCCCCCCTCGGTATATCCTGACGGGACTTGGCGGAGGGCCACCTCGGTCGTCTTCGCGATGTAAGGGATAACCATGATGGAAAGGGTGATGAGACCGGCACCCAGACTGAAGCCCCAGTGGAAGTGCACAGCCAGCGCCAGATAGCCAACATAGCCGAAGACAATGGAGGGTATCCCGGCAAGTAATTCTGAGGCGCTCCGCAGCAGGTTGCCACTTCTTGGTGGTGCGTAGTTCGAAAGATATAGCCCAGACAGCATGCCTATGGTTCCCGCAAGTATCAAAATTCCGACCACGATCGTCAAAGTACCGAGAATCTCATTCTTGAGTCCGCCGGCTAGACCTTCAGTAGGGGTGGTAAGAACCGAGAGCTTGAAGTGTGGCAGAGCTTGGATTGTCACGTGGCCGACGATTAGTACGGCGGGGAAGATAATTGCAAGAAGGGTCAGATATGCGACGGCCCATGCCAATTTTGCTTTGGTTTTGCGTGATGCTGTGCTTGGAGCATCGGAACCTTTTATCAGCTTGTCGAGATGCTCAAAGCCTAATTCGGGATTGCTAGGTGTCTCGGTCGGTGATTCCAATTCAGACACCTCTTCCGACTGGAAGCGCTGTAGTGGCCACACGCTTTACCAGGACCCTTGCTCCGATATTCGTCAGGAGAGTGATCAGCATGAGCACCAGTCCTGCCTCGGCGAGCGTCTTGACGTAGAACCCGGTTCCATCGGATAACGCGGAGTCCAGTTGGGTCACGATCGACGCTGCGATGGTTGAAAAAGTTGAATAGACGTTTGTGGGTGTGGCGCCGAGAATCGAGCCAGAGATCATCGCAACGGCCATCGTCTCACCAAGGGCACGTGCTAACCCGAGCACCGAGGCACCGACTATTCCGGTCGAGACCCAAGGCAGCACGATCTTCCTCGTGCTTTCCCAGTCGGTCATTCCAAGTGCGGTTCCCCCCTCCTCGGTCAGGCTCGGGACTTGTCGGATCAGATCGCGAGCTGTAGCTGCAATGATCGGGATGATCATCACCGCAAGAACCATTCCAGAAGTGAGAAGTCCCTCGCCGTGCCCGACGTCCCCACGGAAGAATCTGAACGGGAAGGCATTCGGGAGGTGGTTGGCAATCAATGGATAGAAGTCACGTGAAAGGATTGGGCCTAGCGTCAAAGTTCCCCAGAGCCCGTAAACCACACTTGGAATTCCCGCAAGCGTTTCGAGGAAGAATCCGATCCCCTTTGACCAGAATGGGGGTAGCTTCTTCACGACAATCAGCGCAGCGCCGATCGAAACTGGGACGGCTATGACGATGGCGATCGCTGACGATTCGATTGTTCCCACGATCAGCGGCCAGACGCCAAAGCTTGACCCTTGCGGATGCAGGACTCCGGCGGTCTTGACAGGCAAGGCGTAGGTCCCCCCGGGCCGCCAATTGGTGGAAGTGAGGAAGCTCCAGCCATTCACCTTGATGGCGGGAAGTGCCTCGGAGAGCAAGACCAAAAGGACGACGATCAACGCCAGAAATGGAATGACCGATGCCATCGAACTCACGACTTTGAGGCCGTGTATCGATATCCCCCTGCGCTTTTTTGGTCGCAGTACAGTTCTAGACAGTCCGTCTCCGGATTCTGGGAGAACGATCGAGTTCATCTTGATTCCATTTACGAACTGTCTCAACAATCCACTCAAGGACGGCTCGAAGGGTGTGAGGAGAAAACCTTCCCCACGCCCTTCGAGTACCGACCGCCTTTTAGTTAGCTAGCTACCGATCTTTGCGATCTGGGTTAGGGATAGGGTTGCGACCGCTGATGGCAGCGGCTGGAAGTTGACCTGTCCCAGGTAGGTCGCTGAATTGCCGTACTGAGGATCCAGTGCCCAAGCGAGTAGGGACTTGATTGCCTGGGCCTTGTTCGGATCAGCTTGCTTGGAGTTCACGATGGCATACTCGTAGTTGATGATCGGGTAACCATCTTGAGCAGGGCCATAGACCAGCGATAGCGTCTCATTTGCAGGAGTCTGTGAGGTAAGACCAGCAGCTTCGGCGTTGATGGTCGTGGCATTGAGTGGCTCATAGTTACCCGAAGCGTTTTGAAGCAGTGCCTCTCCAAGCTTCGCAGTCTGGGTCTGAGCACGGAATGACACTCCGATGTAGGCGATGCAGCCGGGAGTTGCGGCACACCCAGATACCATTCCGCCATTTCCAGTCTCGGCGAGGGCGCCCGGCACGGCTGGGAATGACACCGTGGTGCCGAATCCAGGTCCGTTGGCTGAACCCCACCCGCTTGGGTCTGACTTAGACAGGTACTGCGTGAAGATGAAAGTGTCGCCCGAACCATCAGACCTGTGAAGCGGGACGATCTTAGTGGATGGAAGTGTCACCCCTGGGTTCGCAGCGGCGATGGCCGAGGCGTTCCAAGTCGTGATCTTCCCCTGGTAGATAGCTGAGAGTATCTGGCCGTTTAGCTTTAGCGGAGTGGTAACTCCTGGAAGGTTGTAGTTGATCATCTGCGCGGAGATCGCCAGGGGGATGTTCAGCAGGGTTGGCGTCTGGCTAAGCAAGGTCGGTGACAGATAGGCGTCAGATGCGCCGATGTCCACGGTACCCGAGGCTGCGTCCGCAATTCCTGTTCCAGATCCTGTTCCAGCTGTAGTAATCGTGATATTCGAATACTGCTTCGAGTAGGCTGGTGACCATAGGTTAAACAGCGGATAAAGAAGCGTACTACCGGTCTCTTGAAGGGCGACGTTTCCTGAAGGTGGGGTCTCGAGCGATGCGAAGCTGGGGCCAGCCGTGGTGCTTGGTGAAGACGTTGTTTGGCTGGAGGCTTGGCTCGTCGTCGGCGATGTAGTGGTTGACGACGACGAGCTTGAGCCGCATCCGGCCAGTGCAACGCCCAATATTGAAGTGGCGGCCAGGGCCAGTGGGCGTCTAAACGACATGGGGACGATCCCTCCTTGTAACTTTCTTGCGATACTTTCGCGACATTGAATTAGTTAGGTTAATTAAGCTCAGCCCATTGCGCCAGAGACGTATCTCTGCGTATCTGGCTGTTGTGGATTCGCGAAGATCTGGGTGGTGAGTCCGTACTCCATCAATCTTCCTTGGAAGAAGAATGCCGTATTGTGGCTTAGCCTCTTTGCCTGAGCAAGATTGTGCGTTACCACGACGAACGTCACGGCTGGCGCAAGTCTTGCAATGAGGCTTTCGACTAACTCGATGGAGAACGGGTCCAGCGCAGAGGTGGGTTCATCCAGAAGGAGCACTTCTGGCCTGACGGCTAGTGCTCTGGCGAGGCAAAGCAGTTGCTGTTGACCCCCGGAGAGTCGGAACGGCGAATCGTTGAGTCTATCGCTGACCGCTTTCCAGAGGCCTACCTCCTTGAGGAGAGTCTCGGTTATCTGGTCAAAGTCACTCTTTCTTGCGAGTTTGTGAGCTTTCACCCCTACTAAGACGTTCTCCCTAATTGACATCGGGAACGGATTGGGCCGTTGAAACAGCATTCCAACCCGCCTCCTGAGCTGGAGAAGGTCGACCTGACTGTCCCAGATGCTCGTTCCGTCGAGTTTCACCTCTCCGGCTCTTTTGTAACCCCTCACCTTGTCGTTCATTCTGTTGAGTGAACGGAGGAAAGTGGTCTTTCCAGATCCGGAAGGACCTATCAGGGCGGTAATCGACCCGCGAGGAAACTCGAGATTGATGTCCTCGAGGATCATCGTGGAGCCGAATCCAAGGTCTAGAGAATCCGTTCTGATGACCGGGTTTGCCACTGCGGTGACGTTCGGTGCCTCGCCGGAGGTCATCAGCGCATCACTTTGGATCGACGCAGCATGCTCCACCGGTTCGATCATCCTTGGCCACATCCTTATGAGATCCACCCTCGCAGACCACGCGACCGGCCTGAGCGGGATGCTACTTGCACCAGATGAGAAGTTACCTATTTCAGGTGAATTATGGGTAAACGGAGAGTAAATAGATCAGGTACGAAGATCAACATATGCGATATCCAAACAAAGGTTCTGGGGTTCTCGGATTGTCAATTTCGCTAGTCCTCTAGATCGGTTCGGGAGCCACTACAATGGTTTGCAAGTCAACTACAGATCTTCCGCTTTATTCGTTTCGATCCGGCTCGGCGCTAGCTAGTTTCGGTCAGATTCTTCGACTTAGGCATGGCGGAAGGGTTCAGTCGATTGTGTCACATCCAAAAAGGGAGGTTCGGTGGCCGAGGTAGAGATCGGAATCGGTAAGTCAGGTAGACGAGCCTATGGCTTCGACGATATTGCGATCGTTCCCTCAAGGAGAACACGTGACCCTGAGGATGTCGATATCACGTGGGAAATTGATGCGTTCAAGTTCGACCTACCGCTTATGGCATCGGCAATGGACGGAGTGGTCAGTCCGGCCACAGCCATCGAGATCGGCAGGCTAGGTGGAGTCGGTGTTCTAAATCTTGAGGGACTTTGGACCCGGTACGAGGATCCAGAACCGATGCTGGCTGAGATAGCTGAACTGGATCCTGAGAAGGTTACGACTCGGATGCAGGAGATCTATTCTGTTCCGATCCAACCCGAACTAGTCACGGAACGGATTCGGGAGATCAAAGCCGCCGGCGTTGTCACTTGTGCCTCGGTGACGCCGCAGAAGACTATGCAGTTGATCAAAGCTATTACCGATGCCGAGCTCGACATGTTGGTGATCCAAGGAACGGTGGTCTCGGCCGAGCATGTGTCCAAGACGGTCGAGCCACTGAATCTGAAGAAGTTCATCCGAGAGCTCGAGATCCCAGTCATTGTGGGTGGATGCGCGTCATATCAGGCGGCTCTCCATCTGATGCGTACTGGGGCGGTGGGCATACTGGTTGGAGTAGGGCCGGGTAATGCTTGTACGACCCGTGGCGTACTGGGTCTAGGAGTGCCCCAGGCGACTGCGATCGCCGATGCCGCCGGAGCAAGGATGCGACACCTCGATGAAACTGGTGTCTACGTGCATGTGATCGCCGACGGCGGAATGAGCCGCGGTGGAGATGTGGCAAAGGCGATCGCCTGTGGAGCCGACGCAGTGATGGTGGGTTCGCCACTAGCGGCTGCATATGAGGCGCCGGGTAGGGGATACCACTGGGGAATGGCAACTTTCCACCCAACGCTTCCAAGAGGTACACGGGTCAAGACTGTGAAGCGAGGTTCGATAGAGGAGATACTCGTCGGCCCAGCTCATGAGAATGCTGGCCGTCTCAACCTGTTCGGTGCACTTCGGACGTCGATGGCCACATGCGGCTATGAGACCGTCAAGGAGTTCCAAAAGGCTGAAGTGATGGTTGCTCCGGCTCTGCAGACCGAGGGCAAAGCTCTCCAGCAGTCGCAGCATGTCGGCATGGGCCACTAAAGCCAGACGGTGACGAAGGCAAAATCATCCAGAGTTTTGGTGGTCGATTTCGGGGCACAGTACGCGCAGCTGATAGCGAGGCGGGTGCGTGAGGCTCATGTGTATTCCGAGATTGTTCCCCACACGATCACCGCAGCAGAGGTTGCAGATAACCCGCCAAAAGCGATAATCCTTTCCGGTGGACCGAAATCGGTCAATCAGGAAGGTGCACCTGGTCTCGACCCAGCGATCTACGGATTGGGGGTTCCAATACTCGGCATCTGCTATGGTGCCCAGCTTCTTGCAAGAGATCTTGGCGGACGTGTCGAGCGGAACGGGTCGGGAGAGTATGGACGAACCGAGTTGTTCCGCTATGAATCTGACAGCTTGCTCGCTACGACACCAAGGCAGCAGCAGGTATGGATGAGCCACTTCGACGCCATTTCGGAAGCCCCAGTCGGCGCGGTTGTCACTTCAAAGACCGATGTGTGCAAGGTTGCGAGCTTTGAAGATCTGGACCGAAGGATATGCGGTGTTCAGTACCATCCGGAGGTGAGCCATACCGAGAACGGGCGCACCGTTCTAGCGAACTTTCTTTTCGGTGTTGCAAGATGCGAACCGACATGGACCAACTTCTCAATAATTGAGGAGTCGATCGCACAGATAAGGTCCACAGTGGGGTCCGAGAGGGTCATATGCGCACTTTCAGGCGGCGTAGATTCATCGGTGGCTGCAGCCCTAGTGCACGAGGCCATTGGCGACCAACTCACGTGCGTCTACGTCGATACCGGATTGATGAGGGCTAATGAGTCTGAAGCGGTTGTAGCAACCTTCCGAGACAGATTTTCGATCCACCTGATCGCGGTGAATGCGGCAGATAAGTTTTTCGAAGTACTTAGTGGAGTGGTCGATCCAGAGGTGAAGAGGAAGGCCATCGGTGAAGCTTTCATCCGCGTCTTTGAGGAGATCAGGCCGAGTCTGGCTGGGGCCAAATTCCTTGTCCAAGGGACGCTCTATCCGGACGTGATCGAGTCTGGCACAAAGGACGCTGCCAAGATCAAGTCGCACCATAATGTCGGTGGCCTGCCCGACGACATGGAGTTTGACTTAATAGAGCCGCTGAGACTGCTCTTCAAGGACGAGGTTAGGGCTATCGGCGAGGAGTTGGGCCTACCTGAGAAGATGGTTTGGCGCCAACCATTCCCTGGCCCAGGATTGGCGGTGAGGATTGTTGGCGAGGTAACGCCGCAGGCTGCTGAGACGCTGAGGTGTGCCGATCAGATCGTATCTGAGGAGATCGAATCAGCGGGCCTTACGAGGCAACTCTGGCAGAGTTTCGCCATCCTTCCCACCGGGGTAAAGACGGTTGGAGTCATGGGCGACGAGAGAACATACGCCAATCCGATAGTTCTCAGGGCAGTCGAGTCGGACGACGCGATGACGGCTGATTGGGCGAGACTCCCATACGACCTTCTCGCTAGAATTTCCCAGCGGATTGTTGCCGAGGTCCCGGGTGTAAATAGGGTGGTTTACGATATCACCTCCAAGCCGCCCGGCACGATCGAGTGGGAGTGACTGGACCTAGTATCGAATCTATGGACAGTGGTGGTCACCTGCTGGTAGATCTTAACGAGGCTCAGAAGCTTGCGGTGACCCACGAAGGCGGCCCGGTGTTAGTGGTTGCTGGAGCGGGATCCGGCAAGACCAGGGTGTTGACTCGTAGGCTCAGTTACCTCGTCGCCAACGGCGTACACCCCCTTTCCATCCTTGCCATCACCTTCACCAACAAAGCGGCGGCAGAGATGCGTGCTCGTGTCGCTTCGACCCTCGAGCAAACCTATGGGCACATGTGGGTGTCTACTTTTCACTCGGCCAGCGTGCGAATGTTGCGGTCCTTTGCCACCGAACTCGGTTACCACCCTGGATTCTCGATATATGACAGCCAAGACTCCCAGAGACTGCTTTCTCAGGTGATTACCGGAATGGGTCTAGACGTAAAGCGGTTTCCGCCCAAAGGTGTTGCCTCACAGATATCGGCCTTCAAGTCCGAGATGGTCTCACCCGAGGAGTTGGGCCAATCTGGGTCGGCTAGCTATGAGGCCGCCATAACCAAGGTATATCTTGAGTATCAGCAGAGATTACTTCGAAATAATGCCATGGACTTCGATGATCTTCTACTAAATGTGGTTAGGTTATTCAGGCGGTCTCCAGAAGTACTTGGCTACTTTAGACAGCGGTTCTCTCATGTACTTGTCGATGAGTATCAGGATACAAATCGGGTCCAGAACGAGGTCGTTCTTCTGCTTACCGAGGAGTCCAGGAACGCCTTCGCCGTCGGCGATGCCGATCAGTCGATCTACCGCTTCAGAGGTGCTGACGTCGGGAACATCCTTGAGTTTGAAAAGGCATTTCCAGATGCAACCGTGATTCTCCTCGAGCAGAACTACCGGTCGACTTCTGTAATCCTCTCGGCGGCAAACGGGGTGATCTCCAACAACTCTTTTAGGATTCCGAAACAGTTGTGGACCGAAAAGACGGGGGGAGACCTCATCAGCGTTACTGAGGTTCCCACTGATCGGGACGAAGCAAAAATGATATCAGAGCAGGTTCTCCTCGAAGTGCGTGACAACCATCGCTCCTATGGCGATTTGGCTGTCTTTTATCGGGCAAACGCGCAGAGCCGACTTCTGGAGGAGGAACTGGTCAAGTCACAGATCCCTTACAAGGTCGTTGGCGGGACGCGGTTCTACGACCGAAAAGAGGTCAAGGACGCACTTGCTTACCTGCGCTTAGTGGTCAATCCGGCCGACGAAGTCTCGCTAAGGAGGGTGATCAACGTTCCGAAGCGAGGTGTTGGCGAAACTACAGTTGCCAAACTCGCCGAATTCACCAGAGATATGGGCCTGACAATGCTCGAGGCACTCGGCAGTCCTAGGGCATTTGGAGCTTCAGCGAAGGCGTCGGCTGAACTCCTCAAGTTTAAAGAGTTACTGGCGGCCATAGCTGAGAAAGCCGAAGCCGGCGTGTCTCCGAACCGGATCTGCATCTACCTTCTGTCCGAGAGCGGGCTCAGAGCTGAGATATCGGCGGAGAGGACCCATGAGTCAGAGTCACGACTTGAGAACCTTGACGAACTCGTGAGAGTGGCGGAGACCTACGAAACGCTAGGCGAGTTCCTTGAGGAGTCGGCCCTTTACTCTAGTTCCGACGTCGACACAGATGACTCGGCTGTGACCTTGATGACACTACATGCCGCCAAAGGACTCGAGTTTCCAGTCGTATTCATCACCGGCCTTGAGGATGGAGTATTCCCTCACTTCAGATCGATGGTGGATTCTGAGAGTCTGGAGGAGGAGCGCCGGCTCATATATGTTGGTATCACCAGAGCAATGCAGAAGCTCTACCTCAGTTATGCTTCACAACGTGGTGGTGAATATAATGGACAGTATAATCCACCGTCCAGATTCCTTTCCGAACTCCCATCAGACCTTGTGATCGGCAATATGGCCGGTCGCCGCAAGGGCGTTGGTGATTCGGCGAGCCAGTACCGGAATTGGTCGACGTATTCGGAACGTACTTCGACGATTCGGAGTGGATACAGTCGACCCGACCCGAAGCTTCCGACCTTCAAGGTAGGCGATGACGTGTTCCATAAGAAGTTCGGCGAAGGTACCATAGTTGGCAGCACCGGATTCGGGTCATCGACCGAGGTGGAAGTCAGGTTTGAGGGATTTGGTACGAAGCGATTGATCTTGGCAGAGGCGAACCTGAAAAAGCTGAATCGTTAGTCACGACTGTTGGTCACAGATAGATTGGTCGTTCAGGTGATTCCTATAGTTCTAGCTGATTCAGGTCGATCGCAAGGGATACCGGAAGTTTAGGTAGCCGAGAGGTGAGGCCGGGAGTGTTGGAATTTTCCACAGTTGAGTCGAATCATTGGATGCTGGGTCAACGACCCAAAGTCGAGACTCTTGGACAGTTGATGGACGTCCTTGCCATCCAGTACGGAGATCGAGTACTTGTCGATGAGTACGGTGGAACAGCACTGACGTACATCCAAGCCGCTGAACTAGTCGAACGAATCTCGAATTCTGTGGCAGAGGTCGTGAATCCGAATGACAGAGTGGTGTTACACCTTCCTAATGGCTACCACCTCTTCCTTGCTTGCCTCGGCGTTGCCAGAGCAGGGGCCGTCGCCGTACCGATCAACGATCAGCTGACAGATATAGAGGTTGAGCGGATAGTCGCTGAGTGCGAGCCTGCTCTGGTTGTGACCGCCATCGAGCAGATTGTCGGCGAGCTAGGTGAACCGATCGCATACGTGGACCAATCAGACACTGCGGCAGTTTTCTACACCTCCGGTACTACCGGTCGTCCGAAAGGGGTGGAACTCAGCCACAAAGCGCTGCTGTCTAGGCTGACGCCGTTGACGATGCTCAGCGGTTTGGGTGGAGTTGAAGCCGTATATGGACTACCTCTTTCCCACCTGATGGGCTTCATATTCGCCTTGTCGATGTCGATGGCAGGAGTAAAAGTGAACTTTTTTCCCCGCTTCGATGCGGAGGCGGTTCTCGATGCAATTGAAAGTAGACGCCCACAGCTCTTTGTCGGCGTACCTACGATGTTCAGGATGTTGCTCGAAGCGGGCGCTGATTCGAAAGACCTGCACTCAATTCGTGTCTGGTTCTCTTCGGCAGATGCCATGCCCCAAGATCTCGCTCGGAGATTCCAGGATTTCGGAGCCATGTTTACCTTCCCAAACGGCGTTTCCTTCGGCTCGGCTGCGTTCATCGAGGGCTATGGAATGGTTGAGCTGGGCGGAGCTGTTGCAGCGAAGGTGCTGCCACCCCTTCCGTTCAAGATCGGACTTGTGCCTGAACAGATACGCCAATTAGGTGATTCAATTGGTGTTGGCCTACCTTTCGGTGGTGCAACTCTCAAGGTCGCCGGTTCGAACGGTGCAGAGGTGGTCCCCGGTGTCGTGGGCGAGTTGTGGGTGAAGAGTCCAGGATCGTTGAAGGGCTATTTTAGGGACAGGGTTGCTACAGATAGGATCCTCGACGGTGATGGATGGGTCCGGACTGGAGATTTAGCTAGGCGTGGACCTTGCGGCCTGATCTACTTCGTTGGCAGGGAGAAGGACGTTATCAAGTCAGGCGGCTATTCGATCTATGCTCGCGAGGTCGAAGAGGTCTTGGAAGAGCATCCTTTGGTTATGGAGGCCTCCGTAGTTGGGCTCGAAGATAGAAAACTTGGCGAGGTTCCTGCGGCGGTTGTAAGGATTGTGCAGGGGTCGGATCTGGATGAGGCTCGGCTGCTGGATTGGTGCAAGGACAGGCTTGCGCACTATAAGACGCCAAGAAAGATCAGAATCGTGGCTGAACTCCCCAGAACCGAGACGGCGAAGGTGCGAAGAGGACAACTCCGGTCGTTATTCGAGTAATCATCCGACCCAACTGAAACTCGCTTTTTTGTAGCTGAGTCGGGCGACACCGTAGTGGTGACGGCTTCCCTTCAGACGGCCCTGATCAGGAATTATGTGGGCAGGTTTCAACCTTTGCGGATTCTGTGGCTAGTATTTGGATCCGTGGAACGTCCTTATCGTGTCGTCGTAGCAAAACCGGGCCTTGACGGCCACGATCGTGGGGCGAAGGTGATAGCAAGAGCACTGAGAGACGCAGGTTTTGAAGTGATCTACACCGGCTTACATCAGACCCCCGAGCAGGTTGTACAGACTGTGGTTCAGGAGGACGCCGACGCAGTCGGCCTCTCGCTTCTGTCCGGTGCCCACCTCACGCTGATTCCTAGAATTATCGATGGTCTGAAGGGTGAAGGTGTCGGAGATGTCCTCGTCGTGGTGGGTGGGATTATACCCGAGGCCGACATTCCAAAACTGAAGGAGATGGGAGTGGCAGAGGTGTTCACGCCGGGCGCGCCGCTTCCACAGATTTCTGAATGGCTTGAGCACGCACTTGATGCGCGGGAGCCGAATCTGAATAGTTGAGTCAACTTGATGCCGACTGAGCAGGTCGTTTCGACCTATCAGGCTTTGGTATCTGCGCTACGTATTTATTGACCAAGTGAAAGGCAACAGGAGTTGGATCTGTTTGAATATCAGGGGAAGCAGTACTTTGCGCGTTACGGGATTGCGACCTCGCCCGGCGGCGTCGCCGACACGGTTGATGAGGCGGTACGACAGGCCGTCAAGGCGGGTTTCCCCGCTGTCGTAAAGGCGCAGGTGCAGGTCGGCGGCCGTGGTAAGGCCGGAGGAATCAAACTCGTCAACGACGAAGCTGAAGCCAGAGCTGCCGCTCAATCGATACTGGGACTTGACATTAAAGGTCATGTGGTAAAGCGACTCTGGGTCGAACACGCCTCAGATATCAAGAAAGAGTACTACGCGAGTTTCACGCTGGACAGGGATGCAAAGCTGCACCTCTGTATGTTGTCAGCTCAAGGTGGCGTGGAGATTGAAGAGGTAGCCGCCACAGATCCTGATGCGATTGCCCGTCTCCACGTAAATCCGATTGATGGACTGGACCGTAAGGACGCAGTTGACCTTGCAAAAGCGGCGAAGATCGATGACGAGGCGGTCGAGGGCGTGGCAGACATGCTTCTGAAGCTCTACGAGGTCTATTCCAAAGGCGATGCCGATCTCGCCGAGATCAATCCATTGATCCTTACACCTGATGGTCGGATACATGCACTTGATGCGAAGGTCACACTCGATGACGCAGCGTCCTTTAGGCATCCGGAGTGGAAGGAGTACGAGGGTACTGCGGAGTTAGATGGTCGTGAGAGACTTGCGGCGGAGAAGCACCTCAATTACATCGGACTGGATGGCACCGTGGGTATTATTGCCAACGGTGCGGGCCTTGCCATGTCTACTCTCGATGTCGTGAATCAGGTCGGCGGTTCTGCAGCAAACTTTCTGGACCTCGGCGGTGGTGCTGGTGCTGACGTGATGTCGGCGGCACTTGAGGTCATCAACACCGACGATAGGGTCGCAGCGGTGCTCGTCAATATCTTCGGTGGAATCACTCGATGCGACGAGGTAGCAAAGGGGATAGTGACAGCGCTTTCGACCGTCGAAATGAGGAGTCCAATAGTGATAAGGCTCGACGGAACCAATGCGGATGAAGGCCGGAAGATCCTTTCAGACGCCAGCTTCAGTGGCGTTATCATCGAATCGACCATGATCGGCGCGGCAAAGCGTGCCGTTGAGATCGCCAGTAAGGGAGCTTCCAATTGAGTATCTTTGTAGATGAGAACACCAAGGTGGTCGTTCAAGGGCTGACCGGCTCTCAAGGGCGGTTCCACGGCCTCAGAAACAAGGCCTATGGTACCAAGGTCGTTGGTGGTGTTACTCCCGGCAAGGGAGGCACTGATGTTGAAGGTGTTCCAGTTTTTGATTCGGTTCAAGATGCTGTGGCTGCTACTGGTGCGACTGCCTCATTCATAGTCGTACCTCCCCGATTTGCTCCTGAAGCGATTCTCGAGGCAGCGGCGGCAGGAATCAGCTTCATCGTCTGTATCACAGAGTTCATCCCGGCTAAGGATGAGGCTATGTTCTATAACATCCTTCGGAGGGACTATCCGGGCACGAGACTTCTCGGACCGAACTGCCCTGGAATCCTTGCACCTGGTAAGTGCAACATCGGTATAACTTCAGGCGATATTGCACTCGCTGGCGGGCCCGTCGGCATCGTTAGCCGCTCAGGAACCCTCACATATCAGGCGCTAAACGAGCTTTCACTCAAAGGTGTCGGACAAACAACTTGTGTTGGCATCGGAGGCGACCCGGTCCCCGGGACCAACTTCATTGACTGCCTCGCCGCATTCGAAGCCGATCCAGAGACTAAGGCAGTGCTGATGTTCGGTGAGATAGGTGGATCCGAGGAGGAGAAGGCGGCCGCATTTATTAAAGAGAATCTAACCAAGCCGGTTGTCAGCTACATCGCTGGCGTCACGGCTCCCGCTGGCAAGAAGATGGGCCATGCCGGTGCGATTGTCTCTGGAAATGCTGGAACCGCTCAGGCGAAAATGGAAGCACTCACCGACGCTGGTGTACATGTTGCTAGGAATCCAACTGAGGCTGGCGAGATCATGGTCGATCTGGTCAGACACCTTTAAAGGATTCCTGGTCGCAATCGATATGGGTTGACGGGTGGGGTGACGAAATTCCGATCCCCCTCCGTTTCCCATCTGAGTTTGTGCCGACCGAACTATCTTGTTGTAGTGGTCATCGACGGAACCACTTCCGTTCAGAGTGCACCCATCAAACCAAGGAAGGGTTCGGTAACCTGTGCCGCGTAATGGATCGATGAGACTCGCAGTTTTGGTATCAGGGTCGGGAACTATTCTTGAAGCGATCCTGAAGCATGGAATTTCGGTCGATCTCGTACTGTCTGACCGCCCCTGTCGAGCACTTTCCGTTGCCCGGGATGCCGGTATTGTCGACCTTCTCGTAGAGAGGAACGACTGGACTTCAACTTTTGACCGGGAGTTCTACACGGCGACTTTGACCAAGGTGCTGAAGCAGGAAGAGATCGATGTAATAGCGATGGCGGGTTTTGGCACGGTCCTCGCCTCTGACATACATGAGGGCTTCCCACTTCGGATACTAAACACCCATCCGTCACTCCTACCCGCCTTTCCGGGCTGGCACGCAGTCAGCAAGGCCCTCTCCTATGGAGTTAAGCTCACTGGTTGTACAGTGCATCTTGCGACCCTCGAGGTGGATGCCGGACCGATCCTTGCTCAGGAGGCCGTCCCCGTGATGCCGGGAGACACCGAGGACACACTTCACGAACGTATCAAGGAGACTGAGCGGATTCTGTACCCAAAGACAATCAAAGAGTTTCTCGATTCACTCGGTGGATCGGCACAGACGGAACCTTCGTAGACCCGGACAACCGTTCACAGTTACCCGAGTTCTGGGTAATTTGACTAGCCTAGGTACCGCTTTCCCGTTCGATCACAGGTGGTTTTCTTGCGAGCTCTGATTTCGCTTTATGACAAGGCTGGACTTGTCGAGTTTGCTTCGGGACTGGTGGAACTGGGAGTCGAGATCCTCTCCTCCGGCGGAACCTCAGCCAAGCTCGCTGAGGCCGGTATTCCTCATGTGAGCACGGACGAATTAACCGGTTTCACCGAGATGCTTTCAGGCAGGGTCAAAACACTGCACCCAGCGATACATGCGGGGATTCTTGCGGATCGATCCAAGCCAGAGCACCTCGCAGATCTTGCAGATGCCGAGATTGGCCAGATCGATATCGTGGTTGTGAACCTGTACCCTTTCACCTCCGATCCAAGCGTTGAACTTATCGATGTGGGTGGACCGACGATGATTAGGGCGGCAGCCAAGAACCACTTTTCGGTCGCTTCGGTCGTTGACCCCTTGGACTACCCGCTCGTCCTCGACGAGATCCGAGATTTTGGGGAGGTTAGGGCCTCTACGAGGAGATCTCTGGCATACAAGGCGTTCAGGGTCGTTTCGGATTATGATTCGGCCATCGCATCCTGGCTAGCAACCGAGGAGCCTGTGCCTGGGTATCCGATCCGACTAAACGTCGGTCTCAACAAGATAAGGGACCTGCGTTATGGTGAGAACCCTCACCAGAGTGGAGCCCTCTATTCAGCGGGCGCCTCGGTGTGGAGTGGTGCCGAGTGGATCTCAGGTTTGCAACCTTCTTATCTGAACATATTCGATGCAGACGCCGCTTGGCGCCTACTTTGGGACCTTCCAAAGGGTCGACCTGCCTGTGTGATAGTGAAGCACGCCAATCCATGTGGGGTAGCGATAGCAGACACTGTCGTGGATGCGTATCAAGCGGCCTTCGATTGTGACCCGATATCGGCTTTCGGTGGCATCGTGGCACTGTCGCACACAGTCGATCTCGCGTTGGCTACGACGATAGCTGGAAGACCCAAGGCCGATGTGATTGTGGCGCCTGGATTCGACCAGGACGCTGTTGATCTATTGGCGTCCAAGAGGAAGAATACGAGACTCCTCCGGCTCGGAATGACAAGTGCTCCTGAACTGCAGATCAGGTCTCTTACAGATGCGTACCTCGTCCAGAGTCAGGACCAGATCGATTCACCCGACAGCTGGCAGCTTGTTGCCGGTGAAAAGGCTGATCAAGGGATGATGGACGACTTAGTTATGGCCTGGACAACTTGTGCAAGAACGACTTCAAATTCGATCGTCATTGTCAAGTCGAACAGGGCAGTTGGTGTGGGGGCCGGTCAGCAGAATCGCGTGGATTCCGCCAAGATAGCCGCAAGCAAGGCGGCCGCACTTGCAATGGGGGCAGCCGCGGCTTCCGATGCTTTCTTTCCATTTCCGGATGGACTCGAGACCCTCTCTCAGGCGGGTGTCCGGGCCGTTGTTGCGCCATCTGGCTCGATCAGGGATCAGGAGATCATCGAGGTGGCCGAGGCCTTGGGAATCACGCTCTATTTCACCACCTCTAGACACTTCAGGCACTGATATGACTGCGAATATCCTTGACGGTGAGTTCGTCGCGGCCACGGTCAGGAACCGTGTGGCAACCGAGGTGGCAGAGTTGGCACGTCGGGGCAAAAACGTTGGACTTGGGACCATCCTTGTGGGTGAGGATGAGGCCAGTGCCAGATACGTCGAGATGAAACATCGCGACTGCGCAGAGGTCGGTATCTCGTCAGCTCACCTACACCTGGGGCAGGGTGTGAGTACTGCAGAGGTTCTCGAGGCAGTCCAGGAGTTCAATGCTAGGCCCGACGTGGATGCATATCTGGTCCAGTTGCCACTTCCTAATGGTGTAGATGAACAGGTAGTACTCTCGGCGGTCGAACCGTCTAAAGATGTGGACGGGCTACATCCGTTCAACCTTGGCCTGTTGGTTATGGGTAGACCTGGACCCCTTCCCTGCACCCCGGCCGGAATTGTAGAACTTCTGACGCACTTTGGGATCGACCCATCAGGCAAGCACGTGGCAATTCTTGGGCGGGGCCTTACTATAGGTCGACCCCTGGCACTACTGCTCGCGCTGAAGAGACCAAAATGCAACGCAGCCGTGTCGGTCGTCCACACTGGAATTGCCAATCCCGAGCTGATAGTCAGAACAGCAGATATTGTCATCTCAGCTGCTGGCTCACCCGGCGTGGTCAAAGCCTCCTGGATCAAGCCTGGCGCAGTCGTCGTCGGAGCTGGAACATCCTGGGAGGGACGACGGATCGTTTCCGACCTCGATGATGAAGTTGCATCTGTCGCATCCTGGGTGACTCCCAGATTGGGTGGAGTTGGTCCGATGACAAGGGCGATGTTGTTGGTGAATGCCCTTGAGGCGGCGAAGAGGAATCTGGGCAGTTGACATCCATACTCCAGAGGATCCGGTCTCCCGAACCCACCTTTTCGATAGAGCTGTGGCCGGCAAGAACTGTCGAGGCCACAGTTCGGCTTAATGCGGCGCTCCCGGTCATTACGTCGCTCGAGCCCACATTCATGTCGATCACCTATGGCGCCGGGGGATCCACCCGAGACAGAACACATAGTCTCGTCGTGCGAATCGTCCATGAAACTGGACTTGATGCTGTTGCGCACCTGACGTGTGCCTCCCACACGAGACAGGAACTCGAATGGATCCTGGACAGGTATAGACGTGCGGGCGTAAGTACAATTCTTGCCCTTCGAGGCGATCCACCGCTTGACGGTCAGTCAGAGTTGAAGGACGGTGAACTCAAGCATGCAGTCGAACTCGTGAGACTTGCCAGGCAGACAGGGGACTTCACCGTTGCTGTCGCGGCACATCCCGAGGGACACCCGAACGCATCCTCCAGAGCTGAGGATGAGGGGCATTTCGTGGCCAAATTGGAGGAGGCGGACTTTGCCATCAGCCAGTTTTTCTTCACCGAGGACGTCTATTTGGACTTCGTGGAAAGAGTAAGGGCCAAAGGAGCAACTAAACCGATACTTCCCGGCATAATGGCACCCAAATCAGTGAACGGACTCTTCAAGATGTCCGAACTATCCGGCGCAAGTATTCCAGCGCCGATGCGGGCCGAGTTTCTCAGGTTCGCTGACGATCCAGTTTCGATTCGCCGACTGGGAGTCGATGTGGCAATCTCGTTGGCAAGAGGCCTGCTTGAAGCTGGGGTACCTGGAGTGCACATCTACTCGATGAACTCACTCGAATCGACAGTGGAGATCCACGAAGGAATTGCCGACCTGCTGGTGGTTGAGTAGCTGTCGAACAGCGAAAGATCGTCCATTAGCCTCTCGACTTTTCGACTAATGGTAGCCACGGCTAACAAAAAGCAAAAGAATACCAAGCGTGGCGATGACCGCACCGCCGATCCTCGAAAGTTGGACGAGCCGATGCGGATTCGTTGACAACCACCACCTGACCTTTCCTGCAAGTATTCCCCAAGCGCTGTCCGAGACAAGGGCTGTCACAGCAAAGATTGAGCAGAGAAGCAGTATCTGGAGTGGAACGTCGGTGGATCCTGTGGCGAAGCCGGGTACAACCGCAGCGAGGAAGATCGCAGATTTCGGGTTACTCACGCCGACGATAAGGCCCTCCCGAACCAGCCTAATTCTCGATTGACCCTCAACTTTGATGGACTGCTGTGTAGCTGCAAGATTCGCCTTGGTCGCGGTTTTAAGTCCCAGATATACGAGGTAGGCGGCTCCGACGAGGCGAAATGCGTCAAAAGCCAAGGTGGAGTGCTCCACCAGTGTTCCTACCCCGAAAGCGACCAGAATCCCCTGAATAGCGATTCCCATCGTGTTTCCTACAACAGTCAGGACTGCACCGAGCGGTCCGAAGATGATGCCGCGAGAGACAGTGAACAGAACGCTTGGCCCAGGAACGACGATCAGGATCGTTGAAAGCAGTAGAAAGGTGAAGAGGTGTGACCCATTAACCACCAAGACGAGTCTAG
>JABEUN010000037.1 GCA_013044385.1 Acidimicrobiaceae bacterium
CGTGAGTTCAGATGGCGGTGTATTCGCGTTCGGCGACGCCCAGTTCTTCGGCTCCATGGGTGGAACACACCTCAATCAGCCGGTCGTAGGTATGGCAGCCGATCCCACCACTTCAGGATATTGGCTGGTGGCAGCCGACGGTGGAATCTTCTCCTTTGATGCCCCATTTTTCGGCTCAACAGGCAACATCAAACTCAACCGCCCCATCGTGGGGATGGCAGCCACACCCGACGGAATGGGCTACCAGTTTGTAGCATCTGACGGAGGAGTATTCACCTTCGGCGACGCCCAGTTCTTCGGCTCCATGGGTGGAACACACCTCAATCAGCCGGTCGTAGGTATGGCGGAACTCTTCAATCAGACGATCACGTCCACTACACCCCCGACCCCTCCCAATCCAACTTCAGGCGCACTGTCGATAGTCACCACATCCCTCCCCCTTGCTAACGTCGGCAACTACTACGCGACCACACTGCAAGTCAGTGGGGGCACAGCGCCGTACACTTGGTCTGCTACCGGGCTACCGAACAACGGTCTCTCCTTGGTACCTGCCACAGGACAGGTCTTCGGTGTCCCAACTTTCCAGTCGCAGATGTCAGTGACATTTACTGTGCAGGACTCAACGGGAACTCAGGCGTCCGCTACCCTCCAACTCAATGTGGATGCAGAGCAGGCCATCGTGAACAGTCCGAATTGGGCCGGCTACACACTGGAAGGAACTGGCTTCAGCTACGTGACCGGAACGTTCACGGTACCCTCCCTCACTAGCCAAGCCACACCAAATAGTGAGACCGCCGAGTGGGTGGGTATCGATGGAAGTTCGAATACCTCGCTCATCCAAGCTGGCGTTGCAGAACAACCGAGCTCGTCCAGTCCGTCAAAGTACACAATCCAGCCGTGGTGGGAGATCCTTCCAGCCCCACCGAACTACATCAATTCGATGACGGTCTCACCGGGGGATTCGGTAACGGTCACAATTCAGCAGATTTCCGGATTCACATGGTCCATCTACATCTCTGACGCAAACACCGGATCTCACTTTCTGCAGCAGGCTACCTACTACGGCCCCATGGCCAGCGCCGAATGGATCATTGAAGCCCCAACATTCGCCGGCTCGATTGTTCCGCTGGCGGCATACTATCCGCCAGTAGTTTTTTCAAACACCCAGGCGCAGGCCTCAACAATATCTATCAATATTGCAGACGTGATGGTCCAGAACTCTACGGTAATGGCACAACCCACGCCGCTGACATCAAACGGTTTCTCCGTGGCGTATACGGGATGATCAGTCCCAGTTGGCACCCAAAACGGCTCAGCCCAATGCGCTGGTAGTAGTCGTAGTTGAACTGGAGGTGGTCGACTGCGGAAAACCAGGGAGCGTCTGTACCTGAGACATCAGCGATCCGATCTGATTTATATAGCTCTGATACAGAGACAGATTCCCAGACTTGAGAGCAGCCTGGGCCAAGTCGTATAGGTTCGATGCCTGAGCGATGGCGCTCCCGAGGTTGGTGACGGTGGCTTTCTGCGTAGTACCACCAGACACTGAACCACCGTTACTCGACGAAAGACCGCTCTGTACTTTCGTATAGCCCTGGACTCCTGGGACCGTCACGCCGAAGATATCGTTTAGTGCACCCGCCAAGGTCGGCTCCATCGCAGCCTGTGTTCCATACACCACTATGACCTGTTTGAGTTCCGGTAATGGATTCTGAGCACTCTGGACATACAGCGGTCTCACATAGAGAAGACTCTGCTGTATTGGGATCATAAGTACGCTGCCCAACTGAACCTGGGATCCATGCTGGTCCAAGAGGCTGATCGCCTGAGAAATGGCAGGCACTGCACTGATTCGCGCGCTGATCAAGGCAGGTCCATCGACCTGCTGGCCCCTTGGCGTAACGTAGTCGATCAACTGTCCATAATGTCCCGGATCAGACCTTCCCACAAGCATGCTGGTCAGATTCTGCTGGACATCGTTCTGAGATACCGGAACATACGCCTCAACGATCGAGAAGCTCAACTGATTGGTCCCCGGCAACTGCAGCATCTCGTAAATGGGCTGCATCCGGCTCACTTGGGAACCACCTAAGCCAGATCCGAATGTGCTAGTGGCTGTCTGCGAGGTCAATCCGTTTCCTGGATTCTGCGAAAGTGTCCATGCGTCGCCCGCATTATAGAACGCCGTGGCCGTCGGTATGTGATACCTGCCATATGCGGCCGCTTGAACGGTGAACAGGTCCGTTGGGTAACGGAGGTGTCGCACGAGAGCCGGACTCATCTCCGACGCGGGGGTGAACATCTTCGGAAACATCTTCTCGTATGCCCGGATTATCGGATCAGACGGGTCCTGAACGTAGAAGGTCATTGTCCCGTTATAACCATCGATAAGAACCTTGACCGAGTTCCTGACATAGTTGAAGTTCTGATAAAGACCACTCGACGGGTTCAAGCTCGAAACATCAGCCGACTGAGCGTAGGGGAAGTATGCAGAGGTCGTGTAGGCGTCTTGCACCCAGTCGATCTTCCCGTTCAAAATCACTGGATACGGCGTCGAGTCGAGCGACAAAAATGGTGCCGCTTTTGCCACACGTGCCTGTATATCCCGATTGAACATGATTCTCGACTGCTTGGTCACAAGTCCCGATATAAGTAGGTTGAGGTCATTGAACCGGAGAGCGAAAGCGGCTTTGATAAGCTCCGATGAGAGTTGGACGCCGCCTGTGCCCGCATAGTTCGTCTCAACGGACGCCCCAGTTGAGGTCTGATAATCCACCTCAGCCTGCTTCGTGTTAGCTATCACGTATCCGGAGACCTGCTCGCCGTAGTAGACCTGAGGCTGAGTAATTAGAGGTGCGCCGCCGGTTGAAACGGGAGGAACGTCTCTAACTGCGAACTGCGGATTACCGTCGGCCGTTACCTGGTTTGCAGGTGCTACCACTGCACCATATCCGTGGGTGTACTGAAGGTGCAGATTGACCCAGGAGTTAGCAGGAAGATTTTGATTGTTCAACTGGCGGACGCCGATCAGAACAGGTGTCTCCTTGCCATTGATGTCGTATCGGTCCACGTTCAAGGAGTTGAGCTGGTAGTAGGAGCGGATGTCCTGAAGCTTGTTGAATGTCTGAAGTGGGATGTTCGGTCCCCACAATCTCAGTGCCCCCAGCGCCGAAGCATTTTGAATCAACTGGTTTGACGTGAGAGTGTCGTTCACCTGGAAACTCTGCTGCTGCACATTGTCCAGCCCCATCGCGTAGCGGGTCGCAACGATATTGCGCTGGATATATGGGAGCTCCTTGAGAGCTTGAGAGGGTTGCACGACAAAAGTCTGAATAATGGCCGGATAGACAGCACCCAGTATTATCGATAGGAAAGCCCAAAGACCTACACCTATAATCGGCAGCACCCATCCTTGCCTTTTGATATTGAAGATCAGTAGACCAAAAGACGCCAGCGAGATGACGATCAGCATCGTAAGAGCCGGCAGTTGGGCATGCACGTCGGTATAAGAAGCACCTTGGACGAATCCGCGTGTGCTCAAGTCCAGCTGAAACCGCTGAAGGTAATAACCAAACGCTTTGTCAAGCGCCATCAACCCGAGGATTAGTGACAGCTGAGCCTTCACCGGTGCCGTGACCCTAGTCTTGCGACCCTGTGGCGTTATGGTTCCAGAAAGGTAGTGGGCTGCCGCCGTCACTAGCAGAACGAGCGTTAGTGCCACAAAGAACCAGTGCACCAAGAACGTCAGAAATGGCAGTCGGAAGACAAAGAAACTCACGTCAACGTGGAACTGTGGATCCTTGATTCCAAATGGGACAGAGTTCCTGAAAAGTAGCCAACTCTGCCACTGTGAAGATGTCCCAGTGCCAACGAGAAGTCCAACCAGCACCGAAGCAACGACTCTTCCCAACCTCGGGAACCTAACCGTCGCACTTCGATATCGCTTTACAAGATCGTCAGGCTGATTCTCGGGAGGTGGGGTCTTGTCCGCGATCCTCTGTGCGATGGCGAGGCTGACATAGGTGCCGATAATCGCCAAGGCACTGAAGAAGACCGACAACTCGATTTTGGCGCCAAGCACACCTTCCCAGACCTGGGTGAGATGGACTGACCCAAACCATAGGTAGTCGGTGTAAAAAACTGCGATTCCCCTGAGCGAAAGTATCACAATCAATGCGATCACGACGATCGAGATTGCAACAATCTGCTTCTTGGAACCTCTTCTCTGGCCTCCGGCCATCTCACTTGGAGCCCGCATTGGATCTACCTTAGGCGCCCACCACCACTAACAAACATCGGCAACCTGAGTGGACCAAGGGACTCAGGTGCGAAGTCGGGAATGGCTCCCCCGCCATTACGGCACCGGCAAGGGCATTATCCTCACAGTCTGGACATGGTGTCCCCATGTCATATGAGATCCATCGCACCTGCTGTCTCTCTGCTCCTTTGAGGGCAGCCAGACTGAATGCGGCCACCAACGAGTCCTCCACCAGCGTGTCCACCCGACCTGAGCGCAATTCCCGATAGATGACTGTCATGGCCGCAATCTGATCAGTTTCCGAGTCGACCCCGGCTTGAGTGACTGCCGCCTTCACCTTCATCAGGCTCAGTTGATCGATTAATCCTTGCAATTCCAAAGCTGACAATTGTGAGAGCTGGATAAGCAGTTCTGCGTCAGGCTCATCCTTCCCCGTCGATCTAAAACCTGCATCAACTGCAACTTCGAACATGGGTAACAGCGCTTCCGCATGGTCTTGTTTCGCTTCTGCTAGGCGCGACACAATGGAGAGGGCGCCGTCTCGACCACCTTTTCTGAGGGAGTCGAGAATCTCATTTTGCTCATCTTGCAGCTGGCGCTTGATCCTTCTAGCAAGTTTCGAAATGCTGGGAGCTAATATGTTATCTCTAGTGGCGATGAGATCAAGATCGGCTTGGCCCAACCGGACGGACTCGCCTTCAAAGCCATCCCTTGGCATTTGAGCCAGCTCGGACGGCTCAAGCTCAGCTATGGCATCGATCTGCCCTACCGACTTGAACTTGGACAGCACCTCTTGGGCCTCTAGTTCATCAACCTCTCTGGAGATCTTCATCTTCTCAAAGAGACCTTCCAATCGGGCCATCCGGACCGAATCCTCATCCGGGACAGGCTCGGGGGCCTCCGCAGGAATGCCGGAACTCCTAGTATCGGACGAACTCGCCGTTGAACTTCGCCGCCCAGCCTTGACCCGGGGGTGCTGCTCGATTCGACCCGGAGACACCTTCGCAGCACTTGGAAAAGTGAGCCTCGGCTTTTCAGATGCCGATACCCTGCTCCTTTTCGGCTCGATAATGGATGGTTCAGTGCTCGAAAGGTCGATCAATTGCTCTGGTACAGCATGCACGACCTGACTTGCCGCCACCTCATTATCGTCCACTTCTACACCAGAGTCTGACATTAAAGTTGAGATAGAACCCTCGGCATTGGTGTCATCCTCTGACGGGTCGGCAGCTGTCTCTTCCTCTTGAAGAGTTACTTGAAGCAGCTCGTCGTCACTTTCCTTCGCAGCTGCCACCAAAGCGGTAACTTTGTCCAGATAGCCTGCACTCTCCCCATTGTCAGGTTCTGTTACCTCGATGTTCGCAGTTCCGACCGACAGTATTCTGAAGCCTTCGGACTCATCTTCTGATGCTTTCTGCCCTTCACTATCTTTTACTGCAGCGATTGATGTGGTTAGATCCTCAAATTTGGAGGTGTCTACGTCAAAACATTCGCCCTCGGAAAGTAAAACATCTGCATCCAAATCGCTGCTTGCGGGATCTTCGGTGGAATTGGCCGCCTCCACCATGTCCATAAATGGAGTATCTTCGACAATCTCACCCTCCCCGCTAGGGGTCGAAGTGCCATGATTAAGAAAACCGAGAGCCTCTTCAACTGAACTCATCGCCTTTCTGCGGGATTGATCGGGGTCCAAGCCCCTTTCGGCCCGCTGGATCATCTCGGATGCACCAGTAAGCACGCTGAGCACGCTGTTGCGCGCGGTCTCGAGATCGGAAATCTCACGCTCGAGCAACTCGACCTTTATCCGCGCCTCCTCAATTAGTCCGGCCCGCTGCTCCTTAGCTCGGACGAGAATGTGGCGACCCTCCTCCTTTGCCCTTTGGAGAATCTCCTCCGCTTGAACATCAGCCCTTCTCAGCATGTCATCGACCTGCCGACGGGCACGCACGATTAGGTCCTGTGCACTAAGTTCGGCCTCGTTCAACTGGTCATCCACCCTGACCGAAGTCTCCTCGGTGATTCGACGAGCCGCCTTCTGCGCACGGTCAATCAGTGCTTCAACCTGGCTCTCGGCTTGGACCCTGATCGCTCTGGCAGTATCGCTGGCAATTCTGATGATCTCGCTCGCCTGCTGAGTGCCTTCCTCTGGCTGGGACTGTTGAAGGGGCGCTGACCCTCGATTGTCGGATTTCAGGCGCTCGGAATCGAGTTCTTCGGCGAGTCTTTCAATTGAGGCTTCAAGTTGAGAAATCCGACCACCAACTCGAAGAAGAAACGCCCTGACCTCATTCGGACTATATCCCTTTCGAACGGTCTGGAATCCTGCTGAGGCGATCTTCTCGGCGGAAAGGCTGTTCTCTTGAAAGGAGATCTCACGTTTCATAAAATAGAGAATACGCTGCCCATAGCGATCAATGTAGGCTTTCTAGAACCTTAACTGCTTGTCTAAGGGAGCTAACCGCCACCACCTTGATCCTCCCGTGCGATGCAGCGACTGCTACGGAATACTCCTGCGGCGGAACAAGGAATACCACCGCTCCAGCAGAAATCACCGTGATGGTCTTCTGTCTGACTCCTCCGACATCACCCACCTGCCCGGTTGGAGATATGGTACCTGTGGCCGCAACCACTTCACCCGCTGGCAGATGCACTTTTCCGAGCTGTTCCAAGATGCCAAGTGCAAAGGCCAGACCTGCCGAGGGACCGCCGATACTTCCACTGGAGATAGAGATTTTCCTAGGGAGTGTGTACGCAGTGCCGCCTTCGAATTCGATGCCTAAAAGTGCCTTAGCACGATTCACCGACGAAGCACCAAGGGTGATCGCTACAGTCTTGCTAACCGAACTTTGAGCTGTCCCAGTCGATCTGAGCAGCATTAGTTGTACCGTCTGACCGGGCTTGAGTTTGGAAAAGGCCGCCACGAAAGCATTCGCAGTAGAGACGCTGCGGCCGTTGACAGCGTAGATTACGTCCCCCACTTTAAGTTTTCCATCGGCCGGCGTCCCCGGAATCACGCCGGCAACATACGCGCCAGACTTCATATCGACACTCTCGCCTGCGAATTCCAAGGCTGCAACTGACGCCGAAAGCTTGGCGTCGGCCATCTCCGAAAGTTGGGAATCGGTGAATGACGTCTGCGAACTAGTACCCACTATCTCACTCGCTGGGAGGTAGCCAATCGACGAGTTCAAGTGGTCAAAGACCCATTCGGCCGGCGTCACCGGACCTAACGTGACGTCTGTCATCAGAAGTCGACCCGAAGTCCTGGGAAGCCGTCCCCCTTGCACATTGATCATGGAGGCGACGGGGAGTGCCTGACCCGGTGCAACGAAATATATACCGAGGTTGTAAAAACTGGCCCAGCCAATCATCAAAACCAACAGCACCGAGCCAGCTATCCAGATCCATCGCCTAAAGGTCACCCAACCAGTCTGCATGAATTTATGAGAACCATGTGAATGATCTCAAGTTTACTGCTGAGAATTCGGGACCTACTTGACCGTCTTAAGTCGGCATCAATCAGATTCCGGCTACTCCGGTGTACCCTCTGAGCATGAGTTTCACACCATCTGAGAAATCCAGCAAGATCGAGCAGTTGGCGATCGCTGCGCATGCGAGAGATCTCACCACCCTTGCAAAACTTTGTAGTGATGATCATCCCGAAGTCAGAGCCCGGGCGATTCGGACACTGGGCGGCTTCGGCTCCGAAGCAGACCCACTGATTCGAACGGCGGTAGGTGACTCCGACGCCCGCGTCCGAGCCGCAGCCGCCTCTGCGGCTAGCCATCACAAGGCCGTTGACATACTCGACCTGCTGAGTGACGAGTCCCCTGCAGTTGTTGAATGCGCGTGCTTTGCAATGGGAGAGCGCGAGGAGGTCAGCACGAGGACCGCTCTTGAGCAGATCGCCAAATCACACGACGATCCCCTGTGTCGTGAATCGGCCATCGCAGCTCTGGGTGTCATTGGAGCTCAAGAGTCTCTAACTGTTATTCTGGCAGCCCTCAAAGATAAGGCTTATGTCAGGAGAAGAGCGGTGGTAGCGCTTTCTGCCTTCGATGGTCCCGAAGTTGACGAGGCGCTCCGACGGTGTCTCACTGACAAAGATCACCAAGTTCGCCAGCTCGCAGAAGACCTCCTCGAAGTAGACGAACCGAGCCCGGCTTCGATCAAACCCTGATGCCAGCCATCTGGTGGACTGCTGATCTTCGCCCATCTGACAGGACTGAGCAGAGACCTTGGACCACCGCCGCCTGAGGCGTATCCGAGAGTCTCACCTTAAGTCCGGTGCTAGCCTCCACCACCTGAACCAGTCCCTCGGTGAGACTTACCCCTCCGATCAAGGTGATGCCACTTTCATAGAGATCAGAAACCAGTTCTGCCGGACATCTTGCTAGTGCAGCGGTACATGCGCCAACCATGTCTCGCAAAACTGGATCTATGAGGTCGAGGAGATCGGATCCCATCACCACAACTTGAGATGGATCACCCGTTTTAGCCGAACGGCCCCACACCGACACTTGAATCCGAGGCGCCCGTCTCCCCTGCTTGAGGAGGCCAATCTTCAACTCCTCAGTTACGTCACGCGACACGATCACACCGTGGTGCTCCTCGAGAAACCGATAGATGTTCCCGTTACAGTCGGCGCCACCGCGATCACAGACTGCCCAGGAAACTGATTCGCCAAGAGCGAGTATCCCTGCCTCTGCTCGCGAAGCGCTCAGGTTCGCTATCATCACGCCCTCAGGACTCACTGGGTCGAGTCCAGCTCCAATAGCTCCCGCTAACGTCGTTTCCACCAATACAAGTTCTTTGACTCCCAGGTCCGACATGCAGGCCTGAACCGCCTTGACATCCATGGTCTTCGAGTCTGCCGCCATCGCCAATGCGACTTTCGACCGCGAGAAACTCTTTAGATCGGTTGACTTCGCAAGTACCGAGAGGTAGGAGTTAAGCAGCCCGACGTTCTTGACCTTGGACCTTCCGATCGGACTGGCAAGGATAAAACGTCCTGGCCTATCGGCCGCGAGCTTGATAGCATTCTCCCCGACCGCTGCCACTTTGGAAGTAGACGAGTCGACCGCTGCGACCGTCTCGATCTCCGCCAGAAGTGATCCGTTGGCGTCGGCGAGGCGAGTTCGGCTCGTCCCCAGATCTATGGCAACAGTCCTAGCCAGCTTGAGCTCTCCGATCCTGATCGTCCGCATCGATAACCTTCGCTGCGGACATGGCCGCTCTCTGGCGATTGAACTCATCGACGTAGGACTCCGTCGACCTCGGCTTGCGATCCTTCAGACCGACAAGTAGACCGACAATCGTAAAGACACCAATAGGAATGACCACATAGAGCAGATTTGACATTTACATCTCACCAACTTCAACAACTGATGAGGCGTTCAGGCCCCAGTCGGAGCCCTCCCGCCAGAACTCCTTCTTCCAGATAGGCACGCTCTTCTTCAGAGAATCGATCAAGAAACGGGCAGACTCAAAGGCCTGATCCCTGTGGGCGGCTGACGTCACCACCACAACCGTCGACTCACGGGGCGTCATCTCGCCGACACGATGAACCATTACGATTTTACGGACCTGATCGAATCTTGCCCTAGCCGCGGCTGCAAGCTCGGCCATCTTCTCTAATGCCACAGACTCATAAGCCTCGTACGAGAGCCGCTCGACAGATTCCCTTCCATCTGAAAAATTTCGAACGGTTCCAGAAAACAGAACTACGGCTCCACAATCCGGACTTACACACCATTGGTACATGGAATCAATGGACAGCTCCTCCTCGGTGATCTCGATCCAAGCTTCGGAGTCAATGTCGGTAAGTCGCAATCTCAGCCCGCTGTTCCCATGTAGTACGTAATAAAGCCTAACGCCTTTCTGCAGGTCAGTGCGTCCTTGTCAACCCAGAAACTTCTCACAAAAACTCACTTCAGTCACCTCTAGGACGACGGCTTCGAAAACCAAACCACACCATGGACACGCCAGATGGAACCTTACCACTTTGAACTTTTCGAATCCCTTGGCTCCGTCCATTGTCGACGGAGCCAAAGAAGCACCGGCCGGCAGTCCTATCTCTTCGACGTGGAGCCAAAGATGCGCTAATGTAAAAGTTCAGAGCCCACATAGGACTCTTACAGGCGGAGCGCACAGGTCCTTGCAGTCACGTCACCAATACGTAGATAGTGAATGGTAGATTAGAAAGTATCTCACCCTTTCCACCGCCTAAAAGCCAGAGTGTGGGACACTGCGGTTGCGGTACCGGCTTAATGCGGCGACACCATCTGGATATCCATGTCATCTGACCCTCGGTAACCAGAGGTCGGCCCTCTGCTCATCTATCTCCGAAAATGGGTCACAAAGAATCGGCCCGAACCTTTACCGGACGACGTTGAAAACGTTTAAAAAACTTCCGCAGCTGTGCGTCTCAATCGACGAGCTCAGCAGACTTATGGTCAAAACCGGAACCAACTAAGTAATACCACAAGCATCGATCTAGGAAATTGGATCGAGCCACAGATAGACAAAGGCTCCTATTGGCAGTATGGGCAATGGAATCTCATGTCCGCCCAGGATTAGAAAGAATATCCAACAAAACATGTGGGTTATCCCCCACCACGAACACCAGATGAGGACCGGTAAACAGCCGATACTTGATAACGACAAAACGAGTCAGGAAGTGGGTCTCAGGGGATCCGGAAAATCACACGATGCCAAGAATCCAGAATCGGTTTAGATTTGAATCATGAGTGACGACTTCCCGAGTGGATCTGACCCACTTCAGTTCCTTATGAAGAACATGTTGGGTGGGCAGTTCGGATCGGCCTTCGGACAGGGAACGGATTTCAGGTGGGAGATGGTCTCATCCATGGCGTCCCTGTCGCTCGCCGGACCGGATGGGACGCTTTATGAGCCGAACGTTGACCCCAGCCTTCGTATCAAAATCGACCGGTTATTTGAACTGGCCGAGATGCGCTTCGAGACACTTGACATGCTCCCTGGCCTTGCAAAAGCCAACAGAACCGTTCAAGTCGTCAATCATCAAGGCTTGATCAAGATCTATTTGGAGCGTCAGAAGGAGACATTCCAGTCACTGCTCGACGCTCTCACACCAGACGCGGACCCCGGATCGGTGCCCTCCGATGAGAACGATCCCGCTGCGCAGATGGAACGGATGATGATGATGATGCAGCGCATAGCTGCACCCGCAATGGTCGCATCTCAGCTTGGTTGGGTTCTGGGCGAATTCGCTAAGACCTGCGTAGGTCCACTTGAGCTCACAGTTCCTAGGGCAGCCACCGGAGGAGTGGAGCTCGTGGGGTCAAACCTGGCCGCCTTTGCGGACCGTCACGGACTCGACTTTGATCAGTTAGCCCTCTGGACCTTGATAAGGGAACTGGTACACCTCTCAATTCTCAGTACGCCACAGGTTCGGGAGCGACTCGAGACTCTCATCGCCCTACACATAGCCGATAGGGGTTCGGCCACCAATTCGACCATGCAGGCCCTCTCAGAGATAGATCCAAGTGACCCCGAAGCGATGAAAGCTCTCTTGGCGAACCCTGCTTCACTCATCGCAGCACCAGTCAATGATGCACAACTTCGCACCCAGAGTGAGATTGAGGCGATTCTCAGCTTCACTGAGGGAATGGTTCAATACCAGACCAGGCTAGCCGCCGCCTACCTGATCGGCGACTTCACAGCCATCGAGACTGCCACGTCTTCGCACCGCTTCAACCCAGGGAATCCGATGCAGTCGATATCCGCCATGCTCGGGATAACCGTGACAGAGGCGATGTTAGAGAGGGGAGCTGCGTTCATCTCGGGTGTTTTGGAAAGAGATGGTGGCCCGGCCCTGACAAAGGTTTGGACCGATTCACAGAGGCTTCCAACGCCGGCGGAGATCGGCGCACCCGGACTTTGGCTCGCAAGAATGGAGTTTCTCTAAAGGGCGCGCAGCAATTCCGAGTTGAGATCTTTCGGCTCGAAACCGTAATTGCCACTCTCAGTGTCAAGCCGCTCATTAATCTGCCGATAACTGAAACATGACAGAATCTCGGTGGGATGATGACGCAGTAGAAGGCTCTCTGGGGAACGCCGAACCGGGCTCAGCCCGTGAAGACGGCCCTACCGAAGATGGCTCCGATCGGTTCAAGCTCAGTTGGTTAGACGATGGTTCGAGCTTCTTGCTCGGTGGCCCCGACGAACATGGTTTGGCCACCGGAGAATTTGAATCCATCATCACTGATCTCAATGGTAAAGAGCCCGAATCTAACCTATTATTTGTAACGTTCTCGTCCCCCGATCCCAGTGAGCACCAAAATGAAAAGCTGCCTTCTGACAGCTTGAGCGACGAGATCACCCGAAGACTGCTCTCGCAGGAGAGCTGGTTACCTTCACCTGAAGAGGCACCATTCCTCTACAACCTCCCACCAGATTCAACTAATGTAGAACCTGATGGGACAAAGACTTGGCTCGGTGGCCGCGATCTCAAACCTTTGGCGGCTGGAGAGTTCGAGTACAACTCGACACCGGCTTCGGCGACTGACTCCGTCCAAATCACCCCTGCCGAGGACTACAAGCAACCCGATGCTTGGGTGAGGTTCAGGGTGTCCCCCGAAGTACCCGAAAATGTGTCGGTAGGCACGACGGAGATATACTCCTCAAGGGCTAGAGCCCCCGAGACACGGCCTATCGTCAATTTCTGGAATGTACTCGAACGTACTGCGGCCCTAGCGTGCCGAGACGGTGAAATCATCGAATTCCCGCGGCCTTTCGAAATTGGCGTCAACACGGACGACGTAAGAGACTCAACTGGTGCCCTTTCGCAGGCAGACTTCGTAAATCAGGTCAAGGCCGTCGCGGTGGAAGTGGAACGGATCTCAAAGGAACGCATCGGCGAACTCGCAGAGTCAACCGGAGACTTGGACACCGACGACCAGCTTGAGAATCACCCCTACTTCGATACGCTCGCCCTAAAGCACGAAGCCTTCCAAGCGTCAGGTGCCATAGATACAGATTTGGAGAAGTCTCACAAGCGGCTTTTCCGCAAGGAGAGCGATGACCTCTCAATCTCCTCCAAGAGACGCAGAAGGTCCAAATCCTAAGCTTCTAAAACGTCGTCGGCGCTACCGAGTTCCCACTCGCATCCGACGCCCTCTCGCTCCGCATCACGAACCACGCGTTCCCTGTTCCGTCGGAACTGCGGATCATGTGGAGGAAGCATGAGTAGGCGACTCTGCAGTCGCTGACGAAACTCCTCGAAGACCTTCCGATCACCAGATACAAGACGCACTTCCCAGTGCGGCGCGACGGGGCCAAGATAGATGACCTTTACCCGAGTCCTTATCGGTTGTACCTCGATCTCTTCCAAAACAATCCTCCAGGAATACCTCGCAGAACGCTGCCCCGCTCCCATCAGCCTAGGGCGCCGAGGCCATTCGACCACACTGCCAGCAACAGGACCTATCTGCCGGGTGATTGCCTCGACCAGTCCTACCCACTGCTAACGCTCCAGTGAGACAGTGGACAGTTTGTGAGTGGTTCAGAAGAGCTCGGAGCAACAAAAGTAACCCAATTGTGACAAATGTCGCACTCGAACTCCAACGGGCAACTAATATTCGATTCGGTTAGTTACTAGTTGGTAGCATAGATTCACCAAGCGAAATTAGGGGGGACTGAGACGTAGTCGACGAGAGTCGAATGCGTCTCAGCATCGTGCGGAGGTATTGATGGATACGACATGGATGACGGATGGCCGTTGCAAAGAACTGCCACCTGAACTCTTCTTTCCGTCGGACGGTGTCGGCGTAGAACGAGCCAGACGTGTATGCAAGAACTGCTGTGTCAGAGACGACTGTCTCGAGTACGCGCTCTCGCAACGGATAGACCACGGGGTCTGGGGCGGTACCTCCGAGCGGGAGAGAAAAAGGATTCTTAAAGTGCGCAGACTCGGCGACTCGTCCGAGATTCCGCAAACTTTGGTGAGCTGACCTCCTACCGCACTATGATCCCCTGATGCTCGAGTGCGTCATCAACATCTCCGAGGGAACTGACGTTGAACTCGTCGAGCTGATTGCAGCCACTGCGGCAGACCAACTTCTTGACATACACACAGACGCGTTCCACAATCGCTCCGTTCTCACACTCGCTGGGTACAACGTCCAGACGGCAGCGCGGTCAGTGGCACAGGCCGCGGTCAAAGATCTCGATCTCCGTGGACACAGTGGGGTGCACCCAAGAATCGGCGTAATCGACGTGGTGCCTTTCGTACCACTTCATGGCTCCAGCTTTGCCGATGCCATGAACGCTCGCAACTCATTTGCCACCTGGGCAGGCAACGCTCTACATCTACCTTGCTTTCTTTACGGACCAGAAAGGAGTCTCCCAGAAGTGAGGCGTGGTGCATTCCGGTCGCTATTGCCCGACTACGGCCCAGCCGTACCCGACCCACACACAGGAGGAACCGCCGTTGGGGCGAGGGAGATACTGATCGCCTACAATGTCTACGTCGAATGTGACCTCGAGGAAGCTAAGCGTCTAGCAGTTCTGCTCCGCTCGAAAAGTGTCAGGGTCCTCGCACTCCCAGTCGGAGAGGAAGTCCAACTCTCCGCCAACTTGATCTCGCCCGCCCAGTCAGGTCCGCTCGACTACTACCAGGCTGTTTCAGCCCTAGTCAAGGTATCAAGGGCGGAATTGGTCGGACTTGTACCGCGGTCGATCCTGAACTCCACAGACGAGCGTCAATGGGGCATACTCGACTTGGATCCAACAAAAACTATCGAATATCGCCTCGAGAACAGGCCATTCTGCGGCTGAACGTATCTGGCCACTGGTGCAATAGTCACGATTGATTCGCTGGTTTGACCTGAATTATGATCACGACATGGAACCAACAGGAATTCAGTCTGACATGTTGGCTTCGATCCTTCGGACACTTGATAACGATCGGCTGGATCCTGACAGAGCCTCAGAAACTGGTGCTGGATCACTACCGTCGGCGTTTCTCGTCACAGATCTGGCCGTTGCGTGCTTCAATGCAGTGGGCCTTTCCGTCTCAAGCCTATTGGAACTCCTTTTCGGCCTGAAGCCAAACGTCAAGACAGACCGTATGCTCGCCTCCGCCTGGTACCACAGCACAATCAGGCCAACCAACTGGAAATTGGACTCCCCTTGGGATCCCCTTAGCGGTAACTACAGGACAGCCGATGGATGGATCCGACTCCACACCAACCTTGCGAGCCACAGGACTGCAGCTATGTCAGTTCTGGGTACCAAGCCGAACAGACAAGATGTGGCCAATGAGGTATCAAGTTGGCACTCTGAAGAGCTCGAGTCGGCGATCATCGATTCTGGTGGATGCGCCGCCAAAATGCGCACGATCAACGAATGGTCCTCTCATACTCAAGGAAGTTGGCTTGCGGACCAGCCGCTCATATTGCGAGACCGAAGTGGGCAAAGGAACAATTTGTCGCAATGGCAACCCTCGACGAGTCGACCACTTCAGGGCCTAAGGGTACTCGACCTTACGAGGGTGCTAGCGGGCCCAGTATGCACCAGAATGCTGGCCGGATTTGGCGCTGACGTTCTGAGGATCGATCCACCAGGTTGGGACGAGGCGGGTTTGCTACCAGAGGTCAACCTGGGCAAAAGGCGCTCGACACTAGACCTTTGCTCACCCGATGACCTCTTGAGGTTTGAGGAGTTGCTCAGTGGCGCTGACCTGCTCGTGAGTGGACTCCGGCCAGGAGCGCTTCCGTCACTCGGACTCGATTCAGAGAGAATAGCCACACTGAATCCCGGGCTCATCTGGATCTCGCTTAGCGCATATGGTCCTACAGGTCCGTGGTCGGAGCGACGCGGCTTCGACAGCCTTGTCCAGATGAGCACAGGAATTGCCGACTACCAGATGAGGATCACCAACAGTCCCGATCCGGTACCACTTCCCGTGCAAGCGCTCGACCACGCGACCGGCTACCTGATGGCTGCGGAATCCATCTGCGCACTCACTGATCTACTTGAAACCGGACTGGCAAGGAGATCCAGACTCTCATTGGCTAAGACCGCCGAGCTTCTACTCCGATATCGAATGGCACAGTCCAAAGGAGACTTGAATCCCCAAGACGCAGACGTTTCTCCTCAGATCGAAAAGACCTCCTGGGGAGACGCCCGCCGACTACCGCCGCCGGTCCAGATCGAAGGCGTAAACCTTAGCTGGAACATCCCATCTGGAAAAAGCGGCGAGCACTCTGCCTCTTGGAGTTAGCAACCCGCTAGGTCACCCACCAGATCCGAATAGGTCGCAGATTAATGGCGCCCGTCAATGACGCTCGGCTAAAGCAGACCCAGTTGTCTACGATGCCGCTGCCATTCTGCGCCTCTCGCGGATCACCTTCTTCCGCTCCCTCTCCGACAGGCCACCCCAGATTCCGAACCGCTCGTCGTGAACGATTGCGTACTCTAGGCACTCCTGCTTGACTCTGCAATCCTTACAGAGTGACTTGGCCGACGCGGTCGGAACGCCCCTCTGCGGATAGAAGATCTCCGAGTTCCGACCCTTGCACTTGGCAGCCTCCTGCCAATCCAGACCATTCTGTCCGCTTCCCGCGATCAGATAGACACCTTCTGGCCTTGTAACGGTCACGCAATCCCCCCTGCGAAAGTTACAACCAACTTAGGTTCGAGTTTCCCTACCCCCACTGTGTCGCCCTCGTACATCGTCGGACTCGGGCATTATCGCTCGGGACCAAGCCCTGCTTGATTCGATACTACCCGGCCGCACCCAAGAGGGATAGAGCTGAGTGCGTTATGAGTCGGTAAAAATGTGAATTGTGTCACTACCTGCGCTGCTTCAGAAAGTCGACAAGAACGAAATCACCGAGTTCGTCAGAAGAGGTGTAAAAGACTCGCCCCCCATTGATTGAGATCATTTTGTCCATGAACCGCTTCAGATAGTCATTGGCATCTAGTACGAAACTGTTGATAACAATGCGCTCCTTGGTGCATCTCCTCACCTCAGCCAAGGTTGCCTGCAGTGTTTCGGCCGCCGGGGGATAGGAGAAGAACACCTCGCCATCCTCCATCACGTGGGCCGTCGGTTCGCCGTCGGTTACCAGAAGTATCTGACGGTTCCCATCCCTACCTTTCAGGTTCACCCTGGCGAGTGCCAATGCATGCTGGATGTTTGTTCCGTACACGTAATCCCAAGTAACTGTCGGAAGTTCAGCAAGGGTCAATTCCCGTGCAACCTCTGAGAAGCCGATTAGAGAAAAGTAGTCCCTGGGGAACTTCGACGAGATCAGACTGGATAAGGCGACAGCGACCTTCTTCGCCGGCAAGAAGTTGTCCCGAAGCGGCATCGACAGGGAGAGATCAAGCAGTAGAACTGTCGCTGAAGAAAGTAGCTGCTCCGTTCTTTCGATCTCGAAGTCCTCGGGACTCAGACGAATGGGGGTGGACTGTCCCTGCCTCATTGAGGCGTTACGCAATGTCCGTTCAATGGAAAGGTTGAAGTTGTCTCCATATTCATACGGCTTCGTCTGATACTCCAGGTCGACCCCGTAGCCAGACGAGGTCGCTTGATGTTCTCCCAAACCAGATCCGTTCAGCCGTTTGAAAAGTTCATTCAGTGCCTTGTCCGCTATCCGTCTCAGCCCCTTCGGCGAGATCCTCAGATAGCCTTCCCTCTGGTCAATGAGTCCGCCTTCCTCGAGCGACTTTGCTAACTTTGCAAGCTCTTTCAGCGACTTGGCGGCGTCTGGACCGAGCATGTCGGAAACCTGATCGAGATCGACCTCTGCCAGCGCTCCAGGATTGGAAGGATTCCTTAAGAAGGCCTCAAGACTGTCAATAGCACTCAGTTCGGAGAACATCTCACCTGCCTCCCCAAGTGACATACTCTGGTCTCCACGGAATCCGAACTGTTGTCCACCGGGCGAAAAACCGAGCTGATTAAGATTCGAGCCGAGCCTGTCTAGCTGCCAGCCAAGGTCCAGATCGGCCAGCAGGTCTGAGAACAAGGAGGCCAGCTCGGCTCTCTGTTCCGGGTCGAGCGATGCCATGAAGGAGGACATGGCTTCGGCCTGGCGTGCCATCACCTCGAGGAGCTCGTCCAGTGAGGCAACACGCGGCAGCATGTCACCAAATTCGTCCATGAACTCCTCGAAGTCTTCCGCAGTATCCTGTCCAGCTGCTCTCTTTTCGAGCAGTTGGTTCAGTGCACCCAACATTTGAGTCATGCGCTGCATATCGGCGGGAGAGGTCTGGCCGAGTGCCTGCTTCATCTGCGAGAAGTTCGACTCGATGAGCTGATTCCTCAGCTCATCGACCAACTTCTCGAAATGCATCTTCGCTGACTCAGAGACGAAATCGTATCCACGTAGTCCTCGCATCCGGCCTGGTAGATCATCTGGAAGTGCAGAAAGTTCCAGCCGCTTGCCGTTCGCCACGTCCGACGAGATCCCACCCGGTGACGCCTCGGACGCATCGATCGCAGCGATCTCCTCCTCGATCACCTCCCCGACCTTTCCGGCAATCGATTCATAGACCGAACTGAGATCGTATGAGCCAAGCAGTTGGGATCTCCGAGACCTGAGATTGTCAATCATCTCCGATAAGCCATCAACTCTCGTACCATCCGGACGCGTGAAACCCTTGGACATCAGCTCCCTAAGCGCAGAGGACACGTCCCCGTTATAAAGGAGAGAGTCCGAGAGCTGGTCGAAAATGGAGGCCGCATCGAGGTCTTCGACATTTTGGCTCCCGTCCCACTTCGAATAGTTGAATCTCATCGTCATCTCAACACCCCCTCGTCGGTTACCCTCACTTCGCGAAATATGTTGTCTCCCCAACCCCACTGTGCTTGTTGAGTCGCTTCGATAGATGCAATCCTTCAAGGATAAGTTCGACCGCGGAGGCCATCATTGCTGGATCAGTCTCTCCGACCAGTTCAAAAGCTGCCTTGCCGAGTTCAGGATGATCGAGCAGGGCAGTTCGGTAGGAGTCGCCCGGAAGGTCTGACCCGACGTCAAAAGAGACTTCATCGAACGACGATGTGACACCTGCGAGAGTATCGTGCCTTACAAACTCCCTGAACGTGGCGAGGACCGCTTGGGACATCAATTTAGAGATCACCTGAAACTCCTCGGCATCTTCTAGGGCATCTACCTCGATCTTCCCTGAGACCGCCGGTCCTATATGCACGAGGTCGGAGACCCGCGGTGAGGCAACACTTTCGCCCAACCTCAACGCTCTGACGATCGAGACGGCCGAGAGGGTCTCGTATGCTGCTATCGACATCCTCACCGACACGCCCGAACGCTGGTTCACACTTGGAGACTTCCTGGCGAACTGAGCGAAATTCGCCACTACGTGCTCCATGAATTCAGGAAAAACCAGTTCGATTCCCTCCGGCGGGTCGATCCTCGCTTCCTGATGGATGACATCGATCTCCGTCGCAGCGTCCATCGGGTAGTGCGTACGTATCTGCGCACCGAAACGGTCCTTCAGTGGTGTGATCAATCTTCCGCGATTTGTATAGTCCTCCGGGTTGGCTGAAGCTACAAAGAAGAGGTCTAGCGGTAGTCGGATCTTGAAGCCCCGGATCTGGACGTCACGCTCCTCCAGGAGATTCAGGAGACCAACCTGTATCCTTTCGGGAAGGTCTGGCAACTCGTTGATCGCAAAAATGCCACGATTGGTCCTAGGGACCATCCCGAAGTGGATCACGTTCTCATCAACTAAGTACCTCCCTTCAGCAACCTTGATCGGATCTATCTCGCCGACGAGATCGGCAATCGAGGTGTCTGGGGTCGCCAGTTTCTCTGAGTATCGCTGAGACCGGTGCATATATCCAACCTCAGACTCCCCTCCATCTCGTTCGACGATCGCCCGGCCCGAAGCAGAGATAGGGGCCGAAGGATCATCATTCAATTCGGAACCGACCAAGAACGGAACCCACTCATCCAGAAGTTCCACAAGCGACCTAATCAACTTGGTCTTGCCTTGGCCCCTCTCTCCCAAGAGGATTATGTCGTGATCGGCGAGTATTGCGTGTTCAAGTTGAGGCAGAACGGTGGACTCGTATCCGACCAGGCCATCCAAGATCGGCCTATTGGCTCGAATCCTGTCAATAGCGTTCCTCTTGATCTCAGATTTGGTCGTTTGGCTCGAATATCCACTTACAATGAGCGAAGACAGCTTTGTGGGACGCATTAGCATCACTCAATCCTACGCCACTTCCTATTTCTAGATTTCACATCTATCACGATCCGTGCGAAGCTGTAGGGGTGAATGTTCATTTCCACAGTTATGACGCAGTCATTGTCGGTGCTGGCGGAGCTGGCCTGCGTGCGGCAATCGAGGTTGCAGGATCCGTCCGGACCGCCGTACTGACCAAGCTCTATCCGACACGATCCCACACGGGCGCCGCCCAAGGCGGAATGTGCGCAGCATTGGCAAACGTTGAAGAGGACTACTGGGAGTGGCACGCCTTCGATACAGTGAAGGGGTCAGACTACCTCGGCGACCAACCAGCGATCGACATTATGTGCAGGGAGGCGATCGATGCTGTCATCGACCTAGAGCACATGGGGATGGCCTTCTCTAGGACGCCACAGGGCAGAATCGACCAGCGAAGGTTCGGCGGCCATACACGTAACCACGGTGAAGCTCCTGTTCGACGGTCATGCTACGCCGCCGATCGGACCGGTCATATGATCCTTCAAACCCTCTATCAGCAGTGCGTGGCCAAAGAGGTGAACTTCTTTAATGAATTCCAAGTATTCGACGTGCTCTTCGAGGGTGAAGGAAAAGATCGCCGAACAGCCGGAGTAGTCGCTTACGAACTTGAGACTGGCGACCTCCATGTGTTCACCTCAAAAGGAGTACTGTTTGCCACCGGTGGATACGGAAAGATGTTCAGAGTCTCGTCTAATGCTCACACTCTCACCGGTGACGGCCCAGGTCTGCTGTTCAAGCGGGGTATCCCGATGCAGGACCTGGAGTTTTACCAGTTCCATCCGACCGGTATATACGGCTTTGGAATCCTCCTCTCGGAGGCGGCCAGAGGCGAAGGTGGCATACTGCGCAACGGCCTAGGCGAGAGGTTCATGGAACGGGTTGCTCCCACAGTCAAGGATCTGGCTCCAAGGGACATGGTTTCGCGAGCAATTCACGCTGAGATCAAAGAAGGACGAGGAGCAGGTCCAAGCAAGGACTACATCTACCTCGATCTGACCCACCTTCCGCCTGAGCAGATCGACGCGAAGCTTCCAGATATCACCGACTTCGCAAGGACCTATCTAGGAATAGAGCCGAAAAAAGATCCGATCCCAATCCAGCCCACTGCTCACTACGCAATGGGTGGTATTCCGACAAACGTGCACGGTGAGGTAGTCATCGATGGCGAAGGGACGATCGTTCCCGGCCTATATGCTGCGGGCGAGTGCGCCTGTGTATCAGTTCACGGTGCCAATCGACTTGGAACCAACTCACTGCTTGACATTGTAGTTTTTGGCCGACGTGGCGGACGGGCTATGGCGGATTATGTCACTTCGGTCGATCATCCCACGATCGGACGAGGAGCTGAGGAACCTGTCAAGGCGAGAATCGAGGAGCTGAAGGCAGGATCCGGAACTGAGAAGGTAGCGGAGATTAGGTCCACCCTCCAAGAAGCCATGACTAGAGACGCCTCAGTTGTACGCACAGAGGAATCCCTACTCGATTCTTTAGCAACTATCGAAGACCTTAAGAAGCGATACACTCAGATCAAAATCGACGACAAGAGCGACGTCTTCAATTACGACCTCACCGAAGCACTAGAGCTTGGACACCTACTGGATCTCGCACACGGACTGGTTGTGGGGGCTCTTGCCCGCAAGGAGAGTCGTGGTGCACACTGGAGAGACGACTTTCCTACCCGTGACGACAAGAATTGGATGAAACACACTCTGGCTCATCTCGAAGATGATGGATCGATCAGGCTCGACTACAAGCCGGTCATAGGTGGTAAGTACGAACCCATGGAGCGCAAGTACTGATGACGGTTACTGAAGATAAGACACCAAGCACCTCACCAGCCAAGGCTGAACTGGTGAGGGTCCACATGCGTATCAAGCGTTACGACCCTGCCACAGACACAAGACCGCGTTGGCAGGAGTTCGAAGTCGAAATGAGCCCCGGGGACCGGGTACTCGACGCTTTACACATTGTCAAGTGGAGCCAAGATGGTACCCTCACGTTCCGACGCAGCTGCGCCCATGGGGTCTGTGGATCCGACGCCATGGTCATAAATGGCGAGAACAGGCTCGCATGCGTCAATCTGATCCGCGACCTCGGGACGGAGCTAGTGATCGAACCAATTCGCGGCCTCTCGGTGATCAAGGATCTGGTCGTCGATATGGAACCTTTCTTTGCACAGTACAAGTCGGTTCTCCCCTTCCTTATTGCCAAGGACGATCCGGGGTACAAAGAGAGACTCCAGAGCCCCGAGGACAGGGAACGCTATGACGACACTACCAAGTGCATACTCTGCGCCTGTTGTACCACCTCATGCCCCGTCTACTGGGCAAACAGCGAATACGTGGGACCCGCGGCGATAGTCAATGCCCATAGATTCATATTCGACTCTCGCGACGACGCTGGCCAAGATCGTCTGGACATCTTGAACCAGAAGTCTGGAGTGTGGAGGTGTCGAACTTCGTTCAACTGCACCGAAGCTTGTCCGAGGGGTATCAAGGTCACCCAAGCCATCGAAGAGGTAAAGCGGGCTATCCTTTACGATCGTGTCTGACGACAATATCCTTTCAATCTCCCGTCGAGTGGCCGAACGTCTCTCCTACCTCCCAGCCCCTGCAATTGACGAACCGTTTCTCCTAGAAGTGATGATCGGCACCAGTCCAGTCTGGTTCATCAGTCTTTCCAATTCTGGGCTCGAAGTGTTAGACCAACTCGACGATGAGTCTTCGGAGCTCCCGAGAATCCGCATCACTTTGCAAGAAGATGAGTTGGAGATGGTCGCCACTGGCACAGTGACCTCGGAGGATCTAATCGGTCGCTCCGGCATCGCAATCGGGGGAGAGACTCGCCTGATCATGAGCAACTCCAAGCTATTTGCTTCGTTGTGCGCAGCGATATCTGCCCACCCGGACGACAATTAACCGATACTGACCTCCATTGGACCGCTTTCTGACAAAATAGATTCGATCTTGCTACGAACTCCAACTCATCCGCCAAGGTTCAGGAAGTTCTTCGCCGCAGTTGAATTCGGACTGTACACCGATCTCCAGAGGAGTCCCTTTGAGCAGGCAGGTGTTGATTAGGTCGTAGTTCTATAGACCTCACAGGCCCTAGTCGTTGAAGTAGAGCTCGTGGTAGCGCTCACAGTCTTGACAACCCTGGCAAGGAGGCTGCTCGGCTTCAACGTGTATCAAACCTTCGGCACCTATGTTCAGATTCCATGTTTCGAGCGGTTGCCTGGGAGATCTCGATCTGGAACTCAATCAGACAATGGTTGAACAGCTCAGTTCGGCATTCCGCCGGATAGCTACTCCGAGCTGGCTTGCAGTATCGCTGCACAATAGCGCACGCTCCAAGGTGTCTTGCAGAACGTCTATGCAACACCCCGATACCGAGCGCCATTGACGCGACATAAATATGAATCTCCTCCGCAACTAAGTTGATGCGGTCTAGAGCAGACCAATAGCCAAACACATCGGACTGCGGTACTTTGACCAGCAGGAAACGTCTATGGACCACAGCCACTGCGTGCAACGAGCGTATGTCGACAGCTTTTGAAAGTCCTTATTACCTAGGCCAAGTACAGCAAACGGGCTCCGTGCGCACCTAGTTCTGAAGTAGCAGAAATTCCGGACTTGACCTGGCCCAACAATATCGGCCAAATTGCATTGCGAGTGGGCTTCCAATTCTCCTCACGACGTCCATCAGTTTGGAGAAGGGCGAAACTAAGAACTTTTCAGCTCCTCCAAGTTCCAGATCCCTAAACACTGGTGGATGCCTCTTTAGTATCATTGAGTGCAAAGGGCCTGCAGGCAGATCTGGGATGACAGAGTTCCCTGCTGAGGATAGTCGAGGAGGTTGTCCCAAGTGAACCGGCGCCACAAATCTGCAACGCTGCCCACCGTACCCGGGTGGTATCAAGGCGGACCTGACCATTTGCGTTACTTCAATGGATTCGAGTGGACCGAGCAGATCAGACCACTTCCCCAATTTACTGATATTCCCGGCCTGCATGGTTTAGATTTCAAAGCCCTCACACCGCCTTCGCGGACTCACCGAATCAGACGAGTCTTCGCTATCGTGGCACTGGCGATCATTACGATATCGATCATGAGCCAAGCCCTCGGACTTTCGGTAGCCGCTAATTCCACCAAGGTGCAGCAGCAGACCCATCTCGATTCGCTCTGACCCGGCCACGGCCTCTTTCGATTCTTGGCCCTGAAGTCCCGCCGTCAGTTCTGGCTTCGCACCCACCACTGCGGTAGTGTGGGGGTGAACCTACTGGATCGAACCAGGAGAATAGGGGGTTGCCATGGCAACTGATGGGGTGATCGACGACCACGTACTCTCCCGCTACCGGGAACTTCTTGACGCCGAAGACGCAGCTTTCAATGAGGTAGAGCACGCCTACGAGGACGGAGATAGAGCGCACTTCCAAGCGGATCTCGCAATATGGAGGAAGGCTATCGATGCAAAGATCGCCTATCTGGAGAGATGCGGCCTATCGCTTCTAGGACCAGACTGGGGTGAGTCACTTCCGAAACTTAGGGAAAGCATGACCTCCTCCAGGTCCTGATTCCGGATTTGCGACTCTGACTTGGGGCGCCGCAGAATCGACTGCTTTGCCCCAAGTCAGGGCATTTCCACCTAGCTAGGCAGCAGTGCGGTTACGTCGCCACGCTCGCTTTCGAGTTCGGCAGCAGTGAGTGCAATCTTGGAATTTGCGAATTCGCTGTGGGTGAGACCCTCGACCACTTTCCAAGATTTACCATCGGACACTATGGGGAAGCCAAACTGGAGTCCCTCGGCCACTCCGTACTCTCCATTTGAACAGACAGCAAGCGAAACAAAATCACCGGCGGCTGTGGGCCTTATTACAGACCGAACCGAGTCGACAACTCCGTTTGCCGCAGAGGCGGCTGAAGAAGCTCCTCTGGCGTCGATGATGGCAGCCCCCCGTTTCTGCACGGTAGAGATGAACTCACCCTCCAGCCACGCGCTATCTCTGATCACCTCTGTAGCCGGCTTGCCAGAGATTGCAGCGTTCTCAAAATCGGGGAACTGAGTCGAGGAGTGGTTACCCCAAATAGCTACCTTCGTCACATCTTCAATCGAGACACCGGCCTTATGTGCCAACTGCGTAACTGCTCGATTCTGATCCAGTCTGGTCATTGCAAACCACCGATCGGAAGGTATCTCGGGGGCGTTGGACCTGGCAATTAGGCAGTTGGTGTTGCAGGGATTGCCAACAACCAGGATCCTCACATCTTCTGCTGCATTCTTGGCGATCGCACGGCCCTGTGGCTTAAAAATTCCACCGTTGATCGACAGAAGATCACTACGCTCCATACCGGCTTTCCGTGGAACCGAGCCGATCAGAAGAGCCCAATTCGTACCGTCAAAACCTTTATCGAGATCCGATGTCATCTCGATCCCGGCCAATGTTGGAAATGCACAGTCGTCCAACTCCATCGCAACACCATTGAGGGCCTTCATGGCCGCCTCGATCTCGATCAAGTTGAGAATTACCTTCTGATCCGGACCGAATACCTCGCCTGCGGCGAGCCTGAACAGTAGCGAATAGCCGATCTGGCCTGCTGCCCCAGTTACTGAAACCCGAATTGGTGTACTTGATGCTGTCATAGCACCGCTTCCTTTCATCTTCTCACTGCAAGGGACCCGCCTAAGCGGGCCCCCTACTTCATTGACTCAAACCCCGAATCCGAAAGCGCTTACATTCTGTCGACAATCGCCGACGCAAATTCGGAGCATTTGACCTCGGTAGCGCCTTGCATCAAGCGGGCAAAATCATAGGTCACGATCTTGTCGGCGATCGTAGCCTCAAGCGCAGTAACTATGTCATCTGCTACCGCTTGCCAGCCCAGATGTTCGAACATCATCACCCCAGATAGAATTACCGAGCCCGGATTGACCTTGTCCTGTCCGGCATACTTTGGCGCTGTGCCGTGCGTAGCCTCGAAGACCCCGTGGCCCGTCACGTAGTTGATGTTGCCTCCAGGAGCAATCCCGATACCCCCGACCTGAGCTGCAAGAGCATCGGAGAGGTAATCGCCGTTCAGGTTCATCGTCGCAATGACGTCGAACTCCGCCGGCCTGGTTAGTACCTGCTGGAGGGTTATGTCTGTAATGGCATCTTTAACCAGTATCTTGTCCCCTGGTTTACCTCCGCAATCATCCCATCCCACTGCAACGTCACTGAATTCGTCCCGCACGAGCTGATAACCCCATTTCATGAAGGCGCCCTCGGTGTACTTCATGATGTTGCCTTTGTGGACCAGTGTGACCGACTTGCGGTCCTTGGCCACTGCATAGTTCAGCGCAGCCCTAATCAAGCGATCAGACCCAAACTTGGAGATCGGCTTCACACCGATTCCAGCGTCCTCACGAATCTCCCAACCAAACTCGTCGTGGAGGAACTCGATCAGTCGCTTAGCGGCCGGAGTTCCGGACTCAACCTCCATGCCGGAATAGATATCTTCGGTATTCTCACGGAAGATCGCCATATCTACAAGTTCCGGATGCAGAACCGGTGATGGAACTCCTTTGAACCACCTCACCGGTCGCAGGCACACGTAAAGGTCGAGGATCTGACGTAGCGCTACGTTCAGCGATCGAAATCCACCTCCAATAGGGGTGGTGAGTGGTCCCTTGATTCCGATCAGATGCGACCGGAACGACGTGACAGTCTCCTCTGGAAGCCAGTTTCCGGTCTCATTAAAGGCCTTCTCGCCGGCCAGAACCTCCAGCCAAGTCACACTCTTGCCGTGCTTCTTCGCAGCCGCATCAAACACCAACTGGGCGGCCGGCCAGATATCCACACCTGTCCCGTCCCCCTCGATGTATGGGATAATTGGCTCGTCAGGGACTTGTAGCTTCCCGTTGGCCGTCATAGTAATTTTCTCAGACATGTTCGAATATTACCCCAATGTCGCAGACGGACCTAAACGAGTTTGGTGGGAAGGAGAACTACTCACAATTTGTAAGTCGATGGAAGCTGGGAAGCCTCCGAGTGGGAAACCGTTCAGAATAAGGTTCAGTCGATCAACTCCCCAAGTAGCTGTTTGACCCTGCTTTCAATCTCATCACGGATGACCCTCACCTCTTCGAGACTCCTGCCGCTTGGATCATCCAGTGCCCAGTCGATATACCTTTTGCCTACGTATAGCGGGCAGGCGTCGCCACATCCCATAGTGATCACGACGTCGGCACCTCTGACCGCCTCTTCTGTCAGGAGCTTGGGTGTCTCAGCTGATATATCTAGACCGATCTCCGACATAGCCTCAACCACGGTCGGATTCAGCCGATCGGCAGGCTCACTCCCGGCTGATCTGACAAGTACACGTCCGCCAGCTAGATGTTCCAGGAGTCCTGCTGCCATCTGAGACCTTCCCGAATTGTGCACACAGACGAACATGACGATCGGGTTAGCCACTCCATCAACTTCCACGGGATCTCCTCATTAGTTTGGTCACGCAGTTTGAGCATATTCATATCAACCTACTTCAATATATCAAGTTAGCTCGATATAATCGCTGCTGTTCACGCGACCAGATGCGCTGAGGTATTCGGTCCATTACACAGCCAAAGATCTAG
>JABEUN010000038.1 GCA_013044385.1 Acidimicrobiaceae bacterium
GTCAGCCCCGTGAACCTGGTGGGGTGCTGTCGGACCTCCAGCTTCGGGGACCCCATTCATCATTGCCTTTCCCCGACCTTTGATCCCGTCTACTGGTCCGCAGGAGTACAACACCCAGTCAGGAAAACCAGTGCCAAGCACGACCCAAAACCCCCGTGACCAAGCCGCAACGATGTGTGCCTCGCCCGTCGTCGGGACCACTTGTAGACCACCTTTCCAATCCCGGTACGATCGCCTGTTTCTTCTCCGCCACGTCGTCACGACTTGGACCACGTGGCCACGACTTTCAGCCCAGACGCCGTCGTCGTTGGCGTGTGAGGCTGAGTTGGTAACCTGTCGGTCATAAGCAGCGCCCGGGCTCGCCGCCAATCCTGGGTGTTCAACTAGTCGAACTACTCATTCTCACGGTCGACTATCCCGCAGTGGCGGCGTGAATCTGACCCAAATTCGTCGCCATGCTATCAGAGTGATTGGGACGGTTGATCTTGGGCCAGCCGCACGTCGGCTCCGAGCTGGTCGCCTACGACGCCGGACACACCTTTTCCATCTGGGTACCCGACCGGCATCCACCCGGACCCTTCAAGCGGGTCGTCAGGGCCGCCCTGAAACGGCCTCCGCACCGAGCCTAACCAGCCACCTAGTCGTTCTTTGGGTCAACGGTACCCTAGAAGGGGGCCTTCGTTCCTCGGCGCACGAGGGTTCTAATGTGGTCGAACAAGTCAGCGGGCGGACGAGGTATGACCTCAGTTAGGCCCCAGCTGGAGCAGCAACCAGGCAGAACGGGCGCCCCTCAGGGTCCAACAAGACCCGCCATCGGTCACCGCCGGGCTGGAAGTCGGGCAGAGTTGCACCCAGTTCTCTACACTCAGCCTCGGCCTGGGTGGTATCTGAGACGAGAAGGTCGAGGTGGTACTGCTTAGCGTGCTGATCATCGGGCCAAGATGGTGCGGTATAGCCGTCGACTCGTCCGAATCCGATGGAGGTCGATCCGTTCGAAACCATCGAGTACTCGTCTTCGCAATACGGCATCTCCCAGCCAAGGAGGGCCGAGTAGAAGGCGGCCATCCCCCGGGGATCCGTGCAATCTAAGTTGACCATATACAGGCTAGCTATCGCACCAGTGGCCAATTCCCGGCTCCTTTACCTTCCTCGTACTTCGGTCGTCCTACGAAGGATTATTGAGAGAGTTACACAACAAAAACTACATTGTCGATCCGAACCCGTCAACCAACATGCCAAGCGAACCTGCAAGCCATCCGGAAGTTTGGGATCGGCGAATGCGTCGAAGTAGACCGTGTGGCCAGCAGACTTCGAGTCATTGCTCACCCTCATCTTCAACGAGTTTGTATCGGAGATGGTGACGGCCACGTGTTTGGCGTCAGGAAGTACCTGAACAACGCGGTTCGCTCCTTCGGATCATCACGGAACGATCGCCAAGACCATCAGTCACGGTGCGAGCCGTCCAGTTAGTCACGGCAATTGCGGTTAAAGGGTCAGCAGAAGTCAGCATGAAATGCTTCCTTGGGCATTCCGAGTCCGATGTGTAGGCTGTCGAATTACTCCCTAAAATGCCGTGTCGTACCGTGATGGAGTTTGCTTTCCTGGCGCTACGTCATCTCATTGATGTCGGCGAAATTTTGACAGCAACTAGTACAGGAGCCCCGGTTGGCGAGCCACCTCGAGTCAAAGTCGTTATCGATGTTTCTTCTTCACCAACTCTTTGCGTTCGACCAGGCCAACATGGGCACTTTCCCCGCCTTCTTTCAAGGTAAGTTAAGGTGTGACCTACGCTTTACCAGCCCCGACTCTTCAGACCGCTCGCCTGCAGCTACGCCCGTTCACCAGCGTGGACGCCGACGCCCTCTTTAGGCTGCACAGCAATTCCAACGTGATGCGCTACTGGGATGCGCCGCCATGGAGTGAACGTGCTCGAGCAGAGTTATTCATCGCAACTTGCGAGCGCATGGCGAAGGAAGGTACGGGGGCGCGGCTGGCCATAGACCATGTTTCTGACGAGGCGTTCATCGGATGGTGCGCCCTAACTCGCTGGGACCCAGAGCACCGCAGCGCGTCATTGGGTTATTGCTTTTACGAAACAGCGTGGGGTCACGGCTATGCTACGGAAGCCGCTCATTCCTTGCTGTGTTGGGCATTTGACACTTTGGACTTAAATCGAGTCCAGGCTGCCGCTGATACGCGCAACGCGGCTTCTGCCCACGTCCTGCAAAAGCTTGGTTTCGTGCTTGAAGGGACGTTACGCGAGGACTGCGTCGTAAACGGCGAAGTGTCAGACTCGTGGGTGTTCGGGCTGATCAAACGTGAATGGAGTCCGTCGCCAAGGTCAACTGCTGGTAGCTAGTGCTGTGATTCGTGCTTGGGCGCTTGCCGTACTCCGTGGGTGATCAGATGAAACAGGGTGCCGTTGACCTTGACGTACGTGGTATCGGACATCTAGTTCTACTGTAAAATATCGAATCTCGTCGCACCATGGCAGGCAAGACAAGTAAACGATGCCGGAGACGGTGCTCGCTGTTCGTGCAGTCACGATTCGTCGTGTCGGCGAACCCGTGGTCCTCGACTGTAAAGGCAACGGACTTGACAGCGACGAGGCGAAGGCCGTCAACCTGTATCGGGGGATTCTGGACTGGAAATCACGGTGACGCATCAACATCTCAGACGTTGCGAGGCTTTGATCCCCTATGCCAGATTTTCGATGAGTTCTTGGGTGTTAGTTCATGGTAGTTATTTCTAAACCCCTCCAAGTGGTGCTGACCTGACGCAACGGACAATCCAGGGCAAGGCCCGCTCGAAATAGTTCGGTAGCGCAGTTACGTGTACTTAAGGGCCGGCGGCTCATGGGACGCAGCTCCGGCAGAGTACAGATATCGCAGATGCACCACCGAACGGGGCGACGGCGCGCACGAGAACTCCCAGAACATCCCAGGCTTGGCGGCCAAAAGCGGATCAGCTACGTGATCCGATGGTGCGGGACACTACTGCTACATGTGCCACCACCGCTCTCCTAGTTCGCGCTCATTTCCGTCACCACGAGGCGGCGCTGCAATCAGTCATGGCGGTCTGTTTCGAGAAAGCAAGAACCGTATCGGATCCCTCTCCTCAGCCACGACTCCCGCCAGCCGAACAGTACGAGCTGGGACGATCGGGTTATGCTTGTGACCGTGCACGACACACACGATCTGACCCTACGGGTACGTACCGCGTTAACTGCTCGGGATCTCGAGGCATTCGGAGCCCTGCTCAGCGACGACGTCCGTTGGGGTGACGACAATCACCCGAAACGATGTCGAAGTCGTTCCGACGTGCTGGCGACGTTTCGGCGTCTCATGGACGAAGGAGCAGAGGCCGACATCACCGAACTCGTCGCAGGAACTAATGGGCTCCTATGTGGCCTTACCGTAAGATGGCCGAGGCCGGGTAACGAACTAAGAGAGCGGACACTTTTCCACGTCTACCTAGTGACCGACGGTCACATCGTCGAGATTCAGCCCTACGAAGACCGAGAGTCAGGGGCTGCCACTGCCGGTATCGCCTGAAGCTTGTGACGAGGGGCAGGTGAACTCGGTCCGACCCACGGCCGTCTTTCGACACGTAATTGCCGAGGTGTACCTCGGACGGCCACTGTCGAATACCGACGTCATCGATGTAATCATCAACGCGACTTCCAAGCTCAGAACCCCTTAGTGCTCGTTGTAGTTGCGATCTGATAGCACGGCGCGGCAATGGCGAACCTGAAAGCTAGGAGGAGCGACTAGTCGAAAGTCCGACCATCTCCTACACGGCGGAGCTGGAGTGCCAGGCTCGGGACGACGAAGGATAGAAGAAATACCGGCAGCATGCTCTTTCCGGTACACCTAAACGCAACAGTTTGACCCTCGGCAGCCTCGAACGTCTGGGCCCGGCTGGAGTTTCGGCCACTTCGAAGTTGTAGGGTGTGACTGCCAGACTCGATTGGAATCTCGACCGTCTTGTTCATTTCAACCGATCCAGCAAGGTCGCCGTCGACCATAATCTCATACGTTCCCCGTCGAACCTCGGCTCCAATTGCTTTATGTGTCATCTTCAAAGTTGCCGTCACGGTCGACCTCCAGTACCTGTTGACTATTTGCCTTGACCTGTAATGGTCGTGACAATCCGAGCCCGCAGCTGCTCCTCCCACATGCCGTGGCAGTCCCGAGTCTGTCCCTAACAAATCGAGGTCATCAAGCTAGCCACGACGACAAATAGAATGTAAGTTCGCCGAGTCAGAAAGCGATCTCACTAGCCGTTCTCGTATCCTATTCTCAGTAGATCAGGCTCAACACGGCTTCTGAGAAGATGCAAAATGCAGCACACAAAAGGACTCCTAAAATGACGGATAAGCAGGGGACTGCAAAGCGAACCAGCCCGACCAGCAGAGCTTCCCAAGGATTCAGTGCCGACGAAAAGGCTGCGATGCGCGAGCGTGCCAAGGAACTGAAGGCCGAGGCGACAAAGGCCGATGGAGAAAGCGAAGTACTCGCAAAGATCGCCGAGATGTCGGAACCCGATCGCTCCATGGCAGATAAACTCCACACTCTGATCAAGGCAGCAGCGCCAACCCTCGCATCGAAAACCTGGTATGGAATGCCTGCTTACACCAAGGACGGCAATATCATCTGCTTCTTTCAAAATGCGGGCAAATTCAAGGCCAGATATCAGACGCTTGGGTTCACCGACAAGGCGAACCTCGACGACGGTACCATGTGGCCGAATTCGTACGCTATCACTGAGTTGACCGCCACCGTAGAGGCAAAGATCACAGCCCTGGTAAAACAAGCCGTGAGCTGAGGATTGGAATCTAGGGAGTAATTGCGGAGTGCTTCGGCCACACCCCTGTCTCCTCGTCGGACCAAGCTCTCAACCTTCTGCATAAGAAACTGGCACGCTCCAGATGGAGAATATTTTCGACTGGACAACGAGTGGGAAGATCATTGGTAGCCGCAACCCAAAGTCCGACGAATGAAAAAGTGAAGGCCGCACGAAGTCTTTGGCTATCAGGTTCCTCACCTCGGAAGGTCGCTTCGACGTTCAACTTTTAGGTCACTACTCGCTACCGCTGGATACCAACGGTCAACCAAACGTAGTTCATCCTTGAGCCATGCCCGTATCTGTGTTTGATGGACCGACCATGCGGACCAGGTCGCCTTCTCCAGGTCACGCACCACGCCAAGTCGAGCGTCGTCCTTAGCGGCAACGACGTTTTGAACCGTTACCGAGAATGAAGTTGGTGAAGGTTGCAGTGCTGGGTACTCACGGTGGGACATCCGACCGATGAGGATCCTTCGCCGCTCTTCGGGAAGGTCATACTCCAGCCCGGCACAGAGGCTGACCAAATGAAGTGAGACCGACTGGCGGTTGCGTCGCTCAGTATTCGTGCCGTGCTGTGCAGCGTAGGCATCGACCAGTCCTTGCGGCCGACCCGTCGTTTCGCCGGCGCCCTCAAACTTCACATCCAGGAGGGAGCAGTACAACGACCAACATCCAGGAGCAGCGAGTATGTAGGCATGGACGGGTCCGTCTACGTCCGGGACAGTTGCGCCACAGCCGAAACAGCGGACCTCACCCATGACAACAGCGTACCTACGAGTGCAACGTCTGTACCAGCAAGGGACCAGGTCATTCGGACTTCACAGGGGATCCGAAACATCGCGACGCCAAAACTCATGTCCCCAAACGCGCTCTCAAACAATAGCGCCCGCTGAAGAAGGAGAAAGGACTTTAGCTAGCTTTCAAAACCTACCAACAATGGGACACTCGATGTGGGTGCGTCTGCTCCCAGCCCAAGATGATCAGAGCCAACTTTGACGATCTAGAATGAGCTGTTAACCCGACCTGCATCTAGTTTCTACCTTGTCTCGAAGTCCCGTATTCGAGAAGCTGACCGAAGAGACTTTTACTTTCAGGCTCCATCAGTGTAGCGAATTTTCCGGGCAAGTACCTTATCCTCATTCACCTGCCACAGCGGGCAAACTACAGCGAAAATTAAGTACGACAAGATGTCGCTTGAAATAACTGCACTAGACCGATGGACTTCTCATGTAGCTGACAAAGTCCACCGGGAGATGGAGATGGAGATGGAGATGGAGATGGAGCAATTCAACTGAGTGAAACTCCTGGTCATGATGCCAACAGGTACAAACCATACTGGGTTGGTTGGTTGTGCCGAATGCGGCACAACCAACTGTTCTAGGGCTCTCACATTACTGATGCGTCAGAGTTCACCCTCAGTCAACGTCGTCATTTTCCGCTCTAATGTCGGTGGTTGTGGTACTCGTCGTCGGTGACCTGTGCACCCCAGGTCGGATAACCATCGGTCATCGATAGGTGCGTCATGAAATGGTCCGGAGCTGCACCGTGCCAGTGCTCTTCACCGTCGGGTGTGCGAATAACATCACCTGCCGATATCGATACGATCTGCCTTCCCCTAGATTGCACAAGGCCACTCCCCTCGGTGACGTAGAGGGTCTGGCCACCGTGATGCGAATGCCATGCGGTCCGAGCCCCCGGAGTGAAATGCACTGCCCCCACGTTGAAACACGATGGCTCCTCCGCACAGGCAATGACGTCTATGTAGACATCGCCCGTGAACCAATCAGCTGAACCCTTCGAGGTTGCTTGCTTTGGTTGTACTTCCATCGAAATCTCCCTTCTTCGTCTGTAATCCGTCAGGGCCGGACAATCACCTTGAGAGCTGTCCGGTCGGCCATTGCCTCGTATCCTGCGGAGATTTCATCGAGTTGACCACCAAATCGAATACCAGTCCCGGTTCAATTTTGCCCTCGAGCACGTCAGGGAGCAGCTCGTCGATGTAACTCCGAGCCGGAGCGACTCCGCCAGTGAGTGTAACGTTCCGA
>JABEUN010000039.1 GCA_013044385.1 Acidimicrobiaceae bacterium
AGGACCACGACCAGGTGGCTTCTCAGGACCACGCACGGGCGGTGCCCCAACGGGTGGACCAGGAGGCGATAGAGGACCACGACCAGGTGGCTTCTCAGGTCCACGCACGGGTGGTGCGGGTGGCGGATTTGCCGCTAGGGGCACAGCAAGTGCGGGCGCATCGACACCAGCCTCAAGGGGCCCAGCTCCTGGTAGGGGCAGAGCTCCCCAGAGGCAGTCCAAGCGCAGGTCGAAGAAGAATTTTGAGGAGTTGGAGCCGACTCAGGTAACTACCTACACACCGTCTAATGCGCCCGTTCCGGATACTGAGGTAATTATGGAACGCGGTTCGACGGCTCAGGAGTTCGCTCCGAAGCTGAATCGATCAGCTGGGGATGTAGTGCGCTTTTTGCTACTTCAAGGTGAGTTGGTCACTGCAACGCAGTCTCTATCCGATGACATGATTGAGCTTTTCGCGGCCGAGATCGGTGCCAAAGTGAGGTTGGTCGATCCTGGTCAGGAACAGGAGGCCGAGCTCGAGGCGAAATACTTCGATGAGGATGATTCCGAAGACCCAGCGATGATGGTGGCAAGGCCACCCGTAATTACGGTTATGGGTCATGTCGACCACGGCAAGACGAAACTCCTCGACCGTATTCGAGAGGCGAACGTGGTCGCTACCGAAGCAGGTGGAATCACTCAGCACATCGGTGCATATCAGGTACAAGTTGAGGGCAAGTCAATTACCTTCATCGATACACCGGGTCACGAGGCCTTTACTCAGATGAGGGCACGAGGCGCACAGGTGACCGACATTGTAATCCTCGTGGTAGCTGCCGACGATGGTGTCATGCCTCAGACAATTGAGGCCATCAACCACGCCAAAGCCGCAGTGGTTCCAATAATCGTCGCAATCAATAAAGTCGATCGGGCAGATGCTGATCCCACACGGGTGATGCAACAGCTGTCTGAGTATGGTCTCATTCCAGAGCAGTGGGGCGGAGATACCATCATGGTCGAGGTATCAGCACTCCAGAATATGGGCGTTGACGACCTCCTCGAACAGATCCTCGTGCTTGCTGAGGTTCTGGAGCTCAAGGCAAATCCGACTGGACGAGCTAAAGGTGTCGTGCTAGAGGCGAATCTGGATGTTGGTAGAGGGCCCGTGGCCACCGTGATTGTTCAGAAGGGCACCCTTCATATAGGTGACAATATGATCGCGGGGCAAGCTTGGGGACGAGTAAAGGCTATGGTCGATGAGCACGGCCAGCATGTAAAGGAGTCGGGTCCTTCGACTCCGGTACAGGTGCTCGGTTTCTCTGAGGTGCCAGCTGCAGGTGATGACTTCAGAGTCTCGCAGGATCCATCAACTGCAAAAATGATTGCCGAGGGGCGTGAGCAACGCTATCGGATGGCTGGTTACACCACTCGAGCTGCAGCGGCCGCAGGAGCGAAACTCGAAGACCTGTTCGAGCAGATCCAAAAGGGCGAGTCGGCGACACTTAACTTGATTGTTAAGGCTGACGTACAAGGAAGCCTCGAAGCCCTGAGCGAGTCGCTCAAGAAGCTCGAGCGTCCGGACGTCAGACTCAGCATCATTCACAAGGCTGTTGGCGGAATCAATGAGAATGATGTTGGGCTGGCAGCGGCCTCTAACGCGACGATAATTGGATTCAATGTCCGCCCGGACCGGCGTTCGAGGGAACTTGCATCGTCTCAAGATGTAGAGATACGGACATACGAGATCATCTACAAGGTTCTAGAAGACATAGCAGCTGCAATGGTTGGAATGCTCGCACCGGAGTATGAGGAAGTCGTGACCGGAGAAGCCGAGGTCAGGGATATCTTCAGGGTTCCAAAGGCGGGTGCGGTCGCAGGTTGTTATGTAAGAAGTGGAACCATAACTCGTGGATCCAAGGTCCGCTTCATCAGGGATGGTGTTGTCATTTGGAAGGGTACCATCAATTCGCTTCGTAGATTCAAGGACGATGTGCGCGAAGTTCAGCAGGGCTTCGAGTGTGGCATCGGTCTGTCAGACTTCCAGGATCTTCGATCTGGCGACCTGATTGAGACCTTCGAGGATCGAGAGATTCCAAGGAGCTAACGGGACTTCTTCCACAGGGTGAGGTCGAGTTAGGTGAGGATTGAAGTAGGTGGCACGGGCTAGAGGTGATTCGACCGGGGGAAGATTCCCCCGGGTTGCGAGGGTGAACAGCCTGCTCAAAGAGGTGATCGCGGAGCAGCTTGAGAGGCTGGCGGATAACGATGACAGGTTGTTATTGGTGACAGTTACCGCCGTGGATGTAGATCCTGACCTTAGAAAGGCAAGGGTCTACTTGGCAGAGCTCGGAGCTGACTCTCGGATGTCCCTTGAGTCGCACCGGGGAGCCATTCAGGCGGCCATTGCTAAGCAGGTACGACTTAGCCGCACACCCACTCTTGAGTTCCAGGCTGATCCCGCGCTTGCAACGGGTCTTCGGGTCGAAGAGATTCTGCGCAGAATGTCCAGTGAATCGGGCGTAGCCGATCTCAGGGATGATTGAATGGCAGTTGACGGCGGCATCTATCTGCTAGACAAGCCACAGGGTATAACCTCCAACACGCTGCTTAATCAGCTGAAGAGACGGTTCGGTATCAAGAAAGCCGGACATGCTGGCACTCTTGATCCGATGGCGACAGGATTGATGGTGGTTGCCACGCAGCGCTTTACACGACTGTTGAGTGAAGTCATTGGTAGCGACAAAAGGTATTCGGGTGAGTTTGTGCTCGGGTATGAGACAAACACCCTTGATGCAGATGGAGAGACGATTGCCACGAGTCCTCTACCATCCAGTTCGGAAAGAGTGATTGAGGCCTGCAAAGGTTTTTTGGGAGAGATCGACCAGATTCCTCCAAAGGTGTCTTCCCTGAAGGTGGATGGAGTAAGAGCACACAAGCTCGCTAGGGAGGGGCAGGATTTCGTTCTAGCTTCTCGGCGAGTATCCATTTACGAATTCGGGGTTAATGAGTTAGCCGACGGCCATTACTCCTTCGATGTCAGGTGCGGTTCGGGAACTTATGTCCGGGCTCTCGTACGGGATCTGGCATACAGTGTCGGCTCGCTTGGAACCTTGACGCGACTGCGTAGGTCTGAGGTTGGAGCTTATTCTGTATCCAGATCAAAAAAAGTGGATGTGGTAGAACCCGATGATTCGCTTAGCGTGCAGGAGTTCTTTGTAGGACAGAAGTTACTGGTTGTTGATCCAATCACAGCAACATCCCTACTTCAAGGTAGGAGGGTGGGCCTGATGGATCAGATCGGTCTCGCAGACGCCGGTCGCATAGTCGTATTCAGGGAGCGGGCGGAGAAGTTTTCCGATTTCGTAGGATTTGCGCGATGGTCGGCCGGAGAGTTGATACCGGAATCTATGTATCCCA